>NZ_JCAFTA010000003.1:0-396065 GCF_059369815.1 Stenotrophomonas sp. YJH_SMC_27 | reverse complement strand
TAGCGAGCCGCCCATTATAGCCGGCTTTTCCGCTTCGTCAACACCTTTTTTCAAGGCCGTCTCACCGGAGTGGACGTTGTTGCCGATGCTGCTTCGTCGTTGGACCCGAGGGTCTTTCGTCGTTGCGAGCCGCCTATTATGCCGGACTTTCCGAGTCCGTCAACACCTTCGTTCGATCAACTCGTTCGCCGGTGATGGCGTTGCTGATCGCGTGCCGTTTCCGAGGAAGCGATGCGTTGCAGCAAGGGGGCGAATTCTAGAGATCCTGCAGATTTCGTCAAGGCTTTTTTTTCATGGTGATGACAGAAGCGCCGCGACTTCAGGCATGACGTACGCTCGAAGATCACTGCGGCGTTGCCCGCGCGTTGCGCGGTCAACGCCGCAACGGCTATCAATGCACGGATGCAACAAGGAGAGACGGCAATGAACATGCAGGTGCGGCAAGCATGGTGGCGCGACCTTTCAGTGCCGGCCGTGGTCGCCGGCTTCATCACCGTGCTGGTCGGCTTCGCCAGTTCCGCAGTGATCGTGTTCCAGGCCGCCCAGGCTGTCGGTGCCGACCAGGCACAGATCGCCTCATGGATGTGGGCACTGGGACTGGGCATGGGTGTCACCTGCATCGGGCTGTCGCTGCGCTATCGCGTGCCGGTGGTGACCGCATGGTCGACACCGGGCGCGGCGATGCTGGTGGTCGGTGCTGGTGGCGACTCGCTCGCTGAAGCCACCGGCGCATTCCTGCTCGCTGCGGTGCTTGGCATGCTGGCAGGCTTCTCCGGGGTGTTCGCGCGATTGATGCAGCGGGTGCCGATGGCGCTGGCCGCCGGCATGCTGGCCGGCGTGCTGCTGCGCTTCGGTCTGGACGTGTTCGTGGCCATGAATTCCCAACTGGTACTGGCACTGGCAATGTTCGCCACCTGGCTGGCGGGACGCCGCTTGTTCCCGCGCTATGCGGTCATCGCCACACTACTGGTCGGCATCGCGGTCGCAGCCAGCCGTGACCTGCTGCACGCACAGCAGGTGCAGCTGCAGCTGGCGGTGCCGCAATGGGTGACCCCGTCCCTGTCCTGGACTGCGGTAGCCGGCATCGCCCTGCCCCTGTTCGTGGTCACCATGGCCTCGCAGAACATCCCCGGTGTGGCAGTGATGCGTGCCTCCGGCTATGACGCGTCGGTGTCGCCGCTGATCGGCTGGATCGGCGTGGTCAATACATTGCTGGCGCCGTTCGGTGCCTACGCACTGAACCTGGCCGCGATCACGGCCGCGATCTGCATGGGCCGTGATGCGCACGAGGATCCGGCACGGCGCTACACCGCCGCCATGGCCGCTGGGGCTTTCTATATTGTCATCGGGCTGTTCGGTGCCACCGTCGCCGCCCTGTTCGCGGCTTTCCCAAAGGAGCTGGTGGCCTGCGTGGCCGGTATCGCGTTGTTCGGCACCATCGCCAACAGCCTGGCCAGTGCGCTGGCAGTAGAGCAGGACCGCGAGGCGGCACTGGTCACCTTCCTGGTCACCGCCTCCGGCGTCTCACTGGCCGGCATCGGTTCGGCGTTCTGGGGCCTGGTGGCCGGTGCGCTGTGCCTGCTGGTGCTGCGGCCGCGTCAGGGCCGCTGACCTGTCCTACCCCGCCAGTGCGGCGCCGACGGTGCTCAACACCACCGAGATGACGATGGCGGCCAGTGTGGCGACCACGCTGGTGCCGCCGCGTGCGGTCAGTTCGCTGCGCAGCCGTGCGTCATCGCCGCCGCTGACGGCACGGGCCTGGGCGATCAGGCGCTGGCAGTGTGCCAGGTACCAGGTGTTGCCAAAGGTGCCGGTAGTGACGCTGAGCGCGATGGTGATGACCAGCGACACGCCTTCGGGCACATCCAGCAAGGTTTCCACCACGCTGATCAGCAGTAGCAGGCCGACCCACATTGCCGCCAGGCGGTACATCCTGCGGTACATCATCCAGATCGGGCCGAGCAGGAAGGCCGGCCAGTGCCAGGTGCCACTGGCCGTGGCAATGCCCTGATCCAGCCGCCAGCGCTGGCGATAGATCGGGAAGTTGCCGCCGACCACGCTGGCGTACAAGGCCATCTCGCCCTCCAGCCCCGCGGCGGCAGCGGTATCCGGTGCAGCGGCGGGCACTCGATACGGATCGGACGGATCGCCGACACTTGGCGCAACGACCTCAACCGGTGGGGCTGTGTCGATATCCGGAGCCGGCGCCATCTCGATGGGCGTTGAATCCTGTTCCAGCTCCGCCAATGGGCGCCACGAGGGCATGCCCTCGCGCCACAGCAGCGTGCGTGCCGTCACCGTGCCGTCCTGCTGCAGGCGACGCAGGGCGGCCAGGTCCACCGGTCCTTCGCTCTGCCTGCTGTTGGCGTACCACCACTGTGCTTCCTGCATGAAAACGTCCTTGCTGCGTTGATTCGTTACCGGGTGACCGGTGTCCACGGTGCCGCTGACAATGTCTGAGACAGCACATGGCTGCCACCCGGCGGCAGGGTCACCACGTCGGGCCCGGCGTTGGCCGCTTCCAGGCAGACGTAGTCGCGCCAGCCCTCACCCACATCTGCCATCTTCGCTGCAGCCTCGGCACCGGGATTCCACGCCACCAGCGAGCGGCTTCCTTCCGTACGGATGTCGATGCGGCGTTTCAGCACCGGATCGCGCAGGACATAGTGACCCTTGGCCTGCGTGTAGATGCGATCGCTGCGCCCGGGATCACGGGGATCGCGCAACGTCCAGGCGCCCTGCTGCCGACGCGGCGTCGCATAGTTCTCGAACTTGTCCAGATAGTCCAGCCCGTCCACGCCGTCCACCTCCACCGCGCTGGCATCACCCACGCGGAAATAGTTGTGCAGCGCCTGGGTGATGCTGGCATGGGAACTGCCGACGTTCTCGGTGATCAGTCGCTGGGTCAACTGGCGGCCTACGCGCACAGTCATCCGCAGCCGCAGGTCCAGGCTCTGCAGCACCGGGGGTGCCAGCGTGAGCTCGATGCTGCCGTCGTCCAGGCGACGGGCCTGTTGCAGTTCCCACGGCACGGTACGCACGAAACCGTGGGCGGGCACGTCGTTGCCCTGGCCCTGGCGGCCGAAGTACGGCCAGCAGACGGGGCTGCCTCCGCGGATCGGCGTGGGCAGTTCGGCGCGCCGGGGGGACAGCCACATCAGATCCGGCTGGCCCTTGGGCACGAAGGAAAGCAGCTGGCCGCCAAACACACTGACGGCCGCGCTGGCGTCGGCGGTTTCCACCAGCCAGGCATCGAGCCCTTGGTACTGCCCGCTGCGTACACCCTGGATCTGCTGCACGTGGGATCGACTCCGTATGGCCGGCGATTGCACGGCACTGTAGTTGCTGGGAAGCATGAAACGCGTGGGCACCGGCGCAGTGCGCGGCGCGTTCTGCAGAGTGCGAAGGATACGCTGTCCCGCGCGCCCATCTGCGTTGGCCCAGCCCAGGCGCTGCTGCTCGGCCTGGATCGCGCGGCGCGTGGCGGTACCGATCATGCCGTCGGCAGCACCGATGTCGTGGCCGCGGGCCAGCAGCAGGGTCTGCAGCTGGCGGCGCTCATCGCGGCCCAGGCCTGGATCGTCGGTCGGCCAGGCGGTAGCCAACCCGTTGCCGCCCCGCAACTCGTCGGCCAGCGTCGCGATCGCCAGCGCATAGCTTTCGGCAGCGTTGTAGCTGTAGATCGCGTCGTAGTTGCGGAACACCAGCAGCGCCGGGCCCTTGTTGCCGGCCGGCAGCAGCAGGGCGGCGCGCGCATCCGCCGGCAGGTTGGCCGGAGCCAACGCGCTGCCATCCAGCGCGGTCACGCCCTGCGCGCGCCAATCGGCCAGGGCGCGACGCTGGGTGCGGCCGGCCTGGCTGGCGTTGAAGCCGGCGGGCACACGCACCTCCATGCCCCATGGTTCACCACTGCGCCAACCGGCACGCTTGAGGTAGTTGGCGGTGGAGGCCAGTGCATCGGGAATGCTGCCGACCAGATCGCGGCGGCCATCGCCATCACCATCCACGGCGATGCGTGCATAGGTGCTGGGCATGAACTGGGTGTGCCCGAAGGCACCGGCCCAGGAGCCGGTGAGCCCCTGTGCCTGCAGGTCGCCGCGGTCGATCAGCTTGAGCAGCGCCAGCAGCTCACCGCGGAAGAAAGGTTGGCGGCGGCCGGCGCACGACAGCGTGGCCAATGACTGCAGCAGCGGGCGCTTGCCGAACACGCGGCCGTAGTCGCTCTCCACGCCCCAGACCGCGACGATTGTGGCCGGATCGACGCCATACTGGGCCGACACGCGATCGAGCAGGTCGCGGTGCTGCTGCAGCAGGGCGCGACCATCAGCCACACGCTGGCGATCAACCAGCGCGGCCAGATAGTCCCAGATCGGCGTGGTGAATTCGGGCTGTGCATCGAGCAGGCCGAGCACGCTGGGGTCCGGGGTGAGCCCGGCGGTGATCTCGTTGAAGCGGTCGGCGCCGATGCCCTGGGTCGCGGCGGTGGCCTGCAGGCCCGCCAAGCAGCGGCTGAACGCCGGATCGGTGCTGGTGGCGGAAGCCGCAGGCAGCGCCGGGGTCGACGCAAGGGCGGCCGCCAGGCCGAGCGTGGTCAGAACAGGCATGGCGTCCTCCGTGTTGCCGTTGCACGGCCATCTTAGGGGCAGCGGTGCCGCCGAACCTGAAGGGCCACCGGCTGGCCACCACCTCAGGCGCGGCGCAGCAAGCGCAGGCCATAGGCGGGGCTTTCGGCATCCCATCGCTGCGCCACCTGCAGGCCCGACTGCCGCAACAGCGCGTCGAAGCTGTCATCGGTGTACTTGTGGCTGTACTCGACGCGGATGGGTTCACCGGCGGCGAAGTGGAAAATGTGGCCATCCAGGTGGACGTCCTGTGCCCGCTGGCTGACCAGATCGGTCTCGATGCGCAACCGCGCAGTGCTGTAGCGTGCACGATGACGGAAGCCATCGAGATCGAAGTCGCTGCCGATCTCGCGGTTTAGGCGGGCCAGCAGGTTGAGGGTGAATGCGGCGGTGACGCCCTGCGCATCGTTGTAGGCCGCTTCGATCAACGCCGGGTCCTTGTGCAGGTCGATGCCGACCAGGGCCAGGCCATCATGCCCCATGGTCTGGCGCATCGCGCGCAGCAGCGCGACCGCGTCTTCTCCTTCAAAGTTGCCCAGCGTGGAACCAGGGAAGAACAGCAGCCGTCGCGCGGGTCCGCGTTCGGCCATGGGTACGGCGACGGGACGGGTAAAGTCGGCACAGACCGGCAGCATCTCCACCTCGGGCAGCGCCGGGGCCAGATGGTCGATGCTGGACAGCAGCGCGGCACGCGAGATTTCTATCGGCGTGTAGGCCACCGGCTCGTGCAGGGCGGTCAGCAGCAACGCGGTCTTGCGGCCACTGCCGCTGCCCAGTTCCACCACGTGCAGGTGCGGCCCGACGCTTCGGGCGATGTCCGGCAGTACCCGTGAAAGCAGGGCCAGCTCGGTGCGCGTGGGGTAGTACTCGGGAGTATGCGTGATCTGCTCGAACAGGCGCGAGCCGCGTGCATCGTAAAAGTACTTGGACGGCAGCTGGCGGGGCGTGCGCAACAACCCGGCCATCACGTCGGTAAGGATCTGCTGGCGGCCGGGAGTGAGATCGGTCAGCGCCTGCAGCGCGTCCTGCACCGTACTCATGCGAGATCCCTGGCCAGGCGCAGCCCGGAGAACTGCCAACGCGCCGGGGGCATGAAGAAGTTGCGGTAGCTGGCTCGCACGTGGCCACGCGGCGTGGCGCAGCTGCCACCGCGCAGCACCCATTGCCCGCACATGAACTTGCCGTTGTACTCACCGAGGTTGCCGGCGAAAGGGCGAAAGCCCGGATAGGCGCCATACGCGCTGTGGGTCCATTCCCATACATCGCCGAACAGCTGCCGCAGCCCACTGCCCTGCCCCGCCCGAGGGTGCAGCTGATCGTCGTCGGCAAAATGGCCACGCAGGGGCTGCGACGCAGCGGCGGCTTCCCACTCGAACTCGCTGGGCAGGCGCGCACCAGCCCAGCGGGCGCAGGCATCGGCCTCGTAATAGCTGAGGTGGCAGACCGGCGCATGCGGGTCCAGCTCTCGCCAACCGCCGAGGGTGTACTCGCGCTGCAGGGCATCGTCCCAGTACAGCGGGTGCTGCCAGCCCTCGGCTTCGCGCAACGCCCAGCCTTCGCTGAGCCACCAGCGCGGCTCGCGGTAGCCGCCAGCCTCGATGAAGGCGAGGTACTCGCCATTGCTGACGGGACGCTCTGCCAGTGCGTGTGCGGGGAGCAGCACGCGATGCGCCGGCGATTCGTTGTCGTAGGCGAAGGCGGCGTGCTGCGGCCAGGCTGCGGCGCCAATGGTGACGATGCGTTCGGGTGATTCGATCCAGCCCTGCGCACTGGCAGCGCTGGTGGCAGGCTGCAGGTCCTCACGGTAGGCCGGCTGCAATGGATTGCACCAGAACGCATGCTTGATGTCGGTCAACAGCAGTTCCTGGTGCTGCTGTTCGTGCTGCAGGCCCAACTGCAGGTGGTGCAGCGCCTGCGCGTCGAGGTCACCCGCCGCCAGCCGTGACTGCACCTGCATGTCGACCTGCTGGCGGTAGTCGCGCACCTGCTGCAGCGATGGCCGCGACAACTGACCGCGTTGCGGCCGCGCGTGCGCCGGACCGATACTTTTGTAGTAGCTGTTGAAAAGATAGTCCCAGGCTGGATCATGCGCCGGCGCGCTGGCGAATCCTGCCAGCACGAAGCGTTCGAAGAACCAGGTGGTGTGGGCCAGGTGCCACTTGCTGGGGCTGGCATCGGCCATGCTCTGCAGCATGGCGTCCTCGGCGCTGAGCGGGCCGGCCAGTTGCATGCTGCGCGCACGCACGCGTGCGAACTGGTGGGCGAGATCGTGCTGCGGGGCAGCGACGGCGGCGGGTACGCTGTCCATGCCGACAGCATCGGTGCCGGCGGGTGAGTGCGATGTCATGGTCCGGCGTCACTTCGTTCACATGGATGGGCCTGCCGCATTCAAGAAGCCGCCCCGAACGCCGCTAACGGCAATGCTGCGGCCGCGTCGTCACCGCGCTGGAATTCCTGATTGCCCCTGCATCCGCTCCGCCAGCCTGCGCACTACCTGTTCGTGCTGCCCGCCGTGCTGGTTGCCGTGGTGCTGTGGGCGGCGTTGGGCAACGAAGACGTGGCCAGTCCGGCCCAACGCGTTCTGCCCTGGCTGCTGGCCTGCCTCAGTGCCGGCCTGGCCCTTCTCTACCACCAGGTGCGTGCGCTCTGCCTGCTGTTGGTGGTGGCAGTCATGTTCGCGCTGCTGCACCAGGATGTCGGCGGCTACCTGCGCAGCGGCCATGTCAGCGCGCTGACACCGCTGCGCTTCCATGCCATCTCGGCGTGGCTGCCATTGCTGTTCGCCGGCCTGTCGTTGTGGCCGGAGCGTGGGCGGCGCAGGCACGACCTGCTGTTGCGCTCCGTCGCCAGCAGTACGGCATTGCTGATCTTCCTGCTGCTGGCCGCGCAGCAGCCGCGCGGCATGCATGATCTGCTGTCGAACCGTCATTGGGCGTGGATCCCGGCCGACTGGAACGCGCTGGCGCAGCTGCCGGCGCTGCTGTTCCTGCTGGCCACGGCGGCGCTGGGTTGGCAGGCATGGCGCCTTCCGCGGCCGCTGCACACGGCTATGTTGCTGGCGCTGCTGTGCCTGTGGTGGATGCTGCCGAGGGTCTTCCTGCAGCCGGTGCTGCTGCCTGCGCTGGCCAGTGCGGCCCTGCTGCTGATGCTGGGCGCGATGCTGCAGGAGTCGTTCCACATGGCGTTCCGCGACGAACTGACCGGCTTGCCGGGGCGCCGCGCCTTCAATGAGACCCTGCAACGGGCGCGCGGCACCTACAGCATCGCGATGGTGGACGTGGACCACTTCAAATCGTTCAACGACACCCACGGCCACGACACCGGCGACGACGTGCTGCGCCTGGTGGCCTCGCGGCTGGCGCGGGTGGGTGATGGTGGCCGTGCGTTCCGCTACGGCGGCGAGGAGTTCGCGGTGGTGTTCCTGGGCCAGCCGGCCGACGCCTGCATGGATGCCGTGGAAGCCTTGCGGCAGAGCATCGAGGACACCCGCATGCAGCTGCGCGACCGCAGCACCCGCAGCCGCGACGATGACGCCGGGCGTCAGCAACGCGGGCGCGGCGGCAGCGGCCCGGTGGTGCAGGTGACGGTGAGCATCGGCCTGGCCGACAGCCTTGTGGACCCGCGCCCGGCAGCGGTGGTCAAGGCCGCCGACCGGGCGCTGTACGCAGCCAAGGACGGCGGCCGCAACCAGATCCGGGCGAACGCCGGACAGCGGGCTGAGGCTCAGACTGCGTCGAGGTAGTACCAGCGACCGTCGATGCGCAGGAAGCGGCTGTGTTCGGTCATCTTCACCGCGCTGCCGCCGCCTACCCGGTAGCGGGCGGTGAACCTCACCTCGGCGCTGTCAGCGCCGGTGACGGTGTGCTCATGGACGGTCAGGCCCAGCCAGTGCGTACGCTGCCCGGGCGCGTCATCCAGCGACAACTCGACCGGACGCGTGTCCGGGTGCCAGCTCTGGCGCAGGTAGCCTGCCAGGCCCCGCACGTACGCGCTGTAGCGCGAACGCATGAGGCGTTCGGCGTCGGGGACGGTGTCGCCGGCATGGAAACGGCCACAGCAGGCGGCGTACTCCGCGGGTAGCCCGCAGGGACAGGGATCGGCAGGTTTTCGGCTCATGCGCGCATTGTCGCGCGGAGCGCCGCCAGCATCCATCGGCGAAGGGCGTATGCTGTCGCGCCCCCACCTTGATTGATCGCCGTGCTGGAACTGGTTCCCCCCGAGTTGTGGTGGCTGGTGGTGATCGCCTTCATCGCCGGTCTTGTGGATGCCGCCGTCGGTGGCGGTGGCCTGGTGCAGCTGCCGGGACTGTTCACGGTGCTGCCGCAGCAGACACCGGCGATGCTGTTCGGCACCAACAAGTTCAGTTCGATGTTCGGTACCGGTGCGGCTGCCTGGCGTTACGCGCGCAACGTGCGTTTCCCGTGGAAGCCGGTACTGTTCGCGGCCGGTACCGCCTTCATCTTCTCCTTCGCCGGGGCCACTGCGGTAAGCCTGCTGCCCAAGGACGCGGTGCGCCCGCTGGTGCTGGTCCTGCTGATCGCGATGCTGGCCTACACGCTGTGGAAGAAGGACTTCGGCGCGTTGCACCGGCCACAGGAGATCGGCCGCCGCGAGCTGGTGATCGCACTGGCGATCGGTGCGGCGATCGGCTTCTACGATGGATTCTTCGGGCCGGGTACCGGCAGCTTCCTGATCTTCCTGTTCGTACGCTTCTTCGGGCTGGATTTCCTGCGCGCGTCAGCGGCATCGAAGGTCGTGAACCTGGCGACCAACGTGGCAGCGATCTCGTTCTTCGTACCAACCGGCAACATCCTGTGGCTGTTCGCGCTGCCGATGGCCGCAGCCAACATCATCGGTTCGGTGGTGGGCACGCGCCTGGCGTTGAAGGGCGGCACGCCGTTCATCCGCAAGCTGTTCGTGGGGCTGGTGGTGGTGCTGATCGCGCGGATGGCGTGGGACACGTTCCGCGGTTCGTGAGGAACGTTATGAAATGGTAGGTGCCAACCTTGGTTGGCACGTTGTTTCAGGTCGCGAAGAGCAGCCGAGCATGGCTCGGCTCTACAGGTAGATGGACCGAGGCGCTCAGGCCTCGGCTTCTTCCGGTTCGTTGGCCTGCTGGCGACTGCGCTCGGGCAGCTTCAGGCGCTTGCCTTCTTCGTCGTACTCGATCAGCAACACCCCGGAGTCGTGTCGGCCGCTGATTTCGACGAAGCAGGCGCCGCCGATGAACGGTTCAAGCGTCATCACCGACTTCAGCGGGGTGGCGACCACCATCTGGAAGCCGAAGTTGTCGAAGATGTTCATCGCCAGCGCGGTGAACTCGTTGTCGGCCTTGTCGAAGGCCTCGTCGAGCACGACCGCCGCGTAGCTGGGCAGCTGGCTGTCGGCGCCGCCGAGCTGGTAGCGCAGCGCTGCCGCCAGGCAGGTGGTGGCCAGTTTCTGGCGCTGGCCACCGGACTTGCCCGCGCCACTACGGTAGATCTCGACCTGCTGGCGCGTTTCCGCATCCAGCTCGACGCCGATGAACTCCACGTGCATGCGCACGTCCAGCACCAGCTCGCGCCAGCGCTTGTCCTCGCCTTCCTGCGAGCCCAGTCGGTTGACCAGCTGGCGCAGCACGGTGAACTGCGATTCGGCCAGTTCACGCTGCTCGGTCTGTTGCTGCGACAGCACCTCGCGCAGCTGCAGGTGGAACTCGGCGACTTCCGGCAGGCGGCGGTCGCTCAGTTCGATGGTCAGCAGCGTGCCACGGTTGAACGGCACCTGCTCCAGGCTGGCATTCACTTCATCCAGGCGCTGTCCGATCGACTTCCGGGCTTCGGCGCTGTGGCGCTGCAGGGCCAGCAGGTTGTTCTTGCTCTGGTTCTGCAGCAGATCGAAGAAGCGCTCTTCGTGCTGCGGCAGGCCATCGCGTTCCAGGCGTTCGAGGCGGGCGAGGAAGTCCTCGGCCGAGGCCACCGAGACGGTGAAGTCACCCGACTCCTCCGGCCACTGCTGGATGAAGCGGCGGAAGCAGCCGGTCAGCTGGTTCTCGATGCGGTTGAGGTCCTGCTGCGAGGACGACAGCTGCTCGTTCAGCGCGTTGCTGACCTGGCGCATGTGCGCTTCGAGCGTTTCCAGGCTGAGCGGACCCTGCTCCTGCAGGCGCTCGGCAAGCCCGGCCTCCTGCTCCTGGGCCAGGGTCGGCAGCACCAGTGCACGGCTCTGCTGGCGGGCGCGATCGAGACGGTCGCGCTCCTTGACCAGCTGGCCGCGTTCGACGCGAACGTCCTCATAGGTGCGGCGTGCCTGTTCGATATCCGCACGCACGGCGTCGATCTGCTTGGCCAGCCTGGCGAGATCGGCGTTGCCTTCGCGCAGGTCGCGCAGGGTGGCTTCGATATCGCTCAGGCGCTGCTGCGGAGCGGCGATGTCGATCTCGTTCCAGCTGATGCTGACCAGCTCGTGGCAGGCCAGGCGGCGTTCGTTGTCGCGGTCACGTTGCCCGCGCAGGCGCGCGATGTCGGTCTCGCAGCTGGCGATGCGCTTGGCCAGTTCCTGGGCTTCGCGCTCGAAGGCACCGACCTTGTCGTGGTTGTTGAAGCCGAGGATCCAGCGGCGGCGGTCGCCCACTGCACTGCGGTCGTCCTTCTCGAAACGGTCACCTGGATGCTTGACCTGGCCTTCGCGGGTGATGCCGCGGTCGACGTTGCGCAGTTGCTTGGCATCCACGCATTCGTAGTCGAAGCGCTTGCCCAGCTCCCGGCGCAGCCAGCTTTCGAACACATGCTCGCGCAGTTCAAGCTTGTGCAGCAGCGATTTCGCCGAGGGTTCGCGCGCGAACGCATCATCGTTGCGGCGCACGCGGTAGTAGGTGAAGCGCATGCCCAGGTGAGTGCGGTTCACCCACTCGGCAACATCGTTGTAGTGCTTGTCGTCGACCAGCAGCGACAGCGCGAAACCGCCCAGCACGCGCTCGATGGCACCCTGCCAGCCCTGCTCTTCCGCGCGGACCTGGATCAGTTCACCTACGAACGGCAACGCTGCCTCGGCGATGCCGGTCTCTTCGGCCAGGCGCGCACGCAGCTTCTGCATCGGCGCCGGGATGTTGGACGGTGTGCGCTGCATCGCTTCGAGTTCGGCACGGACTTCGCCGAAACGGCGCTCGTCATCGCGCTTGCCACCGAGGCGATCACTGATCGCATCGTCCAGTGCCGAGGAGGCACGCTGGCGATCCTGCAGCTCGTTCTGCGCGCGCTCGACCAGTTCGGCGAAACCGTGCGCGTCGTCCGGCAGTTCGGCCCCCAGCTGCTGTGCCGCCTGGCGTGCCTGCTCGCGCTTGGCCTGGCGCCGGTCGCGCTCAGCTTCGGCACGACCCTGCTCGCGTTCCAGTTCCTCGATGCGCTCACCGCCCTGCTGGCGGCGCTGCAGCTCCAGTTCGGCCAGGCGCTCGGTGTGATTGTCCAGTGCAGCACGGCGCTGGGCTTCTTCGCCAAGCAGGCCGCGGTCACGCACGTCCATCTCGCGCAGGCGCGCTTCGATCAGCGCCTGGCGGCGGCTCTCGCGGAAGCTGTCGACGCCAAGTTTCAAGGCTTCGTCGTCACCGCGCCGGCGGTGCATTTCCTTCAGGTCGTTGTAGTAGGCGCGCGCCGGCAGCAGGGTTTCCACCTGGCGGCGGGCGGTGACCACCGCCTGGTGTGCGCCATCAAGCTCGGCGAAATCGCTGACCAGGCGCTCGGCGGCGTCGAAGGTCTTCGGCGTGTCGAGCATGAAGTCGCGCAGGAAGACGTTGAGGTCTCCCAGGTTCTTCGCCGACTGCGTCTTGTGCAGCAGGCGCAGCGCCATCTCGTTGTCGATGCCGAGCAGGTCGCGGAAGCGCTCGGCGTAGCCGGAGAAGGTGTCGAAGTGGTGCAGGTCGGACAGCTTCTGCTTGAGCTTGCGCAGGTCCAGGTCGAAGCCGCCGAGATCCTTGGCGATGTCGAACGGGCGCTCGGCGATCATGTAGTGCTTGCGCACATCGCCGGCCGAGGTGCCGTTGCCGGAGATCCAGAGCAGGCGCACCAGGCTGACCACGCGGCCATCGCCGGCGCGGTATTCCAGCACCAGTGCGGTCCAGGTGGCGCCTTTGCGCAGGTACTGGGTGGCGATTTCGCCGGTGCCGCTGTCCTGCTGGTCAGCCCACGCGCCACGCACGTAGGACACCAGGTTGCGGTCGCGGCCGCTGCGCTCGGCTTCACGCGCAGCGGCGTTGAAGTCGACGATGGCCGGCGGCGTCAGCAGCGCGGACATGGCATCGAGCAGGGTCGACTTGCCCGAGCCGGAGCGGCCGACAAACAGGAAGCCGCGCTCGGCGATCGGCACTTCGGTCAGGCCGTTGAAGGTGCCCCAGTTGTGCACCTGCAGGCGGCGCATGCGGAACTGCTGCAGGCGCGGGTCCGGCAGGCCTTCGTTGAACAGTGCGGGAGTGTGCTTGGAGATAGCCATGCGATGGTCGGGTCTCTCAGGCCTCGGCGGCCGGGGTTTCGCGCAGCTGGCGGTACACCGCCGAAAGCTGGGACACGTCTTCGGCGGAGAACAGCAGCTTCAGCGCCGGCGAGACTTCGTGGCGGTCATCCTGGCCGCTGAGGCGGGTCAGGATGTGGTTGTCCTTCATCTTCTGCACCGCCGAGGCAACGCGGCGGTTGAAGCCGGCGCGGTCGGTGGACAGGTTCTTTTCATAGATGGCCAGCGCTTCGGCCATCTCGGCGTCGGCGACCACCGCGCGGTTGCCGCGTGCATCGGCCTCGGCCAGCTGCTGGCGCAGGTACAGCAGCAGCACCGAGTCGATGAAGGTCAGCGGCGAGGTGCGCAGCAGCACCGGCGCATCAACGTCTTCGGTATCGGCCTGGCGGGTGAACGCCACGCCGCTGTCGCGGTCGAGCACCAGTTCCAGGAACAGGTCCGCCAGCGATGAGCGGATGGCCGCTTCGCTGCGGATCAGCGCGGGCCACAGCTTGGCGTGGCGCAGCTGGTCGATGCTGGGGCCGATCAGCAGCTGGCACAGCGCGCGGCGCGCATCCAGCGGCAGGCGCCCGGTGTCGCCGAGGTAGTACACGTCGTTGCCACGGCGGGGCTGCGCCATGGTCGCCGCCGGCTCGGCCTCGTAGGCGTCTTCCGCCACGTCGGCCTGCGGTGCTTCGATGGGATCTTCATGCCAGCTCATGGCGTCTCTCCTGGGTGAACCAAACCAGCGGGATGCGGGCGCGGCGGATCTGGCCGTCGCCACCGCGCCATTGCGCAAGCTCCTGCTCGCCGGCGACCACGTTGCCGAAACGCGTGCCCAGCGACAGGTAGCCGATGACGCTGCCGAGGCCCTGCGGCGCTTCGCGCTGCGACAGGGCCTGGGCGATGCTGAGCCGCGGCTGTGCATCGAGCAGGTCGTGCAGGTCGCGGCGCAGGGTGCGGAAGTCGATTTCGGACGAAGCGACCAGATCGCCGACGCTTTCCAGACTGATCGCGGCCGCGTCGTTGTACTCGACGTTGCCATCGACCTGGGCACTGCGCGGATCGTGCAGCTTCCATTGCGACCACGAACGCAGGCGGCTGGTGGTCAGCTGCAGGTCGCGGCCGATGCCGCGTTGTGCGGGGAACTCGTCACGCAGCGCCAGCGCTTCGGACTGCGCCTGCTTGAGCAGCTGGTTGAGGCGGCGCTGCTCCAGATAGCCACGGCTCTGTACGAAGCCGCGCAGGCTGCGCGCGAAGTGCTGCAGCACGTCGTGCACCTGGCCACCGCGCTCGAGCATGGTGCTGGTGAAGCCGCGCAGGAAGTTGCGCTCGTTGCGGTCCAGGCGCCGGGCAAAGCCACGCGCCAGCACCGCTTCCAGCGCGGCATCGAGCTGGGCGCTCTGCTCGGCGTCATTGAGCAGACGCCAGAAGGCCTGGAAGCTGCGCCCTGCATCACTCTCGCCGATCACGTCCACGCCTTCGAACAGCTGCGACAGCACGTCGCCGCGCTCGCCTTCATCGTCGATGATGCGTTCGCGGAACTCGCGGTTGAGCTGCTCGAAGTCATCGCGCACGCGCCGGAAATCCTCGGTCAGCTCGTCGGCCAGGCCGATGATCTGGCGCGCACGTTCCAGGGCGCGCTTGCCATCCAGCGCGGTGACGCGGCCGGCGCCGACGCGGGCGATCTCGGCGTCGATGCGGTCGCGCTCGTCGCGCAGCGCCGAGAGGCGGGCATCGGGGTCGGACTCGGTCTGCGCGGCCAGCTGCGAGAGCTGTTCGATGACCAGTGCCAGGCGGCTCTCGGTGGCGGCCACGCGAGCCTGCTCGAGGCCGTCGGCGAAGCGGATCGCCTGTAGCGCTGCGGTCGACAGCTCGTACTGTTCCTGGTCGGCGCCTTCGGGCAGGCGGCGCTCCAACCAGCCTTGGGCCAGCCAGTGCGCGATGTAGGCCTGCGCGGTCCGCGGCAGCTCGCGCGAGAGTTCATCGCCGGCCAGCTGGTCCAGCGCGCGCTGCAGGCGCTCGTTGAGCACCGACGAAGGCAACGTGCGCTCGCCGTCCATCAGCAGGCCCTGCAACAGGCCGATGATTTCCGGGGCATGGTCGGCGGCAAGCAGCTTCCACTGGGGCTGTTCGCGCAGGTGACGGTAACGGGCAATGCGTTCGCGATGCTTCATGCAGCGAAAAGAGTCATGAGGTCTGGTGGGGACAAGCAGCCACCCACGGCGGCTGCGTGGGCAGCCGTGGGCATGCCGGCCACCAGGGGCCGGCGCGGTGCGGGCAAGCGGCTCAGCGCTTGCCGCCCACTTCGATGAAGCGCAGGAACTCGGCGCGGGTGCGCGCGTCGTCGCGGAAACTGCCCAGCATCTTGGAGGTGACCATGCTGACGCCGCGCTTGTGGATGCCGCGGGTGGTCATGCACTCGTGGGCGCCTTCGACGACCACGCCGACGCCGATCGGCTGCAGCACGTCCTGGATGCACTGGGCGATCTGCGCGGTCATCTTCTCCTGCACCTGGAAACGGCGGGCGTAGGCTTCGACGACGCGGGCCAGCTTGCTGATGCCCACCACCTTGCCGGCCGGCAGGTAGCCGACATGCACGCGGCCGATGATCGGCGCCATGTGGTGTTCGCAGTGGCTTTCGTACTCGATGTCACGCAGGACGATCAGTTCGTCGTAGCCGGCCACTTCCTCGAAGGTCCGCTCCATGTAGGCGCGCGGGTCGTCGCGGTAACCGCTGAACCAGTCGCCATAGGCTTCGGCGACACGGCGGGGGGTATCCAGCAGGCCTTCACGGGACGGGTCCTCACCGGCCCAGCGCAGCAGGGTGCGCACGGCATCCTCGGCCTGGACCTGGGTCACGTCGCCCTGCGGGGCGGCCTTTTCGTTGTTCTTGCTCATTGCGTACAGCGTCCCGAACGGGGGGCGAGCATCGTACCCGACCGGGGGGTGGGTCGTCCTGTTGGGACGGTTCATCGGGGGTGACGCGCGGCGCCGGACTGCTATCGGTTTGGAGCGGGAAGGGCGGCAGGGCAGGACACGCCGTAAACCCGTCCCTGGGGGCTCGGTCGGCGCATCCATGCGCCTCACGGTCCTGCCCTGCCGCCCTTCCCGCTCCCTGACGGTTTCCTGCGGGCGCGGCCGGACCGCCCGAAAGCGGGGTCAAAAGCGGGGGTTCATGGCTTCGGAAGCGGTGTGCCGCCCTGGTGGGTGCGGACCTTGGTCCGCACTGCTTTTGCCCTTAGAGCCAACCCACCGCGCTCACGGGATGTGGGGTGGGTGGCGGAGGACCGGGCGGGGCAGGGCCGTGAGGCGCATGGATGCGCCGATCGAGCTTACATGGACGTACTTGCAGCGTGCCCTGCCCCGTCCGGCCCTCCGCCACCCCAACCGATAACCAGCAGGCGCAACGCTTTCCTCAATACACCCCGCCCATTCAGAAAAACCCATTGATAGGAATGAAATTAGTAGTATCCTATCTATCTCTTATGGACCGACCTCTCGACGAGCGCACCGTGCTGCAGATGCAGCTCAGCTCCGGCCTGCTGTACGCAGGGCGGCAGTGGCAGCGCCTGGCCGACAGTCGGCTCGGCAGCTACGGCATCTCCACCGCCTGCACCATGCCCCTGCTGATGATCGGCCGCTCCGGCGGTGGCATCCGCCAGGTGGCGCTGGCCCAGCAGCTGGGCATGGAGGGTCCTTCCCTGGTGCGCCTGCTGGACAAGCTGTGCGCCAGCGACCTGGTCCGCCGCGAGAGCGACGCCAGCGACCGCCGCGCCAACCTGCTGTGGCTGACCGACGCGGGCCATGCGCTGGTCAGCGAGCTGGAAGACCAGTTGATCGGCCTGCGCCAGGACGTGTTCGGCGAGCTTTCCATGGATGAACTGCACGCCGTGCTGAAGGCATGGCGCCTGCTGGCCGAGGCCGCCGACCGCATCACGTAAGAGCGCTGCCCCCGAACACCGCCGCTGCCGTGCACACGCCAGCGGCTTTTGCCCGTTGCCGTTGTTCTGTTGTCCCTCCCCTCCCCCACCTCGCCCCCGCCCCTTCCGATGCCCGGTGAATTCAGTCTCCATGGAGTGTTCGTCCCGACCCTGCTCGGGTTGATGTTGTTGGCCTACCTGGTCAACAGCGGCCTGCACGCGCTGCTGCAGCGTGCCGGCGCCTATCGCCATGTATGGCACCCGGCGCTGTTCAACCTGGCGCTGTACGGGATCGTGCTTGGCCTGCTGTTCCACCTCCTGCGTTGGATGCAATCGTGAACAAGATCGTGAAGAAGACCCTGCCCATACTGCTGACCAGCGCAGCCGTGATCGTCGCCCTGCTGGTGCTGCGCCAGCTGTGGGTCTATTACATGGATGAGCCGTGGACCCGCGACGCCCATGTCGGTGCCGACGTGGTGCAGGTGGCACCGGACGTGTCCGGGCTGGTGGAAACGGTGAACGTGGCCGACAACCAGGCGGTGAAGAAGGGCGACGTGCTGTTCGTGATCGACCGCGCGCGCTACCGCATCGCGCTGGAACAGGCCAAGGCCAGCTTGGCCGAGCGCCAGGCCTCGGTGGCGCAGCTGCGCCGCGAAATCGGCCGTGACCGCAGCCTGCAGGATCTGGTCGCCGCCGAGGACGCCGAAGTGCGCCGCGCCAAGCTGCAGGCTGCACAGGCTGCGCTGGGCACCGCACAGGCGGCGGTGGACCTGGCCGAGCTCAACCTGGGCCGCACCGAGGTGCGCGCACCGGCCGATGGCCGGGTCAACGACCGCACCATGCGCGTGGGCGACTACGTGGTGGCCGGCAAGCCGGTGCTGGCGCTGCTGGACACCGGCTCGTTCCGCATCGACGGCTACTTCGAGGAAACCCGCCTGCGCGGCGTGGCCCCGGGGCAGCGCGTGGACATCCGCCTGATGGGCGAATCGGCGCCGCTGCGTGGCCATGTGGAGAGCATTGCTGCCGGCATCGAGGATCGCTACCGCAGCAATGGCAGCTCTCTGCTGCCGAACGTGACCCCGGCCTTCGACTGGGTGCGCCTGGCCCAGCGCATTCCGGTGCGCATCGCCATCGACGAGGTGCCCAAGGGCGTGGAACTGATTGCCGGCCGCACCGCGACGGTGACCGTGGACACCGGCCGTCACCCGCACAACGACAAGGCCGGCACCGCGCCGACACAGGCGGGCCTGTGAACGCCGCCCTGCCCCGTCTCGGCCTGATCGTCGCGCTGGCCAGCCTGGCCGCGTGCAGGACCGTTGGCCCCGACTATGCACTGCCGGAAGGCTCGGCCTTCAAGCGCCCGGAGGCCAATGCGGCCTTCATCGATACGCAGAACCCGCAGATTGCCGCCAACCAGGCGCTGCCCGACCGCTGGTGGTCGCTGTACAACGACCCGGTGCTGGATGGCCTGATCACCCAGGCGCTGCGAGACAACGTCGAACTGAAGGCCGCCGATGCGCACCTGCGCCGTGCGGCGGCGGTATACGAACAGGCGCTGGACGCCGGCGGCTTCGAGTACGAGGCCGAGGCCGGCGTCAGCCGCGCGCAGCTGTCGGCCGAATCGTTCCTGCAGGAGCACGAGCTGCCGGTGATCAACCTGGCCGATGGCAAGTTCGCGGTCAGCTACCAGTTCGACCTGTTCGGCAAGCTCAAGCGCGGCGCCGAAGCGGCGCGTGCCGACGAGCAGTCGGTGGCGGCGGCACGCGATCTGGCCCAGGTCAGTGTGGTCGCCCAGGTGGCCGACAGCTACCTGGAAATCTGCCATGCCAACCACGAACTGCACGTGGCCGAGCATTCGCTGCAGCTGCAACAGCGCAGCCGCACCGTTACCGAGCGCCTGATCGCGGCTGGCCGTGGCACGCCGCCGGAGCTGGCCCGCGCCAATGCCCAGGTGGCGCTGCTGGAAGCCGCGCTGCCGCCGCTGCATGCGCAGCGCTCGGCGGCCGCCTATTCGCTGGCCGCCCTGCTCGGGCAGACCCCGGGCCAGCTGCCAGCTGGCGTGATCGACTGTGCACACGCCCCCGGCCTGGCGCAGCCCCTGCCGGTCGGTGATGGCCGTGCGCTGCTGCAGCGCCGCCCGGACGTGCGCCAGGCCGAACGCAAGCTGGCCTCGGCCACCGCGCGCATTGGCGTGGCCACCGCCGAACTGTATCCGGACATCCGCCTGGGTGCCTCGGTGGGTGCCGCCGGCCTGCTGGAAGACTTCGGCACGCCGATGACCCAGCAGTGGTCGATCGGCCCGCTGATCTCATGGACGCTGCCGTCGTCCGGCACGCACGCACGCATCCACGCTGCCGAAGCCGGTGCCGACGCGGCGCTGGCCGAGTTCGACCACACGGTCCTGCAGGCGCTGCGCGAGACCCAGACCGCGCTGGACCGCTATGCGCAGGACCTGCGCCGGCTGCAGTCGTTGCGCATCGCGCAGGAGCAGGCCGCGCTGGCTGCCGAGCAGAACCGCCGGCTGTACCAGGGCGGCCGCACGCCGTACCTGTCCAGCCTGGATGCCGACCGCAGCCTGGCCACCAGCGATGCCACGCTGGCGGCCGCCGAAGCGCAGGTCGCGCGCGACCAGATCCATCTGTTCCTGGTGCTGGGCGGTGGCTGGCAGGCAAGCGCCACCGCGCCCAACGCCTCGACCGCAGCGAAGTAAGCCATGAACGCGCTGACCGACCGCCAGGCCTGGCTGTTCTCGATCAAGACCTACCTGGCCGCAGTGGCCGCGCTGTACATCGCCATGGCCGGCAACCTGTCGCGCCCGTACTGGGCGATGGGCACGGTGTACATCGTCAGCCAGCCGCTGCTGGGCCCGACCCGGGCCAAGGGCGTGTACCGCATCGTCGGCACCCTGGTGGCCGGCCTGGCCACCCTGCTGGTGCTGCCGGCACTGGTGGAAACGCCGCTGGTCCTGAGCGCGGCCATGTCGATCTGGCTGGCCGGCTGCCTGTTCATGGCCCTGCTCAACCGCGGCCCGCGCGGCTACGCGTTCCTGCTGGCCGGCTACACCACCGCCTTCATCGGCTTCCCCGCAGTGACCTCGCCGGAAACCATCTTCGACACGGTGGTGGCGCGCAGCGAGGAGATCATCCTCGGCACGGTGGTGGCGGTGCTGTTCGCCTCGCTGCTGTTCCCGGCCTCGGTGCGGCCGATGCTGCGCGCCCGCATCGGCAACTGGATGGAGGACGCCGCGCAGTGGTGCCGGCAGATCCTTGAACGTGGCCGCGCGCATGCGCCGCGCAACCGGCTGGCCGCCGACCTGGTGCAGTTCGAGGCACTGATCGAGTTCCTGCGCCGCGACGACCCGCGCCACGCCGGGTCTGCGGTGTCGATGGAGCGCCTGCGTGAGCGCATGCTGCTGCTGTTGCCGGTGCTGTCCTCGATTGCCGATCGGTTGAGCGCGCTGCGCAGCGGCGGCCAGGCCCTGCCCGAAGGGCTGCCGGCGCTGGTCGACGATATCCACGACTGGCTGGATGGGCCGACCAACGCCAGCGAATACGCCCGCCTGCGCGCGCGCATCAGCGCGCTGAAGCCGCAGGTGGACCGCGACCTGCAGCACCTGCAGCTGGCCAGCCTGCTGCTGCGCCTGGAGGAGCTGGTGGACCTGTGGCAGGACTGCCGCACCCTGCAGCACGCGATCGATCAGGGCACCGCGCCGCTGGACCGCGCGCACTATCGCATCCGCACCGAACGGGTGGCCGCCGACAGGCACGTCGACTACGGCATGGCACTGTTCTCCGCGCTCAGTGCCGGCGTGGCACTGATGAGCTACTGCGTACTGTGGATCGCGCTCGGTTGGGAGGGCGGTGGCAACGGCGCGATGATGGCGGCGGTGACTGCCGCATTCTTCGCCGCACAGGACGATCCGGCCCCCAGCATGGTGCAGTTCCTGGTGTGGGCGATGGTCGCCTCGGTGGTGGCCGGCGTGTACCTGTTCGGCGTGTTCCCGGCCGTGCACGACTTCGGCCTGCTGGCGCTGGTGCTGGCGGTGGCGTTCCTGCCGCTGGGGCTGATGCTGCACCACCCCAAGAGCGCGTTGTTCGCGCTGCCGCTGACAGTGAACCTGGCCGCGCTGCTGAGCCTGCAGAACACCTACAGCGCCAACATCCAGACCTTCCTCAACTCGTCCATCGCAATGTTCATCGGCATTGGCTTTGCGGTGGTGATGACCCGCCTGTTCCGTTCGGTGGGTGCCGAATGGACCGCGCGCCGGCTGGTGCGGCAGGGCTGGACCACGCTGGCCGAAGCCGCCGAAGGACGCGGCCAGCAGGATCGGCAGCGCTTCGCCGCACGCATGCTCGACCTGCTGGGCCTGCTCGCCCCGCGCCTGGCGGCGACGCCCGAGGGCAGTGACATCGCCTCGGTGGACATGCTCAACGAGGCGCGCATCGGCCTGAACATCCTGCAGCTGCGCCGTGCACGGCTGGAACTGCCCGAGCGCAGCCGTGAGGCGGTCGAGCACATTCTTGAAGAGATCGCCGTGCACTACCGCCGGCAGATCGCTGCGCGCAAACCGATTGTGGCGGCCGACGCATTGCGCGAGCGGTTGGATACCTCGCTGGGCCGGGTCGGCAGCGTGGGCGCCTGCAAGGCCCGCGACGAGGCGCTGATGGGCCTGATCGGCCTGCGCTTCGCGCTGTTCCCGGAGGCGAAGGCGTTGGCGCCGGGATGGGAAGGCGCCGAATCGCCGTCCGTGTAATGCGATCCGCCAGGCGCGGCCCGGCGCTACCATCGTGGTTCGGTAGCGCCGGGCCATGCCCGGCGGCCACTCGCAATCCCCACAGGACGGTTCAATGAGTTACGACATGATGGTGTTCGAGGCCAGCGCGGCCCCGCGCGAAGCGGCGGCCTTCATCGCCTGGTTCGAGAAGCAGACGCAGTGGAACGAGCGCCACGAGTACGACGACCCGGCGGTTAGCAGCCCGGCGCTGCAAGCGTGGTTTGCGGAGATGGCGCAGGACTTCCCGCCGTTGAACGGACCACTGAGCAACGACGATGACGACCGCGCCGAGGTGACCGAGTACAGCATCGGCCGGCAGGTGATCTACGGCGCGTTCGCCTACTCGGTGGCCGAGCGCGCGCACGGGCGGGTGCAGGACCTGGCCGAGAAGCACGGCGTGGGCTTCTTCGACGTGAGTTCGGATGAAGCGGCGATCGTGTTCCCGGATGGGTTGGTGCTGATGCCGGAGTAGGTTTGGCGGCAGGGCTGCACCCTGCACCTGCCGAATCAACGGCCACGGCAACGTCAAATGCGCGCTATCCGTGGGTAGGCGGGGTGGGTCCGGTTGAGGGGGACGCTGCAAGTACGTCCATGTAAGCTCGGTCGCCGCATCCATGCGGCTCACGCCCCCTCAACCGGACCCACCCCGCCTTCGACAGTTTCCTGCGATCTGCCGGCACGGCGTTCTGCTCTGGTGGGTGTCGACCTTGGTCGACACGGTAGATCCACGCCATGCGTGGATGAAGGTGCGCGTTGTGATTGGAGGAATTGGAAGGACTGAGGTCAGAACAGCTGGCCCTGCACCGTCGGTTCTTCGATCAGTGTCGATGGTGCTTCGATCACGTCTTCCGCACCCAAGCGCCAGGCCAGGCCACCCAATCGACTGGCGTGGCGTTTCAATGCGGCCTGCAGCACCTCTGCGCTGCCCGCCACATGCAGCACCTGGCGGGCACGGGTCAGGCCGGTGTAGACCAGCTCGCGCGACAGCACGCGGCTGTCCTGGCGTGGCAGCTGCAGCCACACTTCATCGAACTCCGAGCCCTGTGCCTTGTGCACGGTCATCGCAAAGGCGCTTTCATGCGCGGGCAGTGCGGCCGGGTGGAAGGCGCGTGGCTGCTCGACGTTGTCGCCCGGGAACCAGGCCACCATCGCGCCGCTGTCGTCGCGCAGGCAGATACCGATGTCGCCGTTGAACAGGCGATGCCGGTAGCTGTTCTCGGTAACCAGCAGCAGGCGGCCCTGGAAGTAGCCCGGGGTGTTGCCAGCCAGCAGCTGTTCGATGCGGCTGTTGAGCCCGCGCGCACCCTGCGGGCCTTCGCGCAACGCGGTCAGCACGCGCAGGCGCCCGGCCTGCTGCAGGGCAAGCGCTGGATCGGCCGCGTCTGCCAGTGCACGCCAGTGGCCCAGCAGGTGCTCGCGCTGGCCGCGCAATGGATCGGCCTCGCCTTCGTGGAAATGCACGCCTGCCAGCGACCCACCGCGCAGCAGCTGCAATGCGGTGCTGCTGTCGCCTTCGCGCACGGCATGCGCCAGCGGTGCCAGATCCAGCGCATCGCTTTGCCGGTAACCGCGTTGCAGCTGCACGCGGCGGCCGGCGAAGGCGCGCGGCGCGGCCTGCGGCTGCAACGTGGCCGGCGCCAACAGACCCTGCAGTGCCTGCGCGTCATCGGCGCGGGTGCCGATGCCATCACCGCTGGCGCGCAGGATCGCGCTGAGTACGTCGCCGGCTTCCACCGACGGCAGCTGGTCCGGGTCGCCGAGCAGGATCAGCCGCGTGCCGCTGGCGATCGCGTCAACCAGCTTGGCCATCATCGGCAGATCGATCATCGACGCTTCGTCGACCACCACCACATCCACCGGCAGTGGATTATCAGCGTGGTGGCGGAAGCGCGGTGAATCGGGAATCACGCCGAGCAGGCGATGCAGGGTGGTGCCGGTACTGGGCAGTGCCGCGCACAGCGCCGGGTCCACGCCGTGCTCCTGCAGGCGCTGCACGGCCAGCCGCAGGCTCTCGGCCATGCGCTCGGCAGCGCGACCGGTCGGCGCGGCCAACGCCACCTCGGGCAGCGGCTGGCCGGCATGCCGGGCCTGCGCCGCCAGCAGCAGCAACAGGCGCGCGATGGTAGTGGTCTTGCCGGTGCCGGGGCCGCCGGTGACCAGTGCCAGCGGATGGCGCAGGGTCACGCCGGCTGCGCGTGCCTGGTGGTCCTCGCCGCCCAATGCCTGCGGGAACAGCTGCGCGAACAGCGGTGCCAGCGCGGCCATGTCCGGCGGCGGCAGCGGATGCCGGCCGATGCGCTGCAGCCCGGCCGCCAGCTGCCGCTCGTACTCGCGGTAGCGGCGCAGGTAGAGCAGGCCGTTTTCCAGCACCAGCGGCGCGTCCTCGGCGATGGCATCGGCCTGCTCCGGCGTCGCCACCCACGGCGATGCACGCAGCTGTGCCAGCCAGTCGTGCGCGGCAGGCCACTCGGGCACGCCGTCCAGCAACCGCTGCGGCTGAGCCGGATCAAACCCGGCGTGGCCCTGCGACACCGCCAGCGAGGCCAGCGCCGCCGCCAGCGCCACGCTCTCGGGCGTGTCGTCGCGCAGCCGCTGCAGGCTGGTCGCCAACGCGTGATCAAGGGTGCGCAGCTGGCCCTTCTGATGCAGTTCCTTCAGCAGGCTCATGCGCTGGCTCCACGGGCACGTGCGGCCAGTTCGGCCTGGGCCTGCTCGCCACCGGCAAACAACGCATCCAGTGCATCCACCAACGCCAGCGGGAAACGGTCCACATGCACGCCATTGCCGGTGCCATCCAGGCCGCGGCAGAACAGGTAGCGGATGCCGCCCATGTCGCGCTCGTAGTCGTAGGCCGCGCCCAGGCGGAAGCGCAGCCAGCGATGCAGGGCCACGGTGTAGATCAGCGCCTGCAGGTCGTATTCGCTGTGGCGCATGGCAATGGCCAGCAGGTCCGGGCTGTAGCCGGGCAGGCGGTTGGATTTGTAGTCGAGCACGTACCAGCGCCCGTCGCGCACGTAGGTCAGGTCGATCATGCCGGTCATCAGCCCTTCCAGGCGGCGGCGCTGGCCGAAGCCGCGCCGGCCACTGGAAATGCCGTGCGCATGCAGCACCTGCAGCAGGGCCGGCACCGTGGTTGGTTCGATGGCGAAATGGAAGTCGATTTCGGCGCGGCGCTCGCCTTCTCCCAGGCTGTGCAGCGCGCCGCCTTCGGGCAGCGGCACGGTCAGGGTGTGGCCAACCAGCGGCACCAGCACCGCCACGCCGTCGTCCAGGTCGACGTCGGCATAGCCTTCGTCGTGCAGCGCCTTGCGCAGTACCTCGGCCTGCCCCTCGGGCGCTTCCAGGCCCGGCTGCCAGTCAGCCCATGCAGCAAAGTCGACGTTCTCCATTGCCTCATGCAGCACGTTGCCGAAGCGACTGCCCATGAAGCGCGGATCGAGCGGGGCGTTGTCCTCGGCGGCCGCGGTGGGTTCAGGCAGCGCCGGTTCCAATGGCAGTTCCGGGCCGGCCGGTTCGTCGGCGGCCGGTGCCGGCAGCTCGGTGGCGGCCGCTTCGATATCGCTGCCAACGCCTGCATCTGCGTGGGCCAGCTGGGTAAAGCTGTACACCCACCAGTCGTGCGGCACGCGCCGGGTCAGTGCACGCACGGCTGGAAGCTCACCTTCCACTTCGGCCGCCAGCTGCGGCAGCGTGGCCGGTGCATCACTGTCATCGATGTGCACATCGGCGAGCGCGCGCAGCGCCTGCAGGTCACCCAGCAGCGGCGCCAGGCGCGTCTTGCCGAGCCCGGCCAGATCACCCACGGCGATCCACAGCGCATGCTCGGCGCGGGTCAGTCCCACATACAGCAGGCGCGCATCCTCGGCGCGCTGCTCGCGTTCGCGCTGCGCGGTGGCCGCTTCCCAGGCCTCGTCCTTGTCCAGCTTCCAGTGCAGCTGGCGCTGGCCGCCCACATGCACCGTGCAGTGCGAGGCCGTGTTCGGTGCGCCGCCGTCGATGCCGACGAAGGGCAGGAACACCAGCGGATACTCCAGGCCCTTGCTCTTGTGCAGGGTGATGATCTGCACGCGGCGCGCATCCGATTCCAGGCGCAGCAGCTGCTGCTCGTCATCCTGGTCGGCGCTGGCCATCTGCCCCTGCAGCCAGTCCAGCAGGCCATGCATGCCCAGCGCCTGCGCCGAGGCCTCCTGCAGCAGTTCACCCAGCTGCAGGTAATTGGTCAGGCGGCGCTCGCCATCGATCAGCGCCAGCAGGCGCTCGCCCTGCGCGGCACAGACATCGGCGATCACCGCGAACGGCCCGCCGCGCTGCCAGCGCTCTCGCCAGTGCAGCAGCTGCGCCTGGAACCCGCGTTGCAGGTCGCCGTCGCGTTCCATCGCCGCAATCGCACTGGCGCGCTGGCCGAGCAGTACCGTGGCCAGCGCTGCGCGCAGGCGGCCCTCGTCGGCCGGTTGCAGCAGTGCCAGCAGCAGCGCACGCAGATCACGCGCTTCAGGCGTGGAAAACAGGCTCTGTTTGCCGGCTGCCACTGCCGGAATGCCGACCGCGGCCAGTGCGCGCTGCACCAGGGTGGCCTCGCGATGCGAGCGCACCAGCACCGCGATGTCACCGGGCTGCACCGGGCGCCCACGCAACACGGCATTGCCCGCACGCGCCTCGACCAGGATCTGGTGAATCGCGGCCACGCAGGCCTGGGTCGCCGCATCGCGCGAGGCATCGGCGCTCATCGCCTTGTCACCGCCACTGCGCAGCACGCGCAGGGTGAGCGCCGCGGCGGCATGGCCGTCGCGCTGGTAGTCCGCATCGCTGCGCACGCCACCGGGCCGCACCGGCTCGAACTGGATGTCGCGTTCGAGGAAGGCGTCTTCGCCAGCGTTGTCGTACAGCGCCTGCAGCGCGCGCAGCACAGCGGGTCGCGAGCGGAAGTTCTGGTCCAGTACCGGCGCCTGCTGCGCCACCTGCTTGGCCTTCAGGTAAGTGTGGATATCACCGCCGCGGAAACCGTAGATCGCCTGCTTGGGGTCGCCGATCAGGAACAACGCCGGTGCCAGGTCCAGCTCGCGCACCTCCGGCGAATCACCGAACACGGTGTGGAAGATGCCCCACTGGCGATCATCGGTATCCTGGAACTCATCAACCAGCGCGATGCGGTACTGCGCGCGCAGCTGCCTGACCAGCGTCAGTCGCTGCGGGCCTTCCAGGGCGAGCGCTACGCCATCGATCAGATCGTCGTAGGTCTGCACCCGGCGGATGCGCTTCAGTGCCTGCAGCCGCTGCGTGGCGTCGGCGCGAAGCGCGTGCAGGAAATTCAATGCGGTGGCACGCAACCAGGCATCGCGTTCGGCCAGCAGCACGACATAGCGCGCCAACGGTGCCTGCAATGGCGACGACGGCGTGCGCTCGGCGAATTTCTTGTTGGTCTTGGCGGCCAACGCCTCCGGCAGCAGCGCCGGCAGGCGTTCGCTGATCAGCAGCTCGCGCGGGTCGGCGCGCTCGGCCCAGGCCAGCAGCTGCCGGCCCAGCGGATGCAGCCAGCCCAGCTTGTAGGACACGCCGTTGAGCCACTTGTTGTCGACGGCATCGCACAGGTCGATGAAGAACTGCTCGCCATGCTCGCGCAACGCCTGCTGCAGTTCGGCGGCGGTGGCCTGCAATGCTGGGTGTGGATCGGCCAGCGCCACCGGCCGTGGCAACGGGTGCAGAGGCGGCGTAGCCAGCAACGCGCGCAGATCGGCCGCCAGCGCATCCGGGTTGGACCACAGCCAGGTCAGCGGCTCCAGCGTGGCCGGGTCGTTGGCATGCACGCGCCACAGATCGGCCGCGAGCTCCTCCAGCAGCTCACGGTCGCTGGCCAGCAGTTCCGGCGGATCAAAGGTGTGGCCGCTTTCCAGCGCATGCTCGCGCAGCACGCGGGTGCAGAAGCCGTGGATGGTGAAGATGGACGCCAGGTCGATCTCGTCTGCGGCCACCTGCAGGCGGCGTTTCAGTGCGGCGGCGCTCTCGGTGCCGCCCTGCAGATGGCGCTGCAGCACGTCGCGGGTCAATCGCACCTCCGGTGCTTCACCGTCGGCCGCTTCCAGGTCGACCAGGCGCGCGGCCAGCGCCAGGCGCTCGCGGATGCGCTTGCGCAGTTCCTGGGTGGCGGCATCGGTGAAGGTCACTGCCAGGATCTGGCCGATGCGCAGGCCCTGCTCCACCACCAGGCGGGTGAACAGCGTGGCCAGGGTGAAGGTCTTACCGGTGCCGGCGCTGGCTTCGATGAGGCGGATGCCGTCCAGCGGCAGGGCCAGGTAGGGATCACGGCTGAGGGATTCGATGCCGTCTTCGGCGATGGCGGTGTTCATGCGTTGCCCTCCTGGCGTGCTTCGGCGCCGAGAGCGCGGCCTTCGCGCACCGCGCTGAAGACCACCTGGCTGTTGCGCAGCAGGTCGGCATAGCCGGCGTCGGTGGCAAATGGATCGGCACCCCGCAGCAGCAGCTGCCAGGCGTCGCTGCTGGATTCACCCCAGCTGCGGTCGCTGCCGTGCCACTGCTTCCAACCTTCGCTGCGCTGCTTTTCTGCCGGCGCGTTGTACAGCACCCAGCCGGTGTACGGGGCAAAGCGCAGCGGCTCGCGCAGGCCACGCTGGCGCAGCTGCAGCAGCGCACGCAGCGCCGCACGTGCAGCGGGAACGCTCAGTGCCGGCAGTACATGCGGGCCGGGACCGGCGTCGCCACCATCATGGAACTGCACAAGCGGCAGCGCATCGCCCGCCGCGTTCGCCAGCAGCCAGTCCAGGCCGTGGCGGATCACTGCATTGCCATTGAGTGTGCCGGCACGCAGGCGCACCAGCCCTTCGGGATGCCGATCGGCCACGCGGCCATGCAGGCGCACGCCATCGACGTCCACTTCGTAGCGACGGCTTTCCAGTGGTTCGCCCTGCATCCAGCCCAGCAGCGCACTGGCATACGGGCGTGTCTTCAACTGCTCTACCTCGAACTGGCGCTCGCCCAATGGACCCGACGGCAGCAGGCCACGCGCGCGCAGCCGCGGGTACAACGGCTCGGCATCGCCGCTGAGCGTGGCGCGTACCACCGCCGCCTGCACGCTGCGCTTTTCCGGCCCGCGCGCGGACAGCACCAGCGGTTCCAGGTCATCCACCTCCTCCACCTCGTCGGCCAGGCGCAGGCCCAGCGACTGAGCGAGGAACTGCCCGGCCGGGTCGCACAGGAAACGACGCAGGGTATCGAGTGCGACCTCGTCTTCCACCGCATCGTCGAGCGGCGGCGGCAACGGTGCATCGAACCACGGCTGCAGGTCGCCCCGCTGGCCGCTGAGGCGCCCGGCAGCCGGATGCCACTGGCGGCGATAGCTGAAGCGACGTGGATCGCCATCGCCGAAAGCAGCCGGTGAGAACGGCTGCAGTGCGTGGCGCACGGTGAAATCGCGGACCGCCGCCGGCGGATCGAGGTGATACGCGGCGGCGGCATCGATCAGTTCACTGACCAGCACCGACGGCTCACGTACGCTGCCATCGCGCGGATCGGCGCCGAGATAGCTGAGATAGAACACCTCCTGCGCGGCGGCGAACAGCTGCAGGAACAGGAAGCGGTCATCCTCGCGGGTGGAGCGGTCGCCAGGACGGCGGCGCGGCGTATCCAGCTCGGCGGTGAGCTGGTTGAGGCCCGCGGCCGGGTCCCGGCGCGGGAAATCGCCATCGTTGAGGCCGAGCACGCAGATCACCCGGAACGGCAGCAGCCGCATCGGCACCATGCGGCCGAAGCTGATGCCACCGGTCAGCAGCGGTGCGCGCGTATCGGCCTCCCCCAGTACGCCGGCGAAGTGCGAACGCACCACCTCCGGCGGCACGCCGTCTTCGAAACCGGCCTTGGCGGCATCGTCGGCGAACTGGTTGAGCAGCTTGCGCAGGCGCTCCAGCGCGCGCTGGCTGTTGGGTGAACCGGGCGCGGTGGGCAGCAGTGCATCCAGCAGCGACAGCAGGCGTTGCCGCCACTGCGCCGGTGTCAGCAGCTCGCCGAGGCGTCGCTGGTAGACCGCCAGCACGCGCAGCAGGCGCAGCAACCGGTCCAGCGCGTCCAGCGCGCCGCCTTCCAGTTCGATCCACGGCGCCACGCCGGCCACGTCGGCCTCGCTGCCGGTGGCATGGCCGAGTACCAGGCGATCCAGCGCGAACTGCCAGGTGTAGGCGTCGTCGGCCGGTGCCTGGTGCTGGTTGCGGTGTCTTGCGTCCAGGCCCCAGCGTGCGCCGGCCTGCTGCAGCCAGCCATGCAGGCGGTCGAAGTCCACCGCTTCCAGCCCGGCCGCTTCGGCCAGCGGCGCGCTGGCCAGCAGGTCCAGCACTTCGTTCAGGCCAAAGCGCGAGACCGGCAGGCCCAGCAGATGCACGAACACATCGGCCAGCGGCTCGCCCGCCAGCGGACTGCTGTCGGCCAGGGCATACGGAATGTGTTCCTCCTCGCCGCCGCGACCGCCGAACACCGCTTCCAGGTACGGCACATAGGGATCGATGTCCGGCGCCAGCACCGCGATCTCGCGCGCCTGCAGCGGCGGGTCGAAGCGCGGGTCCTGCAGCAGGCTGCGCAGCTGGTCGTGCAGTACCTGCAACTCACGCAGGCGGGTGTGGCAGGCGTGTACCTGCAGGCTGGGGTCGTCGCTGCGCAGGCCGTCGCGCAGTTCACCCGAGGGCAGCGCGCGACGGTGGAACAGGTCACGCTGCAGGCGATGCAGCAGGCTGTCGGACAGGCCACCTTCGTCCAGGCTTGGCCCGGTGTCCTCCTCCGGATCGGAATAGGCGGCGATTTCGCCGGCCGGATGCACCACCTCGTAACTGCCCAGCACCGCCATGAAGTCGCGCCCGGCCGCACCCCACGCTTCCAGCAGCCGGTTCTCGCCGGCCGCTTCACCGAAGGGATCCGGTGCGCCACTGCGCAGGCGCTCGGCCAGCGTCTGCAGATCTCCCCAGTACGACTGCACCGGGGTGGGCATGTAGAAGTGCAGCTCGCCCACCCGGGCCTGGGTGGCCATCACCCGCAGCACGTCGGGCGAGATGTTGAGCGTCGCGAACGCGGACATGCGCGGCGGCAGGCCTTGCGGCAGCGGCTGGCCGGCGCCTTCGAAGCGGTCCAGGTACTCCTGGATGCGGCGGGCGCGGTAGTCGTGGCCCCGGGTGATGGTGCGCCACAGGATTGCCTGCGGATCGGCCGGATCGGCCCCCGCCGCCCAGCGCAGCAGCCAGTCACGCCGCCAGGCCTGGTACTTCTCGAACACCGAGGCCAGCTCGCCGGCCAGCGCCCACGGCTTCAGAGCATCATCGCCGGCAAGATACGACTGCAGCGCGCGCATCGGTGGCTGCGCCAGCAGCGACGGATCGCGCAGCGCCTGGTACAGCTTCCAGTGCAGGCCGGCGGCGTCCAGATCGTCCTGCTCACCGCTGACGTTGGCCTTCAGCGCGCGCGCCACGAACTCGCCGGGGGTCAGGAACTCGAGGTTGGCGGCGACGCCGAATTCCGCGGCCAGTGTCGCCTGCAGCCAGCGCCGCATCGCCACCTGCGGGATCAGCACCACTTCCGGCGCCAGCAGCGGCTGGCCCTGCACCGGCACACGCACGTTGCGCGCCAGCAGCGCGGCCAGCACGTCCAGGGAATTGGAATGGTAGAGGCGGAAATCGCTGCCCGGGTCACTCATCATGCACAGTGTGCAGCACGGCAGGCAGTATTCAATGGTTGGCCCGCCAGCGGTACGGATTGTTCCGGCTCGCCGGCCGATTGTCCCGGCCTACGCGAGGCCTTGCCGTGCAACAATACTGGACCGTCCAGTCTGCTTATGTTCAGCCGACGGGCCCGATCCTTCGATGTCTAAAAAACGTTAATGGTGCCCATGTCGGCTTCCACCTCCAGTCTGGTGCAGTTATCCAACGTCCGCATCGACCGGAGCGGGCGCACGATCCTGCGCGACGTGTCGCTGCAGGTGCCCAAGGGCAGCATCACTGCCGTGCTCGGTCCGTCCGGCAGCGGCAAGTCGACCCTGCTGGCGGCACTGACCGGCGAACTGCGCCCGGTCGCCGGCGAGGTCACCCTGTTCGGCAAGCCGATCCCGCATGACAGCGGCGCACTGCTGGAAATGCGCAAGAGCGTGGGCGTGCTGCTGCAGGGCAATGGCCTGCTGACCGACCTCACTGTGGCCGAAAACGTCGCCCTGCCGCTGCGCACGCACACCCGCCTGCCGACCGCCGTGCTGCGCCGCCTGGTGGAAATGAAGCTGCATGCGGTGGGCCTGCTGGCCGCCGCCGATGCCTGGCCGCGCGAGCTGTCCGGCGGCATGGCGCGCCGTGTGGCGCTGGCCCGTGCGCTGGCGCTGGACCCGCCGCTGATGATCTACGACGAGCCGCTGACCGGGCTGGATCCAATCGCCTCCGGGGTGATCATGAGCCTGATCCAGCGTCTCAACCACAGCCTGGGCCTGACCAGCATCATCGTCAGCCACCACGTGCACGAGACCCTGCCGATCTGCGACCAGGTGATCGCGATTGCCAATGGCGGCATCGTGTTCCAGGGCACGCCCGAGGCGCTGCAGTCCAGCCAGGACCCGCTGCTGCGGCAGTTCCTGCATGGCCAGCCCGATGGCCCCATCCCGTTCGATGCCGCGCCGCGCGCGAGGGTCGCCTGATGCCGTTCGTCCAAGCCACCCGTTCGCTTGGCCGCGCCGGCCTGTTCTCGCTGACCGTTTTGCGCGGTTCGCTGCCCACGCGTGATTTCCTTGCCGAGCTGACCCGCGAGATCTACAAGATCGGCGCGCGCTCGCTGCCCATCATCGCCGTCGGCGGTGCCTTTGTCGGCCTGGTGCTGACGCTGCAGGGCTACCGCACGCTGACCACCTTCGGTGCGGCCGACGCGCTGTCGACCCTGCTCGGCCTGTCGCTGTACCGCGAGCTGGCACCGGTGCTGACCGCGCTGCTGTTCATCGGCCGCGCCGGCAGCTCGATCGCGGCCGAACTGGGCCTGATGCGTGCCACCGACCAGATCAAGGCGCTGGAGCTGATGGCGATCGACCCGGTGGCCAAGGCGGTAGCGCCGCGCTTCTGGGCGGCGGTGCTGACCGTGCCGTTGCTGACCGGCATCTTCTGTTCGCTGGCGATCAGCGCCAGCTACTTCGAAGCCGTGCACGTGCTGGGCCTGGACAACGGCGTGTTCTGGTCGGCGCTGCGCAACAGCGTGGATTTCTGGGACGACTTCGGCGTGGCGATGCTGAAGTCGGCGATCTTCGGCGGCACTGCCGCGCTGGTGGCCGCCTATGTTGGTTTCCACGCCGAGCCGACCATTGAAGGCACTTCGGTGGCGACCACCCGTGCGGTGGTCAACGCCTCGCTGCTGGTGCTGATGTTCAACTTCGTGCTGTCGGCAATGTTGTTCACCTAACCCCTCCACCGGCGGTGCGCAGGCGCGCGCGGCCACCACGACTCGATCAGGTAATCCACATGGCCATCCGCGGTCCCAGACTTGAATTCTCTGTCGGCGCCTTCCTGCTGCTGGCTCTGGCCTCGTTGCTGGTGCTGGCCGTGGCCTCGACCAACCAGCGCTGGAGCTGGGGCAGTGAGGGCTATGACCTGAAGGCGCGCTTCTCCCAGGTCGGCCAGCTGCGCAAGCAGGCGCCGGTGAAGATCGGCGGCGTGACCGTCGGCCAGGTCGCTTCGATCGACCTGGACCCGGTGAAGTTCGAATCCATCGTGACGCTGCGCATGGACAGCAAGGTCAAGGACCTGCCGGCGGACACCTCGGCCGGCATCTTCACCAGTGGTTTGCTCGGCGAGAGCTATATCGGTCTGCAGCCGGGCGGTGACCCGGACGTGCTGAAGGCCGGCGACGAGATCGTCTTCACCCAGCCGGCCGTGGACCTGATCCAGCTGGTCGGCAAGTACATGTTCAGTGGCGGCGCCGGTGGCGGCACTGCTCAGAAGCCCAACGATGGCGCGCAGGCGCCTGCAACGGAACCGCAACCATGAAAATGAAACTGATCCCGGCCCTGCTCGCCTCGGCGCTGCTGGCAGCCACCCCGTTCCTGGCCCAGGCCCAGGCCGCCGCACCTGCCGCTGCCGCAACGCAGAGCCAGGCCGGCAAGGTGGTGATCGATGCCAGCAGCCGCATCCTGTCCACGCTGCAGCAGCGCAAGAGCGAGTTCACCAGCAACCCGGCCAGCCTGCGCAGCTACATCGACAGCGAACTGACCCGCACCTTCGACCGCGACTACGCCGCGCGTCTGGTGCTGGGCCCGCACGCCCGCGGCGCTTCCGACGCCGACATCAAGCTGTTCGCCGATGCGATGGCCGACAGCCTGATGCAGCGCTACGGCTCGACCCTGCTCAACATCCAGGGCAAGCCAAGCTTCCGCCTGAAGGGTGAAAGCCCGCTGCCGGGCAATCGTGGCGTGCGTGTCAGCACCGAACTGGTGCGCGCCGGCAACGAGCCGACTCCGGTCGAGTACTGGATGCGCAACGTGAACGGCCAGTGGAAGATCTTCGACGTCAACATTGAAGGCATTTCCTACGTGCAGACCTTCCGCAACCAGTTCGATACCCCGCTGCGCCAGAAGGGCATCAAGCAGGTGGCCAGCGAACTGCACAGCGGCAGCATGCAGGCCGGGCCCGCGGGCAATGGCAAGTAACGCACTGGCACTGCTGGAAGGCGACACCCTGCGCCTGCGCGGGGTGCTCGACCGTGCCGCGGTGATCTCGCTGTGGCCGCAGCTGCAGGCCCTGCCGGCAAAGCTGTCACGGCTGGAGCTGGGCGAGGTGGACCGCGTGGACAGCGCCGGCCTGGCGCTGCTGGCCGAGCTGGCGGCACGCGCGCGCAGGAGCGGTCACCCACTGGTCGTCTCCGGCGCGCCGGCCGGCTACAACGAGCTGAGCGCAGCCTACCGGCTGTCGCCCGATCTGGATTTCAACGCTACTTCTGCTGCGAGCTGACATGAACGTCGTACGCACTCTCCCCTTGATCGTCCTGGCCGCCGCGCTGACCGCCTGCGCCGGCAAGCCCGCACGCAGCGATGCACCGGCAGCCAGTACCGTGGTCCCGGCCAGCACCGTCGCCGAGGCCTCCGCCCCCACCGCCGATACCGCTACGATTGATGCCGCGCCGGCCGCAGCCGTGGTTGCCGCCCCTGCACCGGCCACGCCACCCTCCGTACCGGCCCGCGGCGCCGACACCGATGCGGCCAGGGCCGCAGCGGCGACCGCCCCCGGTGGTGATGACGACTTCGATGCCCTCTATGGCGGCAGCGGCAACACCGGCAGTGCGGCAGCCTACGACCCATGGGAACCGTTCAACCGCAAGGTGCACAAGTTCAACAACGCGGTCGACCGCGGCATTGCCCGTCCGCTGGCCACGGCCTATACCCACGTAGTGCCGCGCTTCGCCCGCACCGGCGTCAGCAACTTCTTCAGCAACCTGCGGGCACCGGTGACCATCACCAACCAGCTGCTGCAGGGCCGCGGTGCCGATGCCTGGGACAGCCTCGGCCGCTTTCTGATGAACAGCACGCTGGGCATCGGTGGCCTGTTCGATCCGGCCAGCAAGGCGATGGTGCCGCGCCGCAATGAAGACTTCGGCCAGACCCTGGGTGCGTGGGGCTGGCGGCGTTCGCGCTACGTGGAACTGCCGTTCTTCGGCCCGCGCACCGTACGCGATGTATTCGGCCTGGCCGGTGACATTCCGCTGTCGCCGATCCGCCGCATCGAGGAGGACAAGGTCCGCATCGGCCTGCAGGGCCTGCAGCTGGTGGATACCCGCGCGCAGCTGCTGGCGGTCGATGACCTGCGTGACACCGCCGTGGACGAGTACTCGCTGGTCCGCGATGCGTGGATGCAGCGCCGCAACTACCAGATCGAGAACGATCTGCGCAGCAAGCGCGACCGTGGCCACGACGATGCCAATTCGCCGATCCCGGTCGATGCGATGCCGATGCCGCAGTGGACGCACTGAGTCCAGCCTGCAGCGCATGAAAAACCCCGCTTCGGCGGGGTTTTTCTTTCCGGCAGATGCCAACCTCGGTTGGCACGCTTTCCTCAAGCCGCCAGCGCGGCCTCGATGGCGTCGCGCAGGCGCGCGTCATCGGCAGCCACGTCCGGGGCGAAGCGGGCGATGACCTCGCCGTCGCGGCCAACCAGGAACTTCTCGAAGTTCCACAGCACTGCCGGCGCTGCGTGGATCGGAATCTCCTTGCTCGCCAGGCGCTCACGCAGCGGACCCTCGCCGATCGACTGCGGCTGGGCGGCGGTCAGCTGCTGGTACAGCGGGTGGGTGTCGTCACCGGCCACGCTGATCTTGGAGAACATCGGGAAGCTGACGTCGTAGGTAAGCTGGCAGAACTGCTGGATTTCCGCCTCGCTGCCCGGCTCCTGGCCGAGGAAGTTGTTGGCGGGGAAGCCCAGCACTTCCAGGCCCTGCGCGTGCTTTTCCGAATACAGCGCCTGCAGGCCTTCGTACTGCGGGGTCAGGCCGCACTTGGAGGCGACGTTGACCAGCAGCAGCACCTTGCCCTGGTAGTCGGCAAGTGAGGACGGCTGGCCGTCGATGGTGGTGAGGGAAATGTCCTGGATCGGGGTGCTCACGTGGGGCTCCGGCAACAGCGGGAAATGGCCCACCAGCATAGCGCTGTGCGCGCGGTTGTAGAGCCGAGCCTACGCTCGGCTGCTGTGGCATCAGCCGAGCGTGGGCTCGGCTCTACAGGCAGGATTCAATCCACGCAGATCGTGCCCTGCGCCTTGCCGTCGTCAATGCGCTGGCGGCAACCGAAGTTCTGGCGCACGTCGCGCTGGCAGGTACCGGTGACGGCACTGCCGGCGGCCACGTCGCCCGTGGCCAGGCACTGGCCGCTGCAGTCGCTCTTGCGGCTGCAGGCCTTGCCGGCGTCGGCATAGGGAATCACGCACTGCTCGCGCTGCAGCCGGCCGAGCCGCTGCAGGGTGCCACCGGCGGCCTGGCAGTCCACGTCGCGCGCTTCGCGGTACGCCTCGTCCGCTTCGGGGGTGCTGGAGGCGGCCTGCGTGGTCGTGTCCACGGTCGTTGGCGTGCTGCTGCAGGCGGCGAGCAGCGCGGTCAGGACAAGGCTGGTGAAGCGGGACAGGCGCATGGCGGTACCTGGTCGAAGCGGACAGGCCGCCAGCATACCCATCGGCGATGCAGGCGGCGTGTCAGTGTGGCTCAGGCTTCGTCGCCCTCGCCGTCACTGCCTTCCTCCTCGGCCACCGCATCACCCTCGGCCAGGTCGCCGAGCAGCGACTGCGCCTGTTCGGACGCCAGCGACTCCACGCCACGCAGGCGGCGTTCGATGGTACGGGTCTTGCGGCTGGCCTCCCCGATGCTGCGGCCAACGGTAGTGATCTGCTTCTCGGCCTTTTCCAGGATGCCGGCGAACTTCCCGAACTCGCTCTTGACCGCACCCAGCAGGCCCCACACTTCGCTGGATCGCTTTTCAATGGCCAGGGTGCGGAAGCCCATCTGCAGGCTGTTGAGCAACGCGGTGACCGTGGTCGGTCCGGCCACCACCACACGGTGCTCGCGCTGCAGCAGGTCGACCAGGCCCGGGCGCCGGATCACCTCGGCATACAGGCCTTCGGTGGGCAGGAACATCACCGCGAAGTCCGTGGTGTGCGGTGGCACGATGTACTTGTCGCAGATCGACTTGGCCTGCACGCGCACCGCGCGCTCCAGCTGGATGCCCTGCAGGCGCACGCCCTCGGCATCGCCCTGTTCCTGTGCGTCCAGCAGGCGCTCGTAATCCTCGCGCGGGAACTTGGAGTCGATCGGCAGCCACACCGGCGTGTCGTCGCTGCTGCGGCCCGGCAGGCGCACGGCGATATCGACCATCTCGCCACTATCCGGGCGCACCCTCACCGCACGCGCGTACTGCTCCTGGGTGAGTGTCTGCTCGAGGATGTTCTCCAGCTGCACTTCGCCCCAGCTGCCGCGGTTCTTGACGTTGGTCAGCACGCGCTTGAGGTCGCCCACGCCGGTGGCCAGCTGCTGCATCTCGCCGAGGCCACGCTGCACCTGTTCCAGGCGCTCGGAGACCAGCTTGAAGGAGTTGCCCAGCCGCGTTTCCAGCGTCGACTGCAGCTTCTCGTCCACGGTGTGGCGCATCTGCTCCAGCTTCTGGGCGTTGTCGTTCTGCAGCGCGCGCAGCTGTTCCTCCAGCGTGGCACGCATCTCGGCGATGCGGTGCTCGTTGCGCTGGGTCAGTTCCTGCAGGCGCAGGCCCAGACTGTCGGTCAGGCGCTGCTGCGACTGCGCGCCCTCCTCGCGGCCCTTGCGTGCATCGTCCACCAGGGTCTGGCGCAGCGCCCCGAGCTGGGTATCGGTACGCGCAGTGAGCTCCTGCAGCTGCTGGCCAAACGCATGGATGCGTGCCTCCTGCTGCTGGCCGAAGGTCTCCAGCTGGCCGCGCAGTTCCTGCAGCCGCTGCCCCATCAACGCTGCGCCGCGCTGCTGGCTGTCGGCCACTTCAGCGCGGGCTTTGCGGGCATCTTCGCCCAGCGCTTCGCGCAGCAGGTCCAGGCGCTGGTCGGTGCGGGTGGACAGATCGGTCAGCGCGCGGGCGAAGCCATCGAGCTGTTCGCGCAGTTCGCTGCGCCCGGCGCGGGCCTCCTCGCGCACGGCCTGTTCCAGGCGGTCATGCGGCGGACGGCGCAGCAGGGCGACCAGTTGCAGGATGAGCACGGCCAATAGAAGGCCGGCAATGAGCAGGTATTCGGTTTGCATGGGGCAAGTGTAGGCTGGCCGAGTCTCAGCTGCTGCGTCAGGACCATGCCCGCTCTATACGGAAAGCCCACTTCCATCAACGTGCGCAAGGTACTGTGGCTGTGCGCGGGGCTGGATCTGCCCCTGCATCACGAGCCGGTCCCCCCACCTGATCTGCTGGCCACGCTGAACCCCAACCGGCAGGTGCCGGTGCTGCGCGATGGCGACTTCGTACTGTGGGAATCCAACAGCATCTGCCGCTACCTTGCCGCGCGCGCCGGACGCGAGGATCTGCTGCCACGTGCGGCGCAGGCCCGTGCGCGGGTGGAGCAGTGGATGGACTGGCAGGCCAGCGATCTCAACAGTGCCTGGCGCCACGTGTTCATGGCGCGCGTGCGCCAGCATCCGGACTATCCGGACGATGCCCGCGCCGAGGCCAGCCTGGCGCAGTGGAACCGGCTGATGGGTGTGCTTGAAGCCCAGCTGGCCGCCACCGATGCCTATGTGGCGGGCAGCACCTTCACCCTTGCAGATATCGTGCTGGGGCTGTCGACCCAACGCTGGCGCAGCACGCCGGGCAGCAAGCCCGCGCTGCCCCACCTCGTCGCATGGTTCGAGCGCCTGCGAGAGCAGCCCGGTTTCGCCGAACACGTCGACAACGGCGTGGCGTGAGCCGTGGTTCCCGCAGCTGTTGGTAGGTGTCGACCCTGGTCGACACGGCTGATCCACGCCATGTGTGGATGAAGCTCCGTAGAGCCGAGCCTATGCTCGGCTGACGCCCACGCGCGAACGGCAGCCGAGCGTGGGCTCGGCTCTACAGGAGCCTTACCAGCCTTCCAGCACGATCTTGCCCTTGGCGCGATGGCTCTCCAGCAGCGCATGGGCACGGCGCAGGTTGGCTGCGTCGATGCGTCCGAAATGCTCGCCCAGGGTGGTCCGCAGCACGCCGGTGTCGACCAGCTCGGCCACCCGGTTCAACAGGTCGTGCTGGCGCTGCATGTCCGCCGTCCGGTACAGCGGGCGGGTGAACATCGATTCCCAGTGCAGTGACAACGCCTTGCGCTTGAGCGCCATCACATCCACCTGGCCCGGGTCATCGATCAGGCCGAACTGCCCTTGCGGCGCCAGCAGCTCCACGATCTGCGCGTAGTGCTGGTCGGAATGGGTCAGGCTGGCCACGTGCTGCACCTCGCCGATGCCCAGCCGCGCCAGGCCCTCGGCCAGTGGCAGGCGGTGGTCGATCACATGGTGGGCGCCCATCGCATACACCCAGTCCTGGGTCTCCGGGCGCGAGGCGGTGCCGATCACGGTCAGCCTGGTGAGCTTCCGCGCCAACTGCACCAGGATCGAGCCGACACCACCGGCAGCGCCGATCACCAGCAGGGTCTGGCCTTCGCCCCCGTCCTCGGGAATGCGCAGGCGGTCGAACAGCAGCTCCCAGGCGGTGATCGCGGTCAGCGGCAGTGCGGCGGCAGCGGCGTCATCGAGGCTGGCCGGCTTGCGGCCGACGCTGCGTTCGTCCACCAACTGGTACTGGGCATTGCTGCCCGGGCGATCAATGACGCCAGCGTAGTAGACCGCATCGCCGGGCTGGAACAGGGTCACCTCGCTGCCCACCGCATCGACGATGCCGACCGCATCCCAGCCCAGCACGCGCGGGCCGTCGGTGGCCACGCCTCGGCGGACCTTGGTGTCGACGGGGTTCACCGCCACCGCGCGCACCGCCACGCGCAGGTCGCGCGGGCCGGGCTGCGGCAACTCCAGTTCGAGGTCGATCAGGGCCTGGGGATCATCGATCGGCAGGCCGGCTTGGGTGTAGGCAATGGCGCGCATGGCAGCGGTCCAGTGGGGGAGGAGGCGACAGGTTGCGCCGCACGCGGTCTCGCAGAAAGGCGCAGAATCGGGCAGCACTTTCACTCTGGCGATGAAGATGATCCGCTTCGACGATCTGCAGCTGTTCGTCCGCACTGCTGCGCTGGGCAGCTTTTCGCAAGCGGCCCGCGAGGCCGACCTGCTGCCGGGGCAGGTCGCCGCGGCAGTGGCGCGGCTGGAACGCGAGCTGGACCTGCGCCTGTTCGTGCGCACCACCCGCAGCCTGCGCCTGACCGGCGAGGGCGCGCTGTACCTGCCCTACGCACAGGACGTGCTGGCCACCCTGCGCGAGGGCCAGGCGCGCGTGCAGGCCGAGGACGCCGAACTGCACGGCACCCTGCAGCTGTCGGCGCCGTCGGACTTGGGCCGCAACCTGCTGCTGCCCTGGCTGAGCGCGTTCCGCGCGTCCCATCCCCGGCTGCGCCTGCACCTGCGCCTGTCCGATGAAGTGGCCGATGTGTTCCGCGACCCGGTCGACGTGGCCATCCGCATCGGCCACTTCGACGACGCCAACTACGTCGCCCTGCCCCTGCTGGAAGGCAATCGGCGCGTACTGGCGGCCTCGCCCGATTACCTGCAGCGGCGTGGCACGCCCACGCGCCTGGAAGATCTGCGTGAGCACGATTGCCTGGTCTACCAGCTCAGCGGTCGTGCCTACGATCGCTGGTCATTCGACGTCGACGGCCGCCGGGCGGTGATACCGGTGCGCGGCCCGCTGGTCTGCGATGACGCCGATGTGGTGCGGCGCTGGGCCGTGGCCGGCGAAGGCATCACCTACAAATCCTGGCTGGACCTGCGCGAAGACGTGCTGGCCGGGCGCCTGCAGCTGCTGCTCGACGGCGTCGGCAGCCACATTCCACTGCATCTCGTGTGCCCGCACCGCAAGCAGTTCTCACCCGCGGTGCGGCAGCTGCACGCGCAGCTGCGCCAGCACCTGCAACCGCTGCTGTCTGGCATGCCGGTTGGCCCCACCGGCCCCCTGTCCTCCGCCGTGGTGCTGGCCGACAATGGCGGCCCCGCGTAAGAGAGAACACCGCCATGCCGTGGATGGGCATCCAGGACCTGTGGACGTTTCTGGTCGCCGTGCTGGTGTTTCTCGCCCTGCCCGGCCCCGGCACCTTCACCCTGCTGACCGCCACCGGCCGTGGCGGCGTGCGTGGCGGCTACACTGCATTGGCCGGCCTGCTGGTCGGCGACCAGATCCTGATGTGGCTGGCGCTGGCCGGCGTGGCCGCACTGCTCAAGGCCAACCCGCTGGTGTTCCACGCCGTGCAGTACCTGGGTGCGGCCTACCTGGTGTGGGTGGGCATCAGCCTGCTGCGCACGCCCAAGCACGAGGGTGGCGACGCTGGCCCGATCCGCATGCAGCCCGGCCGCTATTTCCAGCAGGCGATCCTGGTCAGCCTGCTCAATCCGAAGGCGATCCTGTTCTACATGGCCTTCCTGCCGTTGTTCATCGATCCGAAGGCACACCAGGGCATCGCCACCTTCGCCGCGCTGGCCGGCATCATCCTGGTGGTCAGTATCGCCTACTGCTCGATGCTGATCGGCGTGGGCAACCTGGCCCGTCGCCGGTTGATCCAGCACCCGCGGATCAGCGATGCGCTGCGCCGCGTGGCCGGCCTGTTCCTGGTGGGGTTCGGCATCCGGCTCGGGTTGAACGGGTGAACGGGCGGCTGCCGCTGCTCGGCCTGGCCCTGCTGTTCGCCGGCACCGCCTCTGGCGACCCGGCCTGCTTTATGCCGATTCCGGCAGTCTGGTCGCGGTGCAGCGCGCGCGCCGGCAATCATGACCCCCGTCAGTGGTAATGCTGCGCTGCGTTCGGTCACACTCGGGAACTTGTCGTTCTAAGTCACCCCTTCCGAGGCCTGCATGTCCCTGTTCCGGCGCAAGTCCCTAGATTCCGTCACCGTCCACGAAGCCGGCAGGCGCCTGATCCCGACGCTCAGCTGGCCGCACCTGATCGCGCTGGGCATCGGCGCCATCGTCGGTACCGGCATCTACACGCTGATCGGCGTCGGTGCCAACCTGGCTGGCCCGGCCGTGCTGATCTCCTTCGCCATCGCCGGTGCGGTCTGTGCCTGCGCGGCGCTGTCCTACGCCGAGCTGTCGACGATGATGCCCGCCGCCGGCAGTGCCTACACCTACAGCTACAGTGCGCTGGGCGAGGTGTTCGCCTGGGTGGTGGGCTGGAGCCTGATCCTGGAGTACTCGCTGGTGGTGAGTACGGTGGCGGTGGGCTGGTCCGGCTACTTCGTCGGCTTCCTCGAATGGGTCCACACCCAGTTCGGCTGGAACGTGCACCTGCCGGCCTGGCTGGCGGGCGGCCCGCACGTGGAAGGCGGCATGATCAACCTGCCGGCGATCATCATCACCTGGCTGGTGGCCGGCATGCTGATGGCCGGCACCAAGGAAAGCGCCACGCTCAACGCCATCCTGGTGGTGTTCAAGCTGATCGCGCTGGCCATCTTCGTGGCGGTGGCCCTGCCCGCGTTCGACAGCGCCAACCTGCAGCCGTTCATGCCGTACGGCTTCGCCAAGTCGATGGGCCCCGACGGCGTCGAGCACGGCGTGATGGCGGCAGCGGCGATCATCTTCTTCGCCTTCTACGGCTTCGATGCGATCTCCACCGCCGCCGAGGAAACCAAGAACCCGGGCCGCGACCTGTCGATCGGCATCATCGGTTCGATGATCGGCTGCACCATCGTCTACGTGCTGGTGGCGCTGGCCGCCGTGGGTGCGATGAGCTACGCGGTATTCGGCCACAGCGCCGAGCCGCTGGCCCTTATCATGCGCCAGCTGGGCCATCCGACCGCGGCGATGGTGATCGGCGTGATCGCGATCATCGCCCTGCCGACCGTGCTGTTGGCCTTCCTGTACGGCCAGAGCCGCATCTTCTTCGTGATGAGCCGCGACGGCCTGCTGCCGCGTCGCCTGTCCAAGGTGAACGCACGTACCGGCACGCCGGTGGCAACCACGCTGTTCACTGCGGTCGTGGTTTCCGCGCTGGCCGGCGTGGCGCGCCTGGACGAGATTGCCGCACTGGCCAACGCCGGTACCCTGGCCGCGTTCACTGCGGTAGGCATCTGCCTGGTGGTGCTGCGGCTGCGCGAGCCGGACCGCGCGCGCACGTTCCGCACGCCGCTGGCCTTCGTGGTTGGCCCGCTGGCCGCGCTGGGTTGCATCTACCTGTTCATCAGCCTGCCGCACACCACCCAGCTGTACTTCCTGTTGTGGAACGTGGCCGGCCTGGTGCTGTACCTGCTGTACAGCCGACGCCATGCGCTGATCGCGAAATAGACCGATCACCGGTAGTGCCGGCCGCTGGCCGGCACCACCGCAGGGCGTTTCAACCGCCCTGCTTTGCGGCGTAGTCCTGCGCCTGGCGCATCACCCGCAGCAGGTTGCCGCCCCAGATGCCGGCGATCTGCTTCTCGGTATAGCCCTTGCGCAGCAGCCACGCGGTGATCTTCGGCAGCTGGCTGACATCGGGCAGGTCACTCAGTCCGCCACCACCATCCCAGTCCAGGCCGATGCCCGCGTGCTCAGGGCCGACCACCGTGAGGATGTGGTCGAAGTGGGCGAAGAAGTCGTCCAGGCTGGCGTGCCGCACCGGGTGCTCGTGGTCCAGTGCCTGTTCGGCCTTCAGCAGGGCAACGCCTTGTTCGATGCCCATGCCTTCCCAGCCGCCCAGCTGCTTGCTCAGCGCTTCCTCGGCCTGTTTGCGCTCGGGCGTCTTCGCGGTGTCGATCAGGTAGCCGCCATAGGCGTTCACCTGGATCACGCCGCCGGCTTTGGCCAGCTTGCGCAGGCGCGCGTCGTCGAGGTTGCGCGGGTGGTCGTAGACCGCCTTGGCCGAGCTGTGCGACAGCACGAATGGTACCGGCATCATTGCCAGCAGATCGTCGAACACCGCATCCGATGCATGTGACTGGTCGATCACGATGCCCAGCTTCACCGCCTGCCGCACCAGCTCCTTGCCGGCCGGGCTAAGTCCTTTCCATTCCGCACCCTTGGGATCGGTGGCCGAATCGGCGAACTCGTTGTTGGCAAAGTGCACGGTGCTGAGCAGGCGCAGGCCGGCGCGGTGGTAGAACGAGAGCAGGCTGGGATCGGCCACCAGCGGGCTGGCGTTTTCCATGCTGATGTAGACCACACGCTTGCCGGCCGCCTTGATCCGCGCCGCGTCATCGGCGGTCAGTGCCAGCGCGAACCGCTCGGGGTTGGCGGCCAGCATCTCGCGTATTTCCAGCAACCGCTGCAACCCGTGGTCACGTTCGGCCAGGTGAGCGGCGGGGCTGCGGTCGCCCTGGTCGGTGTAGATCGCCCAGAACCCGCCGTCCAGCGCGCCTTCGACCATGCGCGGGTAGTCCACCTGCGAGAGTGCGTTGCGGTCGTGGCGCTGTTCGATGTCGAAGCCGGTGCGGCCGAAATTGGCCGGCGTATCCAGATGGCTGTCGAGGGTGACCAGGCGCTGCTGCAGGGCCTTGGCGCGGGCCAGCTCCTGCGTGCTGAACTCGATGGCGTGGGCGGACAGTGGCGCGCACAGCGCCACGGCAAGCACGAAGGACAGGTGGCGCAACGATGGCATGGGCTCTCACCGGTGTTGGGAAGAGCCCGACCATAGCGCTGCGGCCCGCCGTTTTGTAGCGCCGGGCATGGGCTCGGCTGCCAGACAGATCAGCCGAGCGTGGGCTCGGCTCTACAGAGATCGGCAGTCACGCGGTCAATCCACCACGCGGCAGAACACGGCCTTGAGGTAACGCGATTCCTGCACGTGGGCCATGAACGGATGGTCCGGGCCGGCGCCGGCGACCTTCAGGATCTGGATCGTGCGGCCGGAGAAATAGGCCGCGCGGCGCAGCATGTCGAGGAACTGGTCCTCGGCCACCAGGCCGGTGCAGGAAAACGTGGCGAACAGGCCGCCCGGCTTCACCACGCCAAGCGCCAGCTTGTTCATGTCCAGGTACTTCTTCAGTGCGGTGATGACCTGGTCGCGGTCGCGGGTCATCTTCGCCGGGTCCAGGATCACCACGTCATACTGCTCACCGCGGTTGGCGGCGTCGCGCAGCCACGGGAAGATATCGGACTGGATGAACTTCGGGCGCACGTTGTTCAGGCGCGAATTGCCCTTGGCGATCTGGATGACGTCCTCATCAATGTCGATGCCGACCACTTCCGAGGCGCCACGCGCTGCTGCGTACACGGCGAAGCCACCGGTGTTGCAGCACAGGTCCAGAACGCTCTTGCCTTCCACCTGCTGGCTCAGCCACTCGCGGTTCTCGCGCTGGTCGGCGAAGAAGCCGGTCTTGTGTGCACCGGCCGGGTCGGCGCGGAACTTGATGCCGTACTCGGTGATCACCGCCGCTTCGGTGGTGGTGTTGCCGTGGAAGTCGAAGCTCTCCTGCTTCTGCACGTGTTCGTCGGCGAAGCTGTGGAAACGGCAGCCCGGGAACTGCTCGCGCAGGGCGTCGTAGATCCATTCGCGGTGGCGGAACATGCCGGCGGCGAAGAACTCGACCACCACCAGGTCGCCGTAGCGATCCACCACCAGGCCGGACAGGCCGTCGCCTTCGCTGTGCACCACGCGCCAGGCGTCGGAGACCGCGTCGAGCTTCAGCACCTCACGGCGCAGCGACACCGCCTGGGCGATCTTGCGCGAGAACCAGCCGGCATCGACCGGCACGTTCTGGTCGGTCTCAAGGATGCGCACGGCAATGCGCGAGTGCCCGTTGTAGAACCCGCGGCCAATGAACTCGCCATCGATGCCGACCACGTCGACGATGGAACCGGGCTTGGGCCGGACGGTCGGCTTCTCGACCAGTTTCTGGAAGATCCACGGGTGGCTGGAACGCCACGCATTCTTGAGGCGGACAATCGGAAGGGGGGTATTCATCCGGTCATTGTAGCCGGGGGGCACCGGGGGCCGGAAATCCAGGGCCCGGCGCGGCATTTGACGGCGGCCCGGCCAGGCCGCAGAATCGGCAGCAGAAGGGGAGTAGCTCCCAGACGTTGTCGCCGTCATTTCGAGCCCGCAGGCTCCGGTGCAACGGCAGTTCCAGCCGACTGGAACTGCGAGCGAGACCTTCGCCGTACTGGCGAAGCTCTGTCCCTGGATCCCCCTCCCGATCCTCCGTTGCAGATCCTCGCCGTCCGGCCTGGCATTCATCTTTCCAACGGACATTCCCAATGCAGACGATCGGTAACGTGTGGTTGTGGGGCGGCTTCGCAGCGGTGGTGGTCATCGCCCTGCTGGTCGACCTCGTGTTGATGCGCCATGGTGGACCGCACAAGGTCACCTTCAAGGAGGCCCTGTGGTGGTCCATCGGCTGGGTCGCGCTGGCCCTGCTGTTCAATGCCGGCCTCTGGTACTACCTGAATGAGACCGCCGGCCAGGTGGTAGCGAACAAAGTCGGCCTCGAATTCCTGACCGGCTACCTGGTCGAGAAGGCGCTGGCGGTCGACAACATCTTCGTGTTCCTGATGATCATGAGCTACTTCGCGGTGCCGGATGAGCAGCGCCAGAAGGTGCTGATCATCGGCATTCTGGGTGCGATCGTGCTGCGTACGATCATGATCTTCGCCGGCAGCGTGCTGATCAGCCAGTTCCATTGGCTGCTCTACGTATTCGGTGCTTTCCTGCTCTTCACCGGTTGGAAAATGTGGTTTGCCGCCGGCCAGGAGCCGGACCTGGAGACCAACCCGGCCCTGCGCTGGATGCGCAAGCACCTGCGCCTGCTGCCGGACTACGCCGGCAACGCGCTGAGCGTGAAGCGCGACGGCGTGCGCTGGTTCACCCCGCTGTTCGCGGTGCTGATCCTGATCGCGGTCACCGACGTGATCTTCGCGGTGGACAGCATCCCGGCGATCTTCGCGATCACCACCGACCCGTTCATCGTGCTCACCTCCAACGTGTTCGCGGTGCTGGGCCTGCGCGCGATGTTCTTCCTGCTGGCCGGCATGGCCGACCGCTTCCACCTGCTGCCGTATGGCCTGGCGCTGGTGCTGGGCTTCATCGGCATCAAGATGATGATCATCGACCTGTTCAAGATCCCGACCCCGGTGTCGCTGGGCGTGGTCGCGGTCATCATCGCCGCCACCGTGGTACTGAGCCTGAAGTACCCGCCGAAGGAAGGCTCCGGCCACGCCTGATCATGGCCGGCCGGCGGGATTGTCCCGCCGGCCGCACCCACTCTCCCGCAGCGGTGGCCTTGGTTTCGCGCCAGTCACCGCCATTGCTGAGGTATGGACAACAACGCGCCCCTGCCCGCCGGCGACGTGCCGGCCCCTCGCGATGACCGCTCGCGCATCCTGCGGGCGTTCAATCTCAGCCTTGCCGCTGTGCTGGTGCTGGTGGCCGTGTTCGCCCTGCAGGGCACCTTCGACTGGCGGCCGTGGGCGGTCGCACCGCTGGAAGCCAAGGGCCTGCTTGGCCTGATCGGTGGACCGATGCTGCATGCCTCGGTCGAGCACATCGCCGCCAACAGCATCGCGATCCTGATCCTGGGCACGCTGGCTGGCAGTGTCTACCCGAAAGCAACCTTACGCGCCCTGCCCCTGCTGTGGCTGGGCTCGGGCATCGGCGCGTGGATGCTGGGCAATCCGGGCAGCGTGCACCTGGGCGCCAGCGGCGTGACCCACGGCCTGATGTTCCTGCTGGCCAGCCTGGGCCTGCTGCGCCGCGACCGCACCGCCATCGCCACCGGCCTGATCGGCATGCTGTTCTACGGCGGCATGCTGATGACCATCCTGCCACACGCCGATGGCGTGTCCTGGCAGTCGCACATGGGCGGCGCCTTCGCCGGCATCATCGCCGCGCTGCTGTTCCGCAACGCCGACCCGCTGCCGCCGCGCCCGCGCTACAGCTGGGAAGACGAAGAAGACGAGGCAGAACCGCTGGCCGACGACGAGCTGGAGCCGCCGTCGCCACAGCGCGTGCCGGTGCTGTGGCAGCCGCGCGAGGGCCAGGACTACGTGGTGATTCCGTTCCGCCGGCCGGACGAACCGCGCGGTTGAAGCGAGGGGCCGCCGGGCATGGCCCGGCGCTACCGTGCGGACGCCCTGGGTAGCGCCGGGCCATGCCCGGCGGCCAGGGGTCGATCAGTTCCCCGCCGCGCCCATGCCATCCACCGCCTGCCGGCCCAGCGCCGGATCATCGGTGAAGAACGCATCGATGCCGGTCGCCAGATAGGCGTGCATCTCGGCAATCGAACCTTCGGGATTGCGCGCGGTGTCGGCGCCCTTGCGCAGGTTGCTGGCCTGGAAGTGGTTCTCCGGACGGAAGGTGTACGGAATCACCATCAGCCCCACTGCATGTGCGTCCTGTACCAGCGTGGTCGGAGTGCTCAGCGCGCCCTTGGCATCCAGCGGAATGATCGAGCGCAGTTCCGGGCCGATGCCGTCGGCGTAGCTGGCGATGTCCTTCAGTCCGGCCGGGGTCATCATCTGCGCGTAGGTCAGCGTGCCACCGGCCTTGGCGATGTCGGCCGGCTGGGTGCCGCCCTTCCACAGCAGTTGCAGCAGGCGGATGTTGCTGCCGCGCGGGATCTTGCCGCGCAGGTAGCGCAGGTTGGCGGTCTCGAACGACTGGATGGTGACCGGGCCGACGTTGGTATAGGCGTTGCCGCGCAGCGCGGCCAGCAGCTTGTCTTCCATCGGCAGGCCGATCGACTGGAAGTAGGTCGGGTGCTTGATCTCCGGTACCAGGCCGATGCCACGGTTGGCACGCCCGGCCTGCTGCACCAGGAAGGCCAGGATCTCGTCCAGGCTGGCGATGCGGAACTGGCCGTCATAGGCGGTGCTGCGCAGTTCCGGCAGGCGCTCGCGCGCGTACAGGGTCTTCAGCTCGGCCAGGGTGAAGTCTTCGGTGAACCAGCCGTCGACCTTCTGCCCGTCGATGACCTTGCTGGTGCGGCGGCTGGCGAACTCCGGATGCGAGGCCACATCAGTGGTGCCGCTGATCTCGTTCTCGTGGCGGGCCACCATCATTCCGTCCCTGGTCATCACCAGGTCCGGCTCGATGTAGTCGGCGCCATCGGCGATCGCCTGCGCATAGGCGGCCAGGGTGTGCTCGGGTAGCAACGCGCTCGCCCCGCGATGGCCATAGACCGACACCTTGTGCGCGGCCGAGGTGGAGGATTCAGCACTCATGGCCACCGATGGTGCCACGGCCAGCGACAACAGCAACGCACAACCCCACGACTTCACTGCGACTTCCCCAAGCGGTATGTGATGGCCGTCAGTATGCGGCGGCAATGTGACAGGTGGGGGAAGCCCGCACCTGTAGAGCCGAGCCCATGCTCGGCTGACGGGTAGAGCAGCCGAGCATGGGCTCGGCTCTACAGTTACTTGCCGATGCAGAAACTGGAGAAGATCCTTCCCAGCAGATCATCCGCACTCATCTGCCCGGTGATCTCGCCCAGCGCGTCATGCGCCAGCCGCAGTTCCTCGGCGGCCAGCTCCAGGTGCTCGTGCGCCAGCTCGCCGTCGGCGCGCTGCGCGTGCTCCTGCGCACGCTCGATTGCATCCACATGCCGCGTGCGCGCGGAGAACTCGCCATCCGCCTGCTCCCCTGCCCCGGCCGAAGCGATCAAACGCAGGCGCGCGTGCAGATCCTCCAGGCCGGCACCGGTCGCAGCCGAGACGAACACACGGTCCGGGTCGTCCAGCATCGGCAGCGCATCCAGCAGGTCCGACTTGTTGTGGATGTAGACCTTGTGCGGCACCGCTGCCACGGCCTCGCCCAGCGCCGCTTCGCCGGTCGCCGGATCGCGCGCATCCAGCACGATCAGCGCCAGGTCGGTGCGCTCGATTTCCACATGGGCGCGGCGCATGCCTTCGCGTTCGATGGCGTCGCCGCCGTCGCGCAGGCCAGCGGTATCGACCAGGGTCAGTTCCAGCCCGTCCAGGCGGATCGTCTCGCGAAGCGTGTCGCGGGTGGTGCCGGCGATGTCGGTGACGATGGCGCGTTCACTGCCGGCCAGCGCATTGAGCAATGAGCTCTTTCCGGCATTGGGCGGACCGACCAGCACCGCATGCAGGCCATCGCGCAGGCGGCGACCGCGTTCGGCATCGCGGCGCAGCAGGGCCAAGTCGCTGCGCGCCTGTTCCAGCCCGCGCCGCACCTGTGCGCCACCAAGCGTATCCAGCGGTTCGTCGGCAAAGTCGATGGCCGCTTCCACGTGGATGCGCAGCAGCACCAGCTGATCGACCACGGCCTCGATGCGGCGCGAGAACACGCCATCCAGCGAGCGTCGTGCAGCGCGTGCGGCACGGTTGTCGCCGGCGGCGATCAGGTCAGCGATGGCCTCAGCCTGGGCCAGGTCGAGCTTGCCGTTGAGGAACGCGCGTTCGCTGAACTCGCCAGGCCGCGCCTGGCGCGCGCCGAGCGCGATGCAGCGCGCGACCAGTTGCTGCAGCAGCACCGGACTGCCGTGGCCCTGCAGTTCCACCACCTCTTCGCCGGTGAAGCTGTTCGGTGCCGGGAACCACAGCACGATGCCATCGTCGATGACCTCGCCGTCGGCATCACGCAGGCGCGCGTAGTGCGCGTGGCGCGGCCGCAGCGCGGGCGCCCCCAGCGCATTGGCAATCGCCGCAGCGCGCGGACCGGACAGGCGCAACAGGCCGACACCACCCGCGCCGGGGGCACTGGCGATGGCCACAATGGTGTCGGTGCGGATCGCGTCGTTCATGGCTCAGAGCTTCTCCAGCTGCGTGCGTGCCTGCGCGGCACCGCTGCCCTGCGGCTGCAGCGCCAGGTAGGTGGTGTAGGCCTGCTTCGCCTTGGCCTTGTCGCCGGCGTTGAAGTAGGCATCACCCAGGTTGAGATAGGCCACGGCGCGCGATGGGTCGATCTTCAGCGTGTTCTCCAGCCAGCGCGCCGCTTCGGCATAGCGCTGCTGGCGGTAGTAGACGAAACCGAGGTTGTTGGCGGCCTGGGCAAAGTCCGGACGCAGCTTCAGTGCTTCGGTGAACTGCGCGACTGCCTCGTCGTACTGCTTCTCGCGGTACAGCTGAAGGCCACGGTCGTTGGCCTGCTGCGCGCGCTGGCGGTCGGACGCCGGGCCGGCGGAGGGCACTACCAGCTTGGCCTTGCCGCCCTGCAGGTCAGCCACCGTCACCGGCGCCTGGCTGCCCTTGGCCTCGCTGGCGGCATCCACCTTGTTGTTCAGTGCGATTGCATCGGCGGTCAGCTGGCGCGTATCGGCATTGAGGAATTCCTGGCTGTCCGGCACCTGGAACACGAACTCGCCGCCCTGCGAACCGGGCAGGCTGCCGAAGGCCGGGGTCTGGTGCGAGACCGCCGATACGGCCGGCGCCACGTAGGCGGCCAGCTCGGTACCGGTGATCAGGCCGTCGCCGTTGAGGTCACCCTTGCCGGCCAGCGCCTGCAGCAGCACCCAGGTGAACACCGAGTGGCCGTTGGGGCCGGCATCGGCCACCTGCTGGTCGGCGCCACCGGCGGTCAGCATCTGCCGCGCGCTGCGACGCGCGTTCTCGCGCAGGAACGACGACGACGACGGGCCGCCACGGGTCAGGCCCAGGCCGCTGTAGCAGGCATCCATCACGAACATCACGTGCTTGGCCTGCATGCTCTCGGCGATGTTCTGGATATCGGTCATCGCGATGGCATCGGTAGCGAATTCCTTCGGGTCCGAATCAACCGGAATGATGTAGCCGAGGTCGCGCCCTGAGGCGAGCTGGCGGGTCGCGCCGTGGCCGGCGAAGAACACGAACACGCGGTCGTTCCTGCCAGTGCGGTCATCGGCCAGGCGGTCGTGGAAGGCGGCCAGGATGTTGTTTCGGGTGGCCTGCTCGTTCTTCAGCACGATCACCTGCGAGGACGGGAAGCCGAACTGCCCGGTCAGGGTATCGGCCACCGCCTGCGCGTCGTGGCTGGCGTATTCCAGCTTCGGCCACTTGGCGTAGTTGTCGATGCCGACCACGATCGCCCACGACTTCTCGTAGCCGGTGGTGACGGTCGCGGCACCGGTATCGCCCTTGCGCGCACGGGCGACGGTGAAGTCGCGGCCGTTCCAGCCGGCGAACTGGTAGCCATCGGCGATCAGCCGGTCGAGGATCTGCGGCAGTGCCTTTACCGCACGATCGTGGATGTCGTGGAACAGGATGATGCCGCGCTGTTCCTTGTTCACCTGGTCCAGCACGCGCTGCACGATCGATTCCGGCACCGGGTCGGCCCAGTCCATCGAATCGATGTTCCACATGATCGACTTCAGTCCGGCCTCGTTGAGCAGCTGCAGGCCTTCGGCGTTGCGCGCGCCATAGGGGAAGCGGAACAGCGGCGCGCGCTTGCTGTCGACATCCTTCAGCAGCGTGTCGGTGTCGAGCACCTGCTGGCGCAGCGCGTCACCGGTGGTGCGCGACAGTTGGGCGTGGGTCAGGCTGTGGTTGCCGACCGCATAGCCTTCTTCCATCAGGTTGCGGCTGATCTTCGCCATCGGGCCGAGGCTGACCTTGCCGTCGGCCTCGACCTTGCCCAGGTTGCGGCCCACTTCGAAGAAGACACCCGGCACGTCATAGCGCTTGAGGATGGCCACCACTTCATCGGTATAGGCCTTGTGCGGACCGTCGTCGAAAGTCAGCACCACGGTCTTGGCCGGCAGGTCGCGGCCGAAGATCTCGCGGTCGCTGTCCTTCATCGACATCGGATACGGCTCGATCACGCCGTAGTCGCGCAGGATCGCTTCGCGGCTGTAGTCCGTGTGCAGGTGGGCGATGTAGTCCTCCCACTTCTCGCGCTTCAGCGCGATGGCGCGGGTGCGCTCGAAGCGGCTGAAGATGCGGGTCAGTTCCTGGTTGTAGTTGCGCTCGATCTCGTCCAGCGCCTCCAGGTCTTCGCCGATGCGCTGGTGCAGCTTCACTGCCGGCAGCGACGAATCGGCGCCGACGCGCTCATGCAGATCGCGCAGCACTTCTCGGAAGGCCAAGCGGTCGGCGTCGAACAGCTCCGGCGCCGATTCGATGTAGTCCAGCACGGTGCCGAGGGTGGCGAAGCGCTGCGGGCTGGAGCCGCGCAGCAGGGTGTCGAACTGCGCGGCGATCGCCGTGCGCTGTTCCAGGCCATCGTGGAACAGCTGCTGTCCCACACGCGTGGAGGTGCCGCGGTCGGCGGCCGACTGCTGTTGCTCGTCTGCCAGCAGCACGATGATCCGGCGGTAACCGTCGAGCTGTTTCTGCAGGGCCACCAGCATCGGTGCGGCCGCGGGATCGGCGGCGGCCGCGGCCTGCGCGCTCGCCTGGGTGACGGTGGTCGCCGGCGCCTTCGCATCCTTGTCGCCACAACCGGCAACGACCAGGGTCAACAACAGCGAGGGCAGGAACAGGCGGAACGACGACGCACGCGGCATGGCGGACTCGAGGGCGGGAGGGACGATGTGCCGGCGATTCTACCGCCGCATGCGAAAAGCCCGCCTTGCGGCGGGCTTTTCGCGTCGATCGGGGCGGTAGAGTCGACTGTGGGTCGACTGCTCATCCGCCAGTCGACTAACAGTCGACTCTACAAAGCAGGTGACCTGCGGTCGGGATTACTTCTTCTTGACCGGGGCCGGAGCGGTGGTGGCCGGGACCGGCTCGCCGCCATGGCGCTTGGTCATCCACCACTGCTGCAGCAGGCCCAGGCCGCCGTTGACCACCCAGTACAGGACCAGGCCGGACGGCATGAAGGCCATCATGACGCCGAACACCAGCGGCATGAACTGCATCATCTTCTGCTGCATCGGGTCCATGCCCGGTGCCGGGGTCAGCTTCTGGGTGAACCACATCACCGCCACGTTGATGACCGGCAGGATGAAGTACGGGTCGCGTGCGGTCAGGTCCTGGATCCAGCCGAACCAGGGCGCCTGGCGAAGTTCGACCGATTCCACCAGCACCCAGTACAGGGCGAAGAAGATCGGCATCTGGATGAGGATCGGCAGGCAGCCGCCCATCGGATTGATCTTTTCCTTCTTGTACAGCTCCATCATCGCGGTCTGGAACTTCTGGCGGTCATCGCCATAGCGTTCCTTCAGCTGCGCGATGCGCGGCTGGAAACGACGCATCTTGGCGCCGCTCTTGTACTGGGTTGCCGACAGCGGGTACAGCACCAGCTTCAGCAGCACCACCAGCCCGACGATCGCCCAGCCCCAGTTGCCGACCAGCTTGTGCACCTGGTTGAGCACCCAGAACAGGCCCTGGCCGATCACCGCCATCATCGAGAAGCGGCTGTAGTCGACCACGCGGTCCAGGCCCGGCACATCTTCCTTGGCGATCAGGTTGACCAGCTTCGGGCCGACCCACAGGCGGGCTTCGGTGCTGGTCGACTGGCCCGGCGCCACGGTGAAGGCCGGGCCACGCGCTTCGATCAGGTCACGACCGGCCACCTGCGAGAGCACGTAGTGTGCGGTCTGGTCCTTCTGCGGGATCCAGGCGGTGAAGAAGTGGTGCTGCAGCATCGCCAGCCAGCCGCCGGTGATGTTCTGGTTCAGCGTGCCGTCTTCCAGGTAGTCCTTGAACGCACGACGCTGGTACTTCTTGTCATTGTCGTACCAGGTGGCACCGTTGAAGCTGAAGGAATCCGGGTTGGTCATGCTCCGCGACAGGATGGTCGGGGTGCGGTCCAGGGTGCGGTAGACGTAGCCGTTCCACGGGGCGGTGCCGGCGTTGCTGACTTCGTCCTTGAAGCGCACGGCGTACTCGTTGCGCGAGACGGTCAGGGTGCGCTTGATGGTCACGCCGTTGTCGGCGGTCCACACGAACGGGATCTGCAGTTCGTTCTGGCCCTTGGCCAGCACGAAGTCGGTGGTGTCACCCACCAGCTTGAAGCCGTCGGCGCCGGGAACCGGGGTGTTCTTGTCTTCGCTGGCCCAGCCACTGATCGCGCTGTACGGGTGGGCGGGGTCTTCGGTCAGCAGGCGGACCGGCGGACTGCCTTCGTCCTTGGTCTGCGGGAACTGCAGCAGCTCGGCGTCGAGCACGCGGCCGCCGTCGAGCACCAGGCGCAGCACGTCGGTGGTGACCGTCACGCGCTGGCTGGCCGGGGTAGCGCTGGCCTGGGCCTGTGCGGCGGCCTGGCCGGGGGCGCCCGGCACCTGGGCGCTGGGGATGGCGCCGGGGTTCGCGCCCGGAACACTCTGTGCGGCGGCCGGGGCCGACGTGGTGGTTGGTGCCGGGGTCGGAGCAGCCTTTTCACGGCTCCACTCCATCCACAGCAGCACGGCCACCATCAGCCAGGCAAAAATGAGGAATACGCGGGTCTGGTTCATCAGCGGACAGGCTCGGCGGGGCCGGGACGCGATGCCGGCTCGGTCAAAGAAGGAGTTGCGATGCCATCAGGCGGCGGCATTGTGCCGTCCACGCCCGGCGTGGGCAATGCACGCAGGCGACGCAGCAGGCGCAGGAAGGCCTGGCGGATCTCGTCGTTGCTGGCGGAACGCGCAGCACTACGAGCCACGACGACAAAGTCGCCTGGCTGGATGTCGGTACGTGTCTGACGCAGGATGTCGCGCAGGACGCGCTTGATCCGGTTACGCCCGACGGCGTTCGGATCGACCTTGCGGGAAACTGCCAGACCCAGCCTGGCCGGCCGGTCAGCCGGCAGCCAGTGCAGGGTCATCAGCGGATCGGACACACGGCGGGCGCCGTTGAAGACCGTTGAGTATTCGGCACGCGTGCGAACCCGCGCAGAGCGAGGGAATCGCTTGCGCGGGTCTGCAGTATTCACTGTCGAAGGGATTGCGTCTGCCGCGATGTGCGGCATGGCAATCAGGCGCTCAGGACTTTGCGGCCCTTGGCGCGGCGACGCGACAGGATCTTGCGGCCGTCAGCGGTCTTCATACGGGCACGGAAGCCGTGGTCGCGCTTACGCTTGAGGTTGCTGGGCTGGTAGGTGCGCTTCGTGGCCATTGGGGGCCTCTCGTATGAATGGGACGGAAAGAACCGGAAATTCTAGAGAGGTCTCCCCCCTCACGTCAACCCCTGGGGACTACGCGAATTCACCGGGCTGTGCAATAGCTGTGGATGTTTTTGTGAATAAGTAGGGGACAAGCATTCCGAAGGCGGGCGCTCGGTGGTAGTCTGAGCCATCCATTTCCCCCCTTTCCGGCCTGTGTCTGGGCGCCTTGTCGCGTCCATGCACCGGCCACCGGACGATTATTGCTGATGGATGCCTGGTCCCGTAGTCTCGAGCGCCTCGAAGCGGAGTTCCCGCCGGAAGACGTTCATACCTGGTTGAAGCCGCTGCAGGCCGATCTGCGCGTGGACAGCCTGGTGCTGTATGCACCAAATGCCTTCATCGTCGACCAGGTCCGCGAGCTGTACCTGGCCCGGATCCGCGAACTGCTGGCTCACTTCGCCGGTTTCAGCGACGTTTTTCTTGAAATCGGCTCGCGCCCGCGCCCTGTGGAGACGCAGAACGCGCCGGTTTCCACGTCGTCGGCGCCTGTGTCCAGCGAACCGCAGGTGCCGTTTGCCGGCAATCTGGACAATCACTACACCTTCGCCAACTTCGTCGAAGGCCGCAGCAACCAGCTGGGCCTGGCCGCCGCCTTCCAGGCAGCGCAGAAGCCGGGCGACCGCGCGCACAACCCGCTGCTGCTGTACGGAGGCACCGGCCTGGGCAAGACCCACCTGATGTTCGCCGCCGGCAACGCCATGCGCCAGGCCAATCCGGGCGCGAAGGTGCTGTACCTGCGTTCGGAACAGTTCTTCAGCGCGATGATCCGGGCCCTGCAGGAAAAGACCATGGATCAGTTCAAGCGCCAGTTCCAGCAGGTCGACGCGCTGCTGATCGATGACATCCAGTTCTTCGCCGGCAAGGACCGCACCCAGGAAGAGTTCTTCCACACCTTCAACGCGTTGTTCGATGGCAAGCAGCAGATCATCCTGACCTGCGACCGCTATCCGCGCGAGGTCGAAGGCCTGGAAGCGCGCCTGAAGTCGCGGCTTGCCTGGGGCCTGTCGGTCGCGATCGAACCGCCGGACTTCGAGACCCGCGCCGCGATCGTGCTGGCCAAGGCGCGCGAACGTGGCGCCGAGATTCCCGATGATGTTGCGTTCCTGATCGCCAAGAAGATGCGCTCCAACGTGCGCGACCTCGAAGGTGCGCTCAATACCCTGACCGCCCGCGCCAACTTCACCGGCCGCGCGATCACCACCGAATTCGCCCAGGAAACCCTGCGCGACCTGCTGCGCGCCCAGCAGCAGGCGATCAGCATTCCCAACATCCAGAAAACCGTTGCCGACTACTACGGCCTGCAGATCAAGGATCTGCTGTCGAAGCGTCGGACCCGCTCGCTGGCCCGCCCGCGCCAGGTCGCCATGGCCCTGACCAAGGAACTGACCGAGCACAGCCTGCCCGAGATCGGCGACGCCTTTGCCGGTCGCGATCACACCACGGTGCTGCATGCCTGCCGCCAGATCCGGACCCTGATGGAAACCGACGGCAAGCTTCGCGAGGACTGGGACAAGCTGATCCGGAAGCTGAGCGAATGATGCACGGATGCCGATGAGGCGTCATCGCACAAAACGGTGCAGAATCCGGTAGCAAGCGCGGGACACGTTGTGGATAAAAATGGCGTTTGAAATCGCGCTGGAGTTATCCACAGCTTTCCCCACCCTCTGGGGGTCGGTAATACAGAGGGTTTCGAGGCCAGAAACTCTTTTATTTACAAAGACTTAGCGTTGTTTTCCAGCGATTCTGTCTCTACCAGCACCACCAAGCTTTTGATTTATTCCACATTTTTTAAAGCATAGGGGCACGGAACCACATGCGTTTCACACTGCAGCGCGAAGCCTTTCTCAAGCCGTTGGCACAGGTCGTCAACGTGGTCGAACGCCGCCAGACCCTTCCGGTTCTGGCCAATTTCCTGGTCCAGGTGCAGAACGGCCAGCTGTCGCTGACCGGTACCGACCTGGAAGTGGAGATGGTGTCGCGGATCGCGGTTGAAGATGCCCAGGACGGCGAAACCACCATTCCCGCCCGCAAACTGTTCGAGATCATCCGCGCCCTGCCCGACGGCAGCCGGATCACCGTCTCGCAGACCGGTGACAAGATCACCGTGCAGGCCGGTCGCAGCCGCTTCACCCTGGCCACCCTGCCGTCCAATGACTTCCCGTCGGTGGACGAGGTGGAAGCCACCGAGCGCGTGGCCATCGGCGAAGCAACCCTGAAGGAGCTGATCGAGCGCACCGCGTTCGCGATGGCCCAGCAGGACGTGCGCTACTACCTCAACGGCCTGCTGTTCGACCTGCGCGGCGATGCGCTGCGCACCGTCGCCACCGACGGTCATCGCCTGGCCCTTTGCGAAACCGACCTGGCCAAGCCCAGCGGTTCCAAGCGCCAGATCATCGTGCCGCGCAAGGGCGTGACCGAGCTGCAGCGCCTGCTGGAAAGCGGCGATCGCGAGATCGAGCTGGAAGTTGGCCGTAGCCACGTCCGCGTCAAGCGCGACGATGTCACCTTCACTTCGAAGCTGATCGATGGCCGTTTCCCGGACTACGAAGCGGTGATCCCGATCGGCGCCGACCGCGAAGTGAAGGTTGATCGTGAAGCACTGCGTGCCTCGCTGCAGCGCGCTGCGATCCTGTCCAACGAGAAGTACCGCGGCATTCGCGTGGAAGTCTCGCCGGGCAACCTGAAGATCAGCGCGCACAATCCGGAACAGGAAGAAGCCCAGGAAGAGATCGAGGCCGACACCACGGTCAGCGATCTGGCCATCGGCTTCAACGTGAACTACCTGTTGGATGCCCTCTCCGCCCTGCGCGACGAGGAAGTGATCATCCAGCTGCGCGACTCCAACTCCTCGGCGCTGGTGCGTGAGTCCAGCAGCGAGAAGTCGCGCCACGTGGTGATGCCGCTGCGTCTCTGACGGAAACGCTGTTTCACGTGGAACCCAGAAGCGCCCGGGACCTCCCGGGCGTTTTTTTATGTTCCACGTGGAGCATTGTCGAAACAGATCGGAGAAAGTCCGGACGCGCCCTGCTCGGCTCCAGACCAACTCGATCTCGCTTGCTCGAAGCAACTCAGGATCCAGGACCCTGGGGAGGCGCCTTGCAGTGCTCGTCGGGCTCCATGTTTTTGGGGTTCTGGCAGCGAGTTCTTCGCATATCCCACTTCGCTGTCCTGATCTTCACTGCTGGAAGCAGCAGATCCTCTTCCTGGAGGAGGTCCTCCGCTTCTGCAAACGGCACTGTCCACAGACCGGCTCGGGGGCAATTTGGGGAAATCCTAGCTTCTAAATCTGGGTATAAATCTAAAGCCTGGTGGTGATGGTAGAGCCAGATTTCGTGGAAAAATGTATTATCTATTTGTTTTTAAAGGGATTTATGAGTCTGAAACCCCCTGTATAGAGGGTCCTCGGGCTGGTGGGGAACCTGTGGATAGTTTTGAGCGCTTAACAAAAGGGCTTTTTTATCCACAGATTGCCCATACCTTGTGTATAAGCCATACATCCCTGCTGTGGACAGCGTGGAACGAGCGTCCTGAATTTCTTGAAATCTGTGGAACCCTCCAAGGCATCGGATCGCAGATTTGAAGGAATCGGCGGGGTCATCCGTCGGAGCCACCCGCGAGGTGTCCAGCGGGTGGCCCTGCAGTGCTCGCGAAATCGGCGAAATCCGAGGGCCTGGACGCTGGAACCTCGCGCAGATTTGAAGAAATTTCGGGCCTTTGCAGCCCGGAACGTGCGAGCGCGTCATCCGCATTTCACGTGGAACGCGTCCATCGATGGGTGCAGAAGCTGCACCTTCGGCTCGACCGGCCTGCCACCGCGCCCGGCTTGACCGATGCAGTAAGCTGATGGATTCCCTGCCCCTCTACCGCCTCGTGCGGATGGTCTTTCGCGCCCCATGCAGATCCGCCGCCTCGCCTTGCATCAACTGCGTCGCTTCAGTGCGGTGGACCTGTCGCCCCAGCCGGGATTGAACCTGCTGACCGGTGACAACGGTGCCGGCAAGACCAGCGTGCTCGAAGCCCTGCATCTGATGGCGTATGGGCGGAGCTTCCGAGGCCGGGTACGCGATGGTCTGGTGCGCCAGGGCCAGGAAGCCCTGGAAATCTTCGTCGAATGGGACGAACAACGCGCGAACCACCCGCCGCACCGCCGGAAGGCCGGCCTGCGCCACAGTGGCCAGGACTGGAAGGGACGATTGGACGGTGAGGACGTGGCCCAGTTGGGCAATCTATGCGCAGCGCTGGCCGTCGTGACGTTCGAGCCCGGCAGCCACGCGCTGGTCAGTGGAGGCGGTGAACCCCGTCGCCGTTTCCTCGATTGGGGCTTGTTCCACGTGGAACCTGATTTCCTGTCCCTGTGGCGCCGCTATTCGCGTGCGCTGAAGCAGCGCAACGCCCTGCTCAAGCAAGGCGGGCCGCCACGGATGCTCGATACCTGGGATCATGAGCTCGCGGAGGCCGGAGAGCCTCTGACCAGTCGTCGCCAGCACTACCTGGAGCGCTTGCAGCAGCGCACCGTGGCGCTGGCTGCCAGCCTGGCGCCGCAGCTCGGCATCCAGGGCCTGGAACTCAGTGCGGGGTGGCGTCGGCATGAGCTTCCTCTGGCCGATGCCCTGCTTCTGGCACGGGAACGTGACCGCCAGGCCGGTTACACCTCGGTCGGGCCGCACCGGGCCGATTGGAGCGTGGATTTCCACAGCATTCCCGGTCGTGACGCGCTCTCTCGCGGCCAGGCCAAGCTGACGGCATTGGCGTGCCTGCTGGCACAGGCCGAGGACTACGCAGAGCAGCGCGGCGAGTGGCCGGTGATTGCCCTCGACGATCTGGCTTCGGAGCTGGATCGGACCCACCAGGCGCGGGTACTGGAGCGCCTGCTCAGCGGACCGGCACAGATCTTTGTCACTGCCACCGAAACCCCGGCAGCGCTGCAGGAGCTGACCCATATTGCCCGGTTCCACGTGGAACATGCACAGATCGTGGCTGTGCCATAGTGGGCACACCAGGGCCGCTCGACCCCGGCTGGTATAATTCGGGTTGGAATCCTTTCATTCTCGGCACACCGCTCCACGCGGTGGCCGACCTGCGGAGCCTACGGCAAGCGCAATGAGCGACGAACAGAACACCCCGGCAAACAACGGCAACTACGACGCCAACAGCATTACGGCCCTGGAAGGCCTGGAGGCTGTCCGCAAGCGTCCCGGCATGTACATCGGTGACGTGCATGACGGTACCGGTCTGCACCACATGGTGTTCGAGGTGGTCGACAACTCGATCGACGAGGCGCTGGCCGGCCACGCCGACCACGTTGCAGTGACCATCCACGCCGATGGCTCGGTCTCCGTGTCCGACAACGGCCGTGGCATTCCGACCGGCAAGCACGAGCAGATGAGCGCCAAGCTTGGTCGCGAAGTGTCCGCTGCCGAAGTGGTGATGACGGTCCTGCACGCAGGCGGCAAGTTCGACGACAACAGCTACAAGGTTTCCGGCGGCCTGCACGGCGTCGGCGTCAGCGTGGTCAACGCGCTGTCGCAGAAGCTGGTGGTGGATGTGTTCCAGAACGGCTTCCACTACCAGCAGGAGTTCAGCAACGGCGCCGCCGTGACCTCGCTGGCCAAGCTGGAAACCACCACCAAGCGCGGTACCACGGTGCGCTTCTGGCCGTCGACCGTCGCCTTCCACGACAACGTGGAATTCCACTACGACATCCTGGCCCGTCGCCTGCGCGAGCTGTCGTTCCTGAACTCCGGCGTCAAGATCGTCCTTGCCGACGAGCGTGGTGATGGCCGTCGCGATGATTTCCACTACGAAGGCGGCATCCGCAGCTTCGTGGAGCATCTGGCCCAGCTGAAGACCCCGCTGCATCCGAACGTCATCTCGGTCACTGGCGAGCACAACGGCATCGTCGTGGAGGTGGCGCTGCAGTGGACCGACTCCTACCAGGAGACGATGTACTGCTTCACCAACAACATTCCGCAGAAGGACGGCGGTACCCACCTGGCCGGTTTCCGCGGTGCGTTGACCCGCGTGCTCAACAACTACATCGAGCAGAACGGCATCGCCAAGCAGGCCAAGATCAACCTGACCGGCGACGACATGCGCGAAGGCATGATCGCGGTGCTGTCGGTGAAGGTGCCGGACCCGAGCTTCTCCAGCCAGACCAAGGAAAAACTGGTCAGTTCCGATGTGCGTCCGGCGGTGGAAAACGCCTTTGGTGCGCGCCTGGAAGAGTTCCTGCAGGAAAACCCCAACGAAGCCAAGGCGATCGCCGGCAAGATCGTCGACGCCGCGCGCGCGCGTGAAGCCGCGCGCAAGGCCCGCGACCTGACCCGCCGCAAGGGCGCGCTGGATATCGCCGGCCTGCCGGGCAAGCTGGCCGACTGCCAGGAAAAGGATCCGGCGCTGTCCGAACTGTTCATCGTCGAGGGTGACTCGGCAGGTGGTTCGGCCAAGCAGGGCCGCAACCGCAAGAACCAGGCAGTGCTGCCGCTGCGCGGCAAGATCCTCAACGTGGAACGCGCGCGTTTCGACCGCATGCTGTCCTCCGACCAGGTCGGTACGCTGATCACCGCGCTGGGCACCGGCATCGGCCGCGACGAGTACAACCCGCACAAGCTGCGTTACCACAAGATCATCATCATGACCGACGCCGACGTCGACGGCGCTCACATCCGCACCCTGCTGCTGACGTTCTTCTACCGTCAGATGCCGGAACTGATCGAGCGCGGTTACGTCTACATCGGCCTGCCGCCGCTGTACAAGATCAAGCAGGGCAAGCAGGAGCTGTACCTGAAGGACGACCCGGCGCTGGACAGCTACCTGGCCAGCAGCGCGGTGGAAAACGCCACGCTGGTGCCGGCCACCGGCGAACCGGGCATCGAAGGCCTTGCGCTGGAGAAGCTGCTTCTGGCCTACGCGGCCGCGCTGGATTCGATCGAGCGCAACGCACATCGTTACGACCGCAACCTGCTTGAAGCGCTGGTCGATTTCGTGCCGATGGACCTGGAGAGCCTGCGCAGTGCGGGTGAAGGCGAAGGGCTGGATGGACTTGCCAAGCGGCTCAACCAGGGCAGCCTGGGCAGCCCGCGTTTTACGCTGGAACTGCAGGAAGCCAACGACGAGCGCCCGGCCGCTGTGCTGGTGACCCGTCGCCACATGGGCGAACAGCACGTCCAGGTGCTGCCGATGTCGGCGTTTGAAAGCGGCGAACTGCGCGCGATCCATCAAGCCTCGAAGCTGCTGCACGGCCTGATCCGCGAAGGCGCCACCATTTCCCGCGGCGCCAAGTCGATCGAAGTGGACAGCTTTGCCAAGGCACAGAACTGGCTGCTCGAGGAGGCCAAGCGCGGCCGCCAGATCCAGCGATTCAAGGGCCTGGGTGAAATGAATCCGGAGCAGCTGTGGGACACCACGGTGAATCCGGAGACCCGCCGACTGCTGCAGGTGCGCATCGAAGACGCTGTCGCTGCCGACCAGATCTTCAGCACGCTGATGGGCGATGTCGTCGAACCGCGTCGCGACTTCATCGAAGACAATGCGCTGAAGGTCGCAAACCTGGATATCTGACACAATCCGGACACGGCCGGCGCGCGGGGAGGCGCGCCGGCTTTCGACTCTTGAACGCAGGTACCTGATGTCCGCATCCGCCCCGGTTTCCGCTCCGCCCCCGGTTCCGCCGTCTTCTGTCGCGCCGCGTGCGGTTTCGCCGTTGGCGGGGTTCTTCATCGACCTGGGCATCGCCGCTGTCACGTTGTTCGGCCTGAGCCTGATCAGCGGCGTGCTGTGGGGCTTGTACCGTGGCGTGGTGGTCGGTTACGCGACCGCGCAGGCCGGCGCTGGCGCACCCGACGCCAGTTCGGTGGCGGCGTCATTGGGCCAGCCCGGCGCACTTGCGCAGATTCTCATGGCGCTGTTTGCCACCGGCGGCGCCGCGCTGCTGCTGTACTTCTGGCGACGGCCGGCCAACGCCGCCGAACGTCATGCGTCGCGCCAGGCACTGCGCCGCCCCTCCACCTGGGGCTGGACCCTGCTGGTGGCGACCCTGATCGTGCTGGGCAGCAACGGTATCGCCTTCCTGGCCAAGCAGTTCGGCATCGAACCGGTCCCCACCAACCTGGCGCTGATGCAGAGCGCGATCGCGCGCTTCCCGTTGTTCCTGATGCTGTTCGCGGTGGTACTGGCACCGGCCTACGAGGAACTGCTGTTCCGCCGCGTGCTGTTTGGACGCCTGTGGAAGGCGGGGCGCCCGTGGCTGGGTGTTGTACTGAGCAGCCTTGCTTTCGCCCTGATCCATGAAATCCCTGGCACCAGTGCAAACGGCCCGGCCGAAATCGCACAGCTGTGGCTGGTCTATGGCGGCATGGGCGCCGCGTTCTGCTGGTTGTACCAGCGCACCGGCACGCTCTGGGCCGCGATCACCGCGCACGCCCTGAACAACGGCGTGGCGCTTGCCGCGCTTGTGTTTTTCGGGGCAACGTAACGCCGTGTCCGCTTGACGAAAGATTAAGCCGCTACGCTACACACTGCGCATATGAACACGGGGGTGGACCCATGAAACAACTGCTGCTGGCCCTTGTCATCACCACCCTGGTCAGCGCCTGCGCGACCACGACCTCCCCTACCGGCCGCCGGCAGATGGTGGGCGGTGTGTCGCAGGCACAGCTGGACCAGCTCGGCGCACAGGCGTTCGCCGAAACCAAGCAGAAGGAAAAGATCAGCACCGACGGCCGCCAGAACGGTTATGTGCAGTGCGTGGTCAACGCTCTGGTCGCGCAGCTGCCGCCTCAATACCGTGGCGTACGGTGGGAGACGGCCGTGTTCGTCGACAAGGAGCCCAACGCCTTTGCCCTGCCCGGTGGCAAGGTTGGCGTGAACACCGGCATCTTCACCGTCGCCAAGAACCAGGATCAGCTGGCTGCCGTAATCGGCCATGAAATCGGGCATGTCATTGCCCGTCACCACGAAGAGCGCATCACCCGCCAGATGGGCGCACAGACCGGACTGGCCGTGCTCGGTGCGTTGGCCGGTGCGGCGTACGGTGAAGGTGCCGCCAGCACGGTCAACCAGCTTGGCGGAATGGGCGCGCAGGCGGCCTTCCTGCTGCCCGGCTCGCGCACCCAGGAGAGTGAGGCCGACGTAATCGGCCAGCGACTGATGGCCCAGGCCGGCTTCAACCCGGCGCAGGCGGTCGATTTGTGGCAGAACATGATGGCTGCCAGTGGTGGCCGCAGCCCGCAGTGGCTGTCCACCCACCCTGATCCGGCCAACCGCATCCAGGAACTGCGGCGCGATGCGCCGGGGCTGACGCCGGTCTACCAGCAGGCGCAGGCCGCCGGGCTGCGGCCAAAGTGCGGATGAGTGCGCAGTTCTATGCTGTATTGCAGCACATAAAACGATTTCTCACGCCATCTGTTTCTGATACGTTTGGCGGCTCAGATTTTTCTGACAGTCCGACTTTGCCGCTATCCGGCGGTTCGATCGAGGTGAACGATGATTTTCCGTAACCACAAAGCTGTGCTTTCCGTCCTCGTCGCGACCGCCCTGACCGGCGCCGTGGTCACTGATGCCTTCGCGCAATCCTCGCGTTCCTCCGAGCGTGGCAACCGCGGCGGCAAGCAGGCCAAGGCCGAAGCGCTGTACCCCAACGCGACCCGCCAGGAGCCGACCGTCAAGGCATCGGCCAAGCTGGGCAGCAAGCTTCAGAAAATGATTGACAGCTACAACAAGGAAAAGTTCCCGGAGACGCGCACGCAGGCCGACGCGATCCTGGCTGACAGCGCCGCGAACGAGTATGACAAGTCGCTGGCCGCGCAGCTGGCGTCGCAGGCTGCCTACCAGACCGACGATACCCCGGCTGCCATTGCCTACCTGAAGCAGGTCCTGCAGTTCAACGGCCTGGACAACAACGGCCACTTCCAGTCCATGCTGATGCTGGGCCAGTTGCAGCTGCAGGAAGACCAGACCGCCGAAGGCCTGGCGACCTTGGACAAGTACTTCGCCGAGAGCAAGTCGACCAAGCCGGAAGAGCTGATCGCCAAGGGCCAGGCGCTGTACCAGCTGGAGCGCTACCAGGAAGCGATCCCGGTGCTGAAGCAGGCCATCGCCGGTGCCACCGAACCGAAGGACAACTGGAACCAGCTGCTGATGGCGGCCCTCGCCGAAGCCGGCCAGTCCGGCGAAGCGGTGAAGGAAGCAGAGGCTCTGGCCGCCAAGAACCCGAACGACAAGAAGGCCCAGCTGAATCTGGCCAGCATGTACATGCAGGCCGACCAGATGGAAAAGGCCGCCGCGGTGATGGACAAGCTGCGCAACAGCGGCCAGCTCACCGAAGAGCGCGAGTACAAGCAGCTGTACTCGATCTATGCCAACACCGAACACAAGGAAAAGGACGTCATCGCGGTCATCAACGAAGGGTTGCAGAAGGGCATCCTGAAGCCGGATTACCAGGTCTACCTGGCGCTGGCCCAGTCCTACTACTACTCCGACCAGGTGCCGCAGGCGATCGATGCGTGGCAGAAGGCTGCCCCGCTGTCCAAGGACGGTGAGACCTACCTGAACCTGGCACGCGTCCTGCATGCCGAAGGTCGTATCCCGGAGGCCAAGCAGGCCGCCCAGCAGGCGCTGGCGAAGGGTGTGAAGAACCAGGCTGATGCCAAGAAAATCATCAACCTGAAGTAAGTAGGAATAACGCCTGAATGCCTGCACAGTTGATGCGCAGGCGCTCAGGATTGGTATAAGCTTGGAGGTTCCTGCGGTGTCATGCACCGCTGATCAGGGATTCCGCCCCCGGCATCCCGGCCCCACTATTGAGCTCTTGGCGCATGACGGAACAACTAGTCGTTCACCGGTACGAACAACCCGATGACAAGGGGCTGAGCTGGCCTCGCATCGTCGGCATCGCGTTTGTAATTGCCCTGCATCTGGCCGCCTTCATGATGCTCCTCATTCCCGCCGTGGCTCCCAAGGCCGTTGCGGAGAAGGAGCGCAACGTCATGGTGACCATCGTCGACGCACCGCCGCCGCCGCCCCCGCCGCCGCCGCCGCCGCCGCCGACGGATACTCCACCGCCGCCGGTGAAGAATCTGTCGCCGCCGAAGCCGTCGCCGGTCCCGCCGCCGCCGCAGGCGCCGGTCGTGGACGTGCCGGAGCCGCGCCCGAACGACATCGTCACCCCGCCGTCGCCGCCGGCACCGCCGGCACCGCCGACCTCGATCGAGGCCAGCGTGGACATCTCGTCGAAGGCCATGAATCCGCCGCGCTACCCGCCGGCAGCCTTCCGCGCGGGTATCCAGGGCGAAGTGATCCTGATCATTGATGTCGATGCCAGCGGCAACGTCACCAATGTCACGGTGGAAAAGTCCAGCCGTAACCGCGACCTGGACCGTGCTGCGATGGAAGCGGCTCGCAAGTGGCGCTTCAACGCCGCTGAAGCAGGCGGTAAGAAGACGGCAGGTCGCGTTCGCGTTCCGGTCAACTTTGCGCTGAACTGATGCGCCCGGGTGGCCGCCGGCCACCCCCGCTCCCGGTTCGATTGTTTAGCTTAGCTACACCCTTTATCACCACACACAACAAAGGTAAGCGTCATGCTGCAGGAAATTTTCATCGCCGCTGCTGCCGGGGGCAATCCGTCCAACGCCCTGTCGCAGATGGGCTTCGAGCACCTGATCCACGAAATGACCACCAAGCCGGGTGATTTCGCGGTTTCCTGGGTCGTGCTGCTGACCCTGGTCGTCATGTCGGCCATGTCCTGGTACTGGACCGTCATCAACATCTTCCGTGCTACCCGCCTGAAGAGCGCCGCCGATCGCGTCGTCAGCCTGTTCTGGGACACCCCGAACGCGCAGGACGCCATCCGTGCGATGGAAGAACAGCCGGCTTCCGAGCCGTTCTCGAAGATCGCCCTGGACGCTGCCCAGGCGGCTGCCCACCACCAGCGCGCTGAAGGCGGCGCCACCGGCGGCGTGGGTGAGAACCTGAGCCGTTCGGAGTTCGTCGACCGCGCCCTGCGTCAGGCCGTGACCCGCGAAAGCAACAAGCTGCAGTCGGGCATGACCCTGCTGGCCACCGTCGGTGCAACCGCTCCGTTCGTCGGTCTGCTGGGTACCGTGTGGGGCATCTACGGCGCGCTGATCAAGATCGGTGCCACCGGCTCCGCTTCGATCGACGCCGTTGCCGGCCCGGTGGGTGAAGCGCTGATCATGACCGCGATCGGTCTGTTCGTCGCGATCCCGGCCGTGTTCGCCTTCAACTTCTTCAGCAAGATCAACAGCGCGACCATCAGCAAGTTCGATACCTTCGCGCACGACCTGCACGACTTCTTCGCCACCGGCTCGCGCGTCCGCTGATTGCGGCGCGCGTCACCCAGCGACGAACGTAAGTAGTCACCAAGATCTAGACGGAGCCCGTTATGGCTTTCAGTAGTGGTAACAGCGGCGGCCCCATGGCCGACATCAACGTTACGCCCCTCGTGGACGTGATGCTGGTGCTGCTGATCATCTTCATCATCACGGCGCCCCTGATGTCCCACAAGGTCAAGGTGGATCTGCCGGAAGCCAACCTGATCCAGAAGCCGGAAGACGCTGAAAAGCGTTCCGGACCGATCACCCTGGCAGTCAAGGAAGACGGCTCGATCTACTGGAACGACGAAGAAATCAACAAGCAGACTCTCGAGTCGCGCTTGGCGACCGCCGCCCAGCAGACCCCGCAGCCGCCGCTGAACCTGCGTGGTGACCGCACCACCAAGATGCGTGTCATCAACGACCTGACCAAGGTCGCGCAGGAGCAGGGCATGCTTGACGTCGGCTTCGTCGCGACCAAAGAAAAGGGGCAATAAGCCATGGCATTCAGTAGTGGTGGTGGCAAGGGCCCCATGGCAGACATCAACGTCACGCCCCTCGTGGACGTGATGCTGGTTCTGCTGATCATCTTCATCGTGACCGCGCCGATCATGACGTACCCGATCGCCGTGGACCTGCCGCAGCGCGTGCTCAACCCACCGCCGCAGCTGGTCGAACCGCCGCCGCCGATCGAACTGAAGATCGACGCCAGCAACCAGGTCTCGTGGAACAACAGCCCGATCAATACCAGTGAGCTGCAGCAGCGGATGGAGCAGGAGGTCCAGCGTGACCCGACCAACCAGCCGGAACTGCGCATCGACGCCAGCCCGGATTCCGAGTACGACGTGATGGCCAAGGTTCTGGCCGCTGCGAAGAACGCTCAGATGAAGAAGATCGGTTTTGTGCAGCAGTAATCGCTACACCGCAACACAACAGTCATGACGCGACTGCAGACGCCCCTGGAGACAGGGGCGTTTTTTTTTATGCCTGCCGGCCTGGACCGCTATGATCGGCGGATGCTCGCCCTCTTCGACTCCCTGCGTCATTGGCTCGACGGCATCGCCCACCTTGGCTCGATCCTGGCGGTGGCCTACCTGCTGTACCTGCTCGCGCTGACCGGCTGGATCATGCTGCAGAAGCGTGAGCCGGTCGCCACGCTGAGCTGGATCCTGTCGTTGGCGCTGCTGCCCTACCTCGGCTTGTTCATCTACTACCTGCTGGGCCCGCAGAAGGTGAAGCGGCAGCGTCTGCGCCGTGGCCGCGCGCGGTCGGGCATGGAGCACTACAGCGACGTCTGCCCACCCGACGCCGACTGCACCGAGCTGGCCAAGATCGCCCAGGCCACGACCGGGCTTGCGCCGAGCAGCGCCACCGAAGTGACATGGCTGGTGGACGGCGCGGCGACCTACGCGGCGCTGCTTGAGGCCGTCGCACAGGCACGCGACCACGTGCATCTGGAGTACTACATCTTCAACCCGGACCATGCCGGCACCGCCCTGCGTGACGCGCTGGTGGAACGCGCACAGGCCGGCGTGCAGGTTCGCCTGCTGCTCGACGCCGTGGGCTCTTCGGCCCTGCCCCGCCGCTTCCTGCAGCCGCTGCTCGACGCCGGTGGTGAAGCGATCTGGTTCCACCCACGGCAGCTGCTGAAGCCGTTCAAGCGCCCGTGGTTGAACCTGCGTACCCACCGCAAGCTGGTGATCGTCGATGGGCGCCTCGCCTTCACCGGTGGCATCAACATCACCGACGACGAGGATGAAAGCCGCAGGGCGGATGCCTACCGCGACCTGCACATGCGCATCCGCGGTCACGTGGTGCGCAGCCTGCAGCTGGTGTTTGCCGAGGACTGGCTCTACGCAAGTGGGCAGGACCCCTCGCGCATGGACATCGCCCGTCTGTGGCCGGCCGACATGCCGCTGCGTGGCGATGGTGCGATCAACGCCCAGGTGCTGGTCTCCGGTCCGGACTCGGGCTGGGAAACGATCCATCGCCTGCACGTGGCGGCGATCCAGGAAGCGCATGAGCGTGTCTGGCTGGTCACGCCCTACTTCGTGCCGGGCGAAGCGGCGCGGATGGCGTTGACCTCGGCCGCGCTGGGCGGCCTGGACGTGCGCCTGCTGGTGCCGAAGATGAGCGATTCCTGGTTCGTCACCCAGGCCGCCCGCTCCTACTTCGACGAGCTGCTGCATGCCGGGGTGAAGATCTACGAGTACGGCCCGCGCATGCTGCATACCAAGGCCTTCATCGCCGATGACGACGTCTGCATCGTTGGCAGTGCCAACTTCGATCACCGCAGCTTCCGGCTGAACTTCGAGCTGTCGATGATGATCAGCGACCGTGACCGGGTGGCTGCCCTGGCCGAACTGCTGCAGGGCGAATTCGACCGTTCCACGCGGGTGCACGACCAGGCCGGCCGTTCGCTGTGGCTGCACCGCCTGCCCGAGGCCTTCGCCCGGCTGGCCTCGCCGCTGCTCTGACGCAGCGCTACACTGCGGCGATCACCCGGGGAGCCCCACTATGTACTGGTTGTACCTGCTGCTGGCGCTGGGCTGTTTCGCCTTCGCGCTGAAGACCCCCAGCGCCGGGCTGATGACTCTGTGCCTGCTGGCCGCCCTCGCCTTCCTGCTGGCCTGGGTACGAGGCCGCTACGTGGCCCGCTTCGGTGATCTGCAGCGCGACCCTGCCACCCTGGTCGATGCCGAGGAACTGCGCCGCCTGCGCGAGCGGGCCCAGGCCCGCCCCGGTGACGACCACAACGATCACGATCCATCCCCTCTTTCCAAGTAGTTCCGTTCCATGACCCAGCTCAGCGTCAACGTCAACAAGATCGCCGTCCTGCGCAATTCGCGCGGCGGTGCCGAACCGGACGTGGTGCGTGCCGCCCAGGCCTGCCTGGATGCCGGCGCGCATGGCATCACCGTGCATCCGCGACCGGACCGCCGCCATATCACCGCCGAGGACGTGCTTGCGTTGTCCACACTGACCCGCGCGCGCGGTGTCGAGTTCAACATCGAAGGCAACCCGTTCGCGCCGCCGCGCGAGGGTTACCCCGGCCTGCTGCCGCTGTGCGCGCAGACCCGCCCGGCGCAGGCCACCCTGGTGCCTGACGGCGACGGCCAGATCACCTCCGACCACGGTTTCGACTTCGAACGCGACGCCGAGCGCTTGCGCCCGTTGATTGCCCAACTGAAGGCGATGGGCTGCCGGGTCAGCCTGTTCGTGGATGCGGGCAACCCGTCGCTGGAGCAGGCCGCCGAGGTCGGTGCCGACCGCATCGAGCTGTACACCGGCCCCTACGCAGAGGCGCATGCGGCGGGCGACGCTGCGGCAATGCTCGAACTGTTCGCCACTGCTGCACGCCGTGCGCAGGCCGTCGGCCTGGGCGTGAACGCCGGCCACGACCTGTCGCAGGACAACCTGCGCGATTTCCTGGCCAACGTGCCGGACGTGCTGGAGGTGTCGATCGGCCACGCGCTGATCGGCGAGGCGCTGTATGACGGGCTGGATGCTACGGTGCGCGGCTACCTGGCGCTGCTCTGACCGATGGATGCAGCCGAGCATGGGCTCGGCTCTACAAGGTACCCGTATCAACTGTAGAGCCGAGCCCATGCTCGGCTCAGCACCGCCCTGAACCCTTCAGGCGGCCGTCGCAGCCATTGAGACGGCCACGACGTACGCTGCCGCAATGGGTATTGCGATCAAGGGCCGAGGTTCCACGTCCCACCTTGCCGGGCGCTTTGAAAGCACCGTCAGCGAGGCGGTGGACGATGGCTGGGCGGTGGACGAGAGCGAGGAGTTCCTTGCCCCGCGTCTCCGCACCGAGGTGCGTGCCGAGACCGCGCGTAGCATCATCACCCGCAACACCTCGCCGGACGTGGGCTTCAGCCAATCGGTGAATCCGTACCGCGGCTGCGAGCATGGATGTTCCTACTGCTTCGCGCGCCCCTCGCACGCCTATCTGAACCTGTCACCAGGCCTGGACTTCGAGACCAAGCTGTTCGCCAAGACCAATGCGCCGCAGCTACTGCGCAAGGAACTGTCGAAGCCGGGCTACGTGCCGCAGCCGATCGCGCTGGGCATCAACACCGATGCGTACCAGCCGATCGAGCGCAAGTTCAAGCTGACCCGCCAGCTGATAGAAGTGATGCTGGAAACCAAGCATCCGTTTTCGTTGATCACCAAGAACGCACTGGTCGAGCGCGATATCGATCTGCTTGCACCGCTGGCGGCGGAGAACCTGGTCAGCGTGCACTTCTCGGTGACCTCGCTGGACCCGCATCTTTCCGCAAAGCTGGAACCGCGCGCATCGGCGCCGCATGCACGGCTGCGCGCGATGAAGCGTCTGCATGACGCCGGCATTCCGGTCGGTGTGATGGTGGCGCCGGTGATTCCGTGGATCAACGACAGCGAGCTGGAAGCCGTGCTGGAGGCCGCGCACGATGCAGGTGCCAGCACCGCAGGCTACGTGCTGCTGCGCTTGCCGCTTGAAGTGGCGCCGTTGTTCCGCGACTGGCTGGACACCCATCATCCCGATCGTGCCGCGCATGTGATGAGCACCATCCAGCAGCTGCGTGGCGGCAAGGACTACGACAGCCAGTTCGGTACGCGCATGCGCGGCCAGGGCGTGTATGCCGATCTGTTGAACAACCGCTTCAAGCTGGCGCGCAAGCGTCTCGGTTTCAATGCGCAGAACAGCCATTGGCCGAAGCTGGATTGCAGCCGGTTCGTGAAGCCGCTGCCGCAGAAGAAGGATTCGCCGCAGGGGTCGTTGTTCTGACGCACGCACCACTTGGCTGCCTGCCTTCGCTCGGCAATGCCAATGAAAGTACGTCTCCATCTATTGCAAGCTGCCATAGGGCCGTCATACACTCGCCACAAACATGAACACCCGATGACTGAATGATTCGGTCTCGGATGAGGAGATAGGCAAGCGCATGATGCACGTCGCAACACGGAACACTCTGCAGTCCCGTCTTCTTCTTCTGCCGCTCCTTTCCCTGCCGATGACATTGGCAACTGCGGCAAACACTCTCGAAACCGTTCAGGTCACCGCCAAACGCCCTGCTGGAGGTAGCGGTGTAGGTGGTTTTGGATTTGGCGGCGGCAGTGGTGTCCACCTGTCCGAGTCTCAAATGGACAATGGCGGCGGCGGTGCAATTCCGACCGAAACCGCGAAGGAGCAGCCGACCGATGACAAAGAGAAGGACTGCAACGGCCGCAAGGGCAATCCTGTCGTTCTCTACAGCGGCAACAAGGTCGAACCAGAACTTGATTTCGCCAGCAAGGGCGAAATGGGCCTGTTCCTGCAGCGCAACTACAATCACTACTGGAGCGCGACCGGGCTGTTCGGCAATCACTGGCTGAGCAACTTCGACTATTCGCTCGCATTCACCGATGCAAATCAGCTGGCGTGGGTGCAACGGCCTGACGGTCGTCGCATCAAGTACCTCAAGGATCCGGCCAGCGGTCGCTGGTATGAGGACAAGGCCCAGCCCATCGCGTACCTCTCCGCGAACGGCGATGGCACGTTTACGCTTCGAAACGAAAACAACGGTACGGAGACCTACAACGCCGAGGGCTACATCACCCGACTCAGCAATGAGCAGGGCGTGAGCTGGACGTTCTCCTATGCTGACCGTTACCTGCAGAAGGTGACGCACTCCTCGGGACGCAGCGTCAGCTTTGGCTGGGCCAACGGACAGGTCAGCCAGGTGACCGATCCGGCCGGCAATATCTATCGCTACGCCTATACCCCCAATGTGTTCGGGAACGGACGTGGCCGGCTTGCCAGCTCGACGCTGCCAGGCACACCAGCGACGACGATCAGCTACCACTACGAAGATGCCCGCTTCCCGGGTGCCCTGACTGGCAAGTCTTTTAATGGCGTGCGCTATTCCACGTTTGCGTACGACGCGGAGCGCCGCGCCATCAGCACAGAGCACAACGGTGGCATTGAGCGGTTCCGCTTCAGCTACGCCGTACGCAGCACCGAACCGGTGCTTCCGCCCCCCGCTCCGACTCGACCCGGCGGTGTCCGTGCCGATGAAGAGCGTGGATGGTGCTAACAGCGCACCGGAGGCTCACGGATCTGCTATCAACCGCGCTCGCTGCCTGTTGACTCGCTGCCGATGGAGAGCGCTCTCGGTATGACGGCCGCCGCTGCGCCGAGCCTTACGCGGCCCGTCGATATTGATGTCACTGTGACCAACCCTCTTGGTCGTAGCACCACTTACACGTTCAAGGACGGAAAGATGGTATCGACCAAGGGTGATCCGTCGCCGAACTGCCCTGCCAGCTACAAGGAGCAGAGTTATGACGCCAACGGATATCCGGATCTGGTCCATGATTTCCAGGACAATCTGACCAACTTCGACTACAGCGCACAGGGTTACCTGCTGAAGCGGGTGGAAGCGGTCGGGAGCTCGGCCGAACGTACGACGTTGCAGGAGTGGGATACCACGCGCAACCGACTCCTCAAGACAACGGTGGTGGGTGATCTTGAAGTTGCCTATTCCTATGACGATCGCGGAAACGTGGCCAGCGCAACCGAGCGCAATCTGACGGCACGTGGAGTGCCCAGCCAGACGCGAGTGACCCGAAGCACGTATACCTATCACCCAAACGGATTGAAGGCCTCCATCAAAGTCGATGGACCGCTTGCGCAGGACGACGTCACCTCCGTTTTCAACAGTCAGGGCGATCTGACCAGTGTCACCAACGCGCTTGGTCATACGATCAGCTATTCCAACTACAACGGACTGGGGCTGCCGGGGCGCATCGTCAATGCGAACGGTGGTGTGCGAGAGTTGACGTATGACGGCCGTGGCCGCGTTGTGTCCGACAGAACCAGTTCGGGAACCGGCTGGGCGACGACCGCCATTGGCTACACCGCTGCAGGTGACATCGCCTCGCTTACCCAGCCTGATGGCGTGACAGTCCGCTACGGCTACGATGCAGGGCGCCGCCTGACGCAGGAAGTCCGTTCAATGGGGGACGGCAAGTGGGCGTGGACCCGTCATAGCTACAACAACGCTTCCAATCGCACGCGCACCGAGGTTTCACAAACCGACTATCCGATGGATTCGATGGTGAGCGGCGTGATTGACGAAATCACTCATGATGCGCAGTGGAACTGGTTCGTGCGTGGCTGGGCCTGTTCCACTGGCTCGGCTGGGTCAATCCAGGTGGACGGTTACGCCGACGGCAACGTCTACCTGGGTAGCACTCAAGCAAACCTTGCCAGCGAGCCAGGAGTTGCAGCGGCTTGCCAAGCATCAGGGAGTGCCTATAGGTATCAGTTGCCGATATCGCTAGCCCAGAGGCAGCAGTTGGGCGGCCGCAAGGTCTCCGTCTACGGCCAATCTCCGCAGGGCCGCGGCCAGGACCGACCGCTCGCGAACTCTGGCGTGTTTGCGATTCCAACGGCAACCATCGTTGGTGACATCGGCGGCGTGACCCAGGACGGCAACTGGAACTTCTTCATTGAAGGCTGGGCCTGCTCAGTTGGCGTGGACGCCTCGATCGACGTACACGTCTATGCCGGTGGCGCAGCTGGTGGCGGCACATTCGTCGCTTCGGGCCGCGCCAACTTGGCGACCGACGGAAACGTTGCCAACGCGTGCCAGGCACGCGGAAGTGCCTATTGGTTCAAGATCCCTCTTGACGGCAACGTAAGATCGAATCACGGGGGCAAAGCACTATTCGTGCACGGTATCTCGCCTGTTGGCGGTCCGAACCTGACCATCAATCGCTCGGGCACGTTCACGGTCCCCGCAGTGGTGCGCAATGCAGAACTCGTCAGCGCTTCGGCATCACCCCGCCAGATATTCAATGGTGGCTCATCGGAGCTGACGTTCCAGTTCCGTAATACCGGGAACGTCGTGTGGAATCCTGGCGACACCTATCTCGCATTCGGAATTCTTCAGCTCAATGAAAGCATGGGCCTAGCTGGACCGGTGCCGCCCGGGGCGGTTGCAACCTTTACCAAGAGCGTTGGTCCGAAGAACACCGGGAATGGCAACGTCAGCTTCATCTACAAGGCGCAGATGGCCTCTGGCGGTGCTGCGTGGGGCATGGAGGGGAGGACGACATTGTCTGTTGAGAACAACATGGGAAGCTGTGGTCGCGTCACCTGCGAACAGCCTCGGTAACAAAGGACTGTCCATATGCCAGCACTGACGCTTGCCCTGATCGGGCTGAACGCTGTTGTCTCCGTCAACACATATGAGTACGACGAACTGGGCCGTGTGATCGTCGAGCGCGGCAACGGCGTACAGAATGTGCGCTATGCCTATGACGCGGAGGGACGCGTCACCCAGGTCACCGATTCGCAGAATCGGGTTACCCGGATGAGCTACGACGCTCGCGGTCGCTTGATCCAATCAATCGATGCTGCTGGAGGGACGACCCAGATTGCGTACGATCTCGCAGATCGCCCGATCCGTGTGAGCGATCCCCGCAATCTCGTTACCACCTACGAATTCGATGGTTTCGGCCAGATGTGGAAACAGGTGAGTCCGGATACGGGAACGACACAGCACCAGTACGATGCTGCAGGTCTGCGGACATCGACGGCGCGGGCCGATGGCAGCGTCGTCTCCTTCGGCTACGACGGTCTGGGACGAATGACTTCTGCGAGCGCAGAAGGCCGAACAATGGGTTATAGCTACGATTGGTGCGGCAACGGTAAAGGTCAGCTGTGCGGCACTTCAGGGCCCGGAACCGCCACCCATTTTGCCTATACACCGAACGGACAGCTGCAGATACGGCGCGACTTCACCGATCTGTCTGGTCAGAAGACGGACTACAGCACCACCTATGGATACGACGGCATCAATCGCCTGAGCCAGATCACCTATCCTAACGGTGACAAGGCGACCTACACATATGGCTCCCAAGGAAAACCAAGTGCGTTGATGGCGACGGTCGACGGGACTCAACGCTCAATCATCTCCCAGGCCAACTGGAAGGTCACGGGAGCGCATGAGTGGCTGGCCTATGGCAACGGGCTTGCCCGGGGCTACAACCATGATCAGGAGGGGCGGCTGACCGCAATGTCGGTCTGGGGACCCAATGGCAGCAAGGTCAGCTATTGGGACTATCAGTACAGCGGCGATGGCGAAATCACCGCCATTGTCGACGCTGTCGACCCGAACATGACCCAGTTGATCGGCTACGACGCGTTGAGTCGTATGACCAAGCTGACCCGCTTCGGTGTCATCAACAATCTTTCCTACGATGCCGGCGGCAATCACGACCGCTATCAGGCAGGCAATCAGCTGACCCAATACAGCATCGACCCGGGGAGCAACCGGGTGCTGAACTACACCAACCAGGACGGCAGCCGTCAGTACCAGTACGACGCATTGGGAAATCGTATCAGCGAGACCGCAGGCAGCCGGATCAGCACCTATGAGTACGATGCATTCAATCGCATGAGCCGCAGCAACATCGGTGGCACTGCGACTGACTACGTACTCAATGCGCAGGGGCAGCGCGTTGCGAAGGTCAACAAGAACATCAACAGCCGCTACTTCTACGCTGGCCAGAACCAGCTCATGACTGAGCTGAACAACGGCATGTGGACCAATTATTTCTGGCTCGAAGGTGAACTGGTGGGGCTAGCCCGCAATGGCCAGCACAACTACGTGCATACCGATCATCTCGGGCGCCCGGAGTTTGTCACCAGTCCAAGCCAGCAGACCGTCTGGAAGGCCTACAACTACGCCTATGGACGCAGTGTCCAGAAGGATGAGATTGGCGGGTTGAACATTGGCTTCCCGGGCCAGTACTACGACGCGGAAAGCGGCCTCTGGTACAACGGCTTCCGCGACTATGACGCGAGCATTGGCCGGTATGTGCAGAGTGATCCGATTGGATTGGCGGGGGGACTGAATACCTACGCGTACGCTGAAGGAAACCCCGTCACCGGGTTCGATCCATTGGGTCTCTGCAAGACGGATTATTTCGGAGCAATCCTGGGAGCAGCCGACATGGCGGCTGGCGTCGGTGCAATAACTGCGGGTAGTGCTGACTCCATCATTGCAGCGGTCGCAGGAAGCGAAGATGGCGGACTCGTTGGTTTGACGGTGGCGGCAATGGGCTTGGCCACCTTCCACGATGGAGCCAACAACCTGGCGACCGCGTTTGACGGGAAAGAGAGGACACCGGCTTTGGAAAAAGTGGGCGGATCACTGTTGGGATGGCAGGGAGCCCAGATAGGTCGCTACGTGAGCAACTTCAATACAATCACCAGTCTAAGCAAGGGAATTCGAAGTGTTCTGAAAGGAACCGCTAAGCTGTCTGATGCGCACGAAATCGCCAAGGGCATCAAAGAAAATGGCGGTGGGCCTGCATCTCCTTGTGACTGTGGTGGGAAATAGATGAAATGAAGATTATCTACTGGCTTGGCATCGCGTTCCTGTGGATGCTTCCATTGAACGTCCTGTTGCTGACGGCCGGCAAGCTGATGTCGGGTGGCAGGCTTGGAGAAGAAGAGCTCGTTGGCTTCGGTGTGGCAGTGTTCGGTGTAGCGGCGGGCACGATTCTCTATCGCCGTCGCCCACGGTAGAGGTTGCTCGACTGAAAGTGGAACGAAGTCGAGCAAGCGATATCGTCGAGCATGCTCGACGTTCATCCCCCAAACAACTTCTGCGCACTCTGGAACAGGATCCAACTCGTCGCGATGAACTTGTCCCCGCCCTGCGGGCGATTGCCACGATGGGTATGAGTGAACGCCGTCGGCGCAATCAGCAGGCTGCCGGTGCGTGGTGCGATCTTCCGCCCCTGGAACAGGAACTCGGTCTCGCCTTCGTCAAAGTCGTCGTTGAGGTACAGCGTCCACAGCACGTGCCGGTGCAGAGTCTCGGCCTGCGCATCCTTCGGGTACAGTTCGCAGTGCCAGTACGGGTAACCGCCCTCGCCCGCCGCATACCACTGCAGGTTGATCGCACCCGGGCGCAGGCAGGTGCGGGCCAGATCGGCCAGCTGCTGCGGCGGCATGTCGGGGAAGTCCTCGGCAGACAGGCGTCGCGGTTGGCCGTTGCTGTCCTGGATCTGCAACATCAGCGGGGCGATCAATGCCTGTGGATAACGGCGTAGATAAGTCAGCAGGCCATTGAACACCGCGATCTGCAGCTGCTGGTCGACATCCTGCCAGCCGTCCAGGCCACTGATACGCAGATCCTTGCTGTGCTTGAGTTCCGGGAACACGCCACTGCCCACGGCACCGGGCTGCAGGCCACGCGTGGCGCGCAGGCGTTCAACGATGGCCGCGCAGACCTCGCTGGGGACGGCGTTGTGGATGACTTCGATGAAATCGACCGGGCCCTGCTCGTGCATGCGTGCATTCCTTAGGCGGCAACGGCTTGATGGTGCCGTTTGCCGCCCTTGGTGTCACCCCACGGTCATGTCATCGATCTGCCATGAAAGCCGTCAGGCAACCGCCGATCAGCCCTGTGCGTCGTCGTGCGCGTGGTGGTAGCGCACGGCTTCGGCCACTTCCTCGCGCGAACCCAGGAACACCGGCACGCGCTGGTGCAGGTGGTCGGGCTGGATGTCGAGGATGCGCTCACGGCCCGTCGAGGCGGCACCGCCGGCCTGTTCGACCAGCAGGCCCATCGGGTTGGCCTCGTACATCAGGCGCAGCTTGCCGGCCTTGGACGGATCCTTCTTGTCCCACGGGTAGATGAAGATGCCCCCGCGGGTCAGGATGCGATGCACGTCGGCCACCATGCTGGCGATCCAGCGCATGTTGAAGTTCTTGCCGCGCGCGCCTTCCTTGCCCGCCAGCAGGTCGCTGACGTAGGCCTGCATCGGCGCTTCCCAGTGACGCTGGTTGGACATGTTGATGGCGAATTCCTGGGTGGCCGCCGGAATCTGCATGTTCTCGGTGGTCAGCACGAACTCGCCCTTCTCGCGGTCCAGAGTGAAGGCGTGGGTGCCATGGCCGACGGTCAGCACCAGCTGGGTGCTGGGCCCGTAGATGCAGTAGCCAGCGGCGATCTGCTTGCTGCCCGGCTGCAGGAAGGCGTCATCGCCCGGCAGTTCGACATTGGTCGGGCAACGCAGCACCGAGAAGATGGTGCCGACGGAGACGTTGACGTCGATGTTGGAGCTGCCATCGAGGGGGTCGAACAGCAGCAGGAAATCACCGCGCGGATAGATGTCGGGCACCGGCTGGCTGTGGTCCATTTCCTCCGAGGCGCAGGCGGCGAGGTGGCCACCCCAGGCGTTGGCTTCAAGCAGGATCTCGTTGCTGATGACGTCCAGCTTCTTCTGCGCTTCACCCTGCACGTTGCCGGTACCGGCATCGCCGAGCACGCCACCGAGGGCGCCCTTGCTGACGGCGATGGAGATGCTGGTGCAGGCGCGGGCCACCACGGCGATCAGCTGGCGCAGGTCGGCATTGATGCGGCCGGCGTGCTGTTCCTGGATCAGGAAGCGGGTCAACGAAGTACGGGACATGGGCGGGCAGGTCTCGGCAGCGGGAAAACGCCTATTGTCGCCCGTATGGCGGGGGCGTGCGTGAGCGCGGGAAGGCGTAATCGTTTCCAGATGCGTTGCGCTCGTGGCGCCTTCCTTCTGTAGAGCCGAGCCCGCGCTCGGCTGCTCTTCGTCCTTCATGCCGCACAAGCCGAGCGTAGGCTCGGCTCTACAGAGACCAGGGCGCAAAAAACAAAGGCGCCTTTCGGCGCCTTTGTCCTCAAGCCACTGGAGCGTTGCTTCAGCCCTTGGCGACGGTGGCCACGGCCTTGGCGACGTATTCCAGGTTGTTCTGGTTCAGCGCGGCCACGCAGATGCGGCCGGTGCCGACGGCGTAGATGCCGAACTCGTCGCGCAGGCGTTCGACCTGCTCACGGCTCAGGCCGGAATACGAGAACATGCCGGCCTGCTCGTTGATGAAACCGAACTGCGGCGCGCCGGCAGCGGCCAGCTTCTCGACCAGGCCCTGGCGCAGGGCATGGATGCGCTCACGCATCTCGGTCAGCTCCTGCTCCCACATCGCGCGCAGTTCCGGGTGGGTCAGCACGCCGGCCACCAGCGCAGCACCGTGGGTGGATGGGCTGGAGTAGATGGTGCGGATCACGCGCTTGACCTGCGACTGCACGGCCTTGGCGTCAGCGGCGGTCGGCGCCACCATCGACAGCGCACCCACGCGCTCGCCATACAGCGAGAACGACTTGGAGTACGAGTTGGCGACGATGAAGCTGTCGATGCCGGCTTCGGCGATGATGCGCACCGCGGCGCCGTCCTGCTCGATGCCCTTGTCGAAGCCCTGGTAGGCCATGTCGATGAAGGGGAACAGCTGCTTGTCCTTCAGCAGCTGTGCGACCTGCTTCCACTGGGTGACCGTGAGGTCGGCACCGGTGGGGTTGTGGCAGCAGGCGTGCAGCAGCACCACGGTGCCGGCTTCCAGCTTGCCCAGGTCCGCCAGCAGGCCGTCGAAGTTGACGCCGTGGGTGGTCGGATCGAAGTAGGTGTAATCCAGCACCTCGAAGCCGGCCGCGCTGAACACGGCGCGGTGGTTTTCCCAGCTCGGGTTGCTCAGCGCAACGGTGGCGTGCGGCAGCAGCTTCTTCAGCACGTCGGCGCCGACGCGCAGCGCACCGCTGCCACCAACGGTCTGTGCGGTGGTGACGCGGCCGGCGGCCAGCAGCGGCGAGTCCTTGCCGAACACCAGCTCACGCGTGGCCTGCGTGTACGCCGGCAGGCCATCGATCGGCAGGTAGCCGCGCGGTTTGGCTTCAGCGGCGAGCTGCTGCTCGATCTGCTTGACGGCGCGCAGCAGCGGAATGCGGCCGCTCTCGTCGTAGTAGATGCCCACACCCAGGTTGACCTTGGTCGGGCGGCTGTCGGCGTTGTACGCCTCGGTCAGGCCCAGGATCGGGTCGCCTGGGACCAGTTCCACGTTTGCAAAGAAGGACACGGCGGTACTCGTTCGGTAGACGGAAAGGGGGAGGAAGTGCGCTACGCGGTCTGCGGCGTTTCGGCCGGAAACAGCCCATCGTAACAAAGCCTGCCGGGGGCTGGCCGCCGCCATCGTCATCCACGGCCCCGTACCATGGCGTGCGTTGCCGCCCGACCCATCAACCTGAATCATGAAAACTGCCGCACGCCGCCGTAGCCTGCCGCTTTCCGCCCTGCTGCTGTCGCCCTGGGCGGTGATGGCCGCGCCTGCGCCCACCGCCCTGCCGGCGGTGCAGGTACAGGCTGCACGGGTGCCGGGCATCGACCCGTTCGCGCTGCCGGCCAGCCAGGACACGGTCTGGATCGATGCCAGCCGCGCTGGCACCGGCGCGCAGCTGTCCGAAGCGCTGGCTGGGGTACCCGGTCTGCTGGCGCGCGACCGGCAGAACTTCGCCCAGGACACCCAGCTGTCGATCCGTGGCTTCGGCGCGCGTTCGACCTTCGGGGTGCGCGGGGTACGGGTGTTGATCGACGGGGTCCCTGCAACCATGCCCGATGGCCAAGGGCAGCTGTCGCATGCCAGTCTGCTTGGTGCCGAACGCATCGAGGTGCTGCGTGGGCCGTTTTCCGCGCTCTACGGCAATTCCTCCGGGGGCGTGCTGCAGGTCTGGAGCGAACAGGGCCAGGCCGGCGACCCGTGGCGGTTGCGGCTCAGCGCCGGTGCCGACAACACGCTGAGCGTCGGTGCACAGCTGAAGGGGGCCGGCCAAGTACTGGACTACAACATCGCCGCCAATCACTTCCGCACCGATGGCTGGCGCGATCACAGCCAGGCACGCCGTGAATCGCTCAACGCGCGCATCGGGGGCGAGCTGGGCGGCGGGCGGCTGGAGCTGTTGCTCAATGCGCTTGATGCACCGGATGCGCAGGACCCGCTGGGCCTGACCCGTGCCCAGGTGGCGGCTGATCCGCGCCAGGCCACGGCAGTCGCGCACCAGTACAACACCCGCAAATCGGTGCGCCAGCAGCAGGCCGGCCTGCGCTGGACACGTGAAACCGGGCCGCAGCGCTGGCAGCTGATGGGCTATGCCGGCCAGCGCGCGGTACGCCAGTACCTGCCGATCCCACCGACCGCCCAGGCCAACCCCCTGCATGCCGGCGGGGTGATCGATCTGGAGGGCGGCTACGGCGGGCTGGACGCGCGCTGGGGCTGGCAGGGTGACCTTGCCGGCCGGCCGCTGGACCTGGTGGCCGGGCTCAGCGCCGATCGCCAGCGCCAGCATCGCACCGGCCATGAGAACTTCCTCGGCAGCGCCCTGGGCGTGCGTGGACGGCTGCGTCGTGACCAGATCGACGTCGTGCAGAACGTGGACCAGTTCGCCCAGGCCTGGTGGCAATGGAGCCCGCGCTGGTCGTTGCTGGCCGGCCTGCGCCACAGCACCGTGCGCTTCAACTCGGACGATCGCTACATCACCGCCCGCAACCCGGATGACAGTGGTCACCGGCGCTACCAGGCGACCACGCCGGCGGCCGGGATCAGCTTCGAAGCGAGCCCGCAGTGGCGGCTGCACGCGGCGGTGGGACGTGGCTTCGAAACGCCTACCTTCAACGAACTGGGCTATCGCGCCGACGGCCAGGCGGGATTGGCGCTGGATCTGGCGGCCGCCCGCAGCCGCAATCTGGAGATTGGAAGCAAGTGGCACGCGCAAGGCGGAGCCCAGCTCGATGTCAGCGTATTCCGCGCAGATACCAACTATGAGCTGGCAGTTGCCAGCAATATCGGCGGGCGCAGCACCTATCGCAACATCGGCCGCACCCGCCGCCAGGGCATGGAACTGCAGTACCGGCAGCCGCTGGGCGAACAGCTGGAACTGCAGCTGGCATGGACCTGGCTGCAGACTCAGGTGCGCTCGCCCTACCTGACCTCGAACACCTTGGTCGCCGCAGGCAGCCGCCTGCCCGGCGTGCCCCGCCAACAGGCCTTCGCACGCCTGCAGTGGAGCCCCGCTGAGTGGCAGTGGGCGCTGGAGGCCTCGGCCAGCAGCGATACTGTGGTCAATGACGTGGCCACCGAGCGCGCGCCGGGCTACGCCCTGCTGCACCTGGAAGCCGGCCGTCGATGGACGCTGCCGGGCGGTGAGCTGCGCGCCTTCGCCCGGCTGGAGAATGTGCTGGACCAGGCCTACATCGGCTCGGTGATCGTCAATGACGGCAATGGTCGCTTCTACGAGCCGGGACCGGGACGGCGAGCCAACGTCGGCCTGCAATGGTCGTGGCGCTGAGTTGGTAGTGCCGGCCGCTGGCCGGCATCGCTTTGTGTAGGGCAGCCCAGACGTTGCCGGCCAGCGGCCGACCGGTCAGTCGGGGGCCTTGGCCGGCACGAACGGCGAGGTCGGGTCGCTGGCCGGGAACGTCTCCTCCAGCGCCTCGTCCTGGTTGTCGCTGGCGCGCTGCTTGCGCTCGCGGCGCTTGAGCGGGCTCTCCTGGCCACCCCGGTGGCGGTCACCGCCATCCTTGCGGTCCTGGGCGGCCTGTTCAGCCTCGTGCTTCACCGGCAGGTGGTCGTGCTCGGCATCGAAGAACGGCGCGCCGGTGCCGCGGTAGTCGGCGTTGTCGGCATCGCGCTTGCCGCGCTGCTCGCCGGGAATGGGCGGGTGGTTCTCCCGCAGCGGGTCTCGCGAGGTCTCTCGGCTCATGGTCTGGTACCTGCCCTTGGGGGGATTCCACTACACCGCCCCGCAGGTAAAGCCGTTGCGAACCTGGCGTCATGAACATCTCGCTCACCCCCCGGTAACGGCACCGCGCGTATTCCTGCCCACCCGCCCCCGCTGCAGGAGCCGTCCATGCCCCGTCTTGAACGACCCGCACCGTCCGTGTTCAACGCCCTGCTCGATCCACTCGGCCAGCGCACTGCCCAGCGCCGCACGCGCCGCCAGGAAGATCCGCAGGCGGTGGCGCAGGACTACCTGCAGTACATGATCAGCGACTACGAGGAGAGGCGTGGCCAAAGCCACCGCAACTGGCGCGATCTGTGCCCGGTATATGCCTTCGCGCTGACGACCCATGCTGCGGATTGGCCACGCGGTGATGCTGCCGATACCTGCGAGGAACTGGCCGAGCATTGGGAACAGATGCGCGGGCAGTCGCGGCTGGGCTGGTCGCAGGCACGCCCGGTCGTGGAGGACGCCTGGCGCGCGCTGGACCATATCCCGGCGGCGGCGGTGAGGCCGTTGCTGCAGTAGTGGCGGGCACTTGAAGCAGCCGAGCGCGGGCTCGGCTCTACAGCCAAGTGGTCGCGCCACCTGACGTGCACGGCACGGACACGGTTGGTTTACGCCCTCCGGCCCACGCTGGGCACCCTGCCCCGCCAAAGGTACGCCCATGGCCCGCCCGATCTGGACTGGCACGCTCTCGTTCGGCCTGCTCAATGTGCCGGTGTCACTGATGTCCGGAGAGCGCAAGGTCGATCTGCAGTTCCGCATGCTCGACTCCCGCGATCGCAAGCCGATCCGCTTTGAGCGGGTCAACGCCGATACGGGCGAGGAAGTTCCCTGGAAGGACATCGTCAAGGCCTACGAGTACGACAAGGGCAGCTATGTCGTGCTGGAGGAAGGCGATATCCGTTCGGCGGCACCAGAAAGCCACGAGGCCGTAGAAGTGGAATCGTTCGTGGATGCATCGCAGATCGATCCGCGCTACTACGAGAAACCGTATTTGCTGGTGCCCGGCAAGAAGGCCGAGAAAGGCTATGTGCTGCTGCGCGAGACCCTGCGCAGCACCGGCAAGGTCGGTATCGCGCGGGTGGTCGTGCGCACACGCGAGTACCTGTGCGCGGTGATGCCGCATGAGGACGCACTGGTGCTGATGATCCTGCGCTATCCACAGGAACTGGTGGATCCGGAGGAGTACAAGCTGCCCACCGGCAAGCTGTCCGACTACCGCATCACCAGCAAGGAAACGGCGATGGCCGAACAGCTGATCGAGTCGATGGCCGGCGACTGGGATCCGTCGCAGTATCACGATGAATTCCGCGAGCGCCTGCAGCAGGTGTTGAACAAGCGCATCAAGTCCAAGGGGGGTACCACGCGGGTCGACGATGAGCCTGCACCGCGCGAGGACGCCAGCACCAATGTGGTCGATTTCATGGCGCTGCTGCAGAAGAGCCTGGATGCCAACAAGCGCACGCCAGCGAAAAAGACGGCAACGCGGAAAGCAGCCACCAAATCCACGGTAAAGAAGGCAGCCAAGAAGGCTGCGAAGAAAGCTGCAAAGAAGACCGCTGCACGCCGCAAGGCAGGTTGAGCATGTCGTTGGAGCAGTACCGGCGAGAGCGCCGACCTGGCGGCGGCGCAGGTCAGACGCCGGCGCCTGACGACACGCCCGCGCAGGGTGATCCGACGCGGCGGCCTACCTGCGCCAGGCTGGTTTCAAGCGGCTGCGCAGCGACACGCCGAAGGAGGACCTTGGAATGAACATCGCAGATACCGAAGCTGGAGGCGAGGTCCAGATTACTCATCCGGAGCGGGTGGTTTTTCCAAAGCAGAAGCTGACCAAGGGCGCCGTGGCCGACTACTACCAGCGCATGGCGCGCTGGATCCTGCCGGAAATCAGCGCGCGTCCGCTGTCACTACTGCGCTGCCCGGACGGCGTCGGCAAGGCCTGCTTCTTCCAGAAGCACCATGGTGCCGGCCTGGGCGATGCGGTACATGCGGTGCCGCTGCAGCAGAAGAGCGGGCGCGAGGATTACGTTTACATCGACGACGCACGGGGCCTGCTGCAGCTGGTGCAGATGAACACCCTGGAGTTGCATCCCTGGGGTGCAACCGTCGCCGACCCCGAGCATCCGGATCGGCTGGTGTTCGATCTTGACCCTGGAGAAGGCGTCAGCTGGGCACAGGTGAAGGCCGCTGCGCGTGACGTCCGTGACCGCCTGCAGGAGGCCGGCCTGAAGAGCTTCGTGCGGTTGTCCGGTGGCAAGGGCGTGCACGTTGTGGTGCCGCTGAAGCCCAGGGCCGACTGGGAACAGGCCAGGGTGTTCTGCGAGGCATTTGCCCGGGCGATGGCGGAGCGCGCGCCGGACCACTACGTGGCGACCATGAGCAAGGCCAAGCGTGGCGGCGTCATCTTCATCGACTGGCTGCGCAATACGCGGGGCGCCACCAGCGTGTGCTCGTGGTCGCTGCGTGCGCGTGAAAGTGCCGGTGTGGCGGTACCGCTGCGCTGGGAGGAACTGGCACGCGTCGGTGCGGCGGATGCGTTTTCGATGGCCAAGGCGCTGGCGCGCGCGAAGCGGCTGAAAGCGGATCCGTGGCAGGGCATCGATGCGTTGAAGCAGACGCTGCCGCGGATGGACCTGTAGAGCCGAGCCTATGCTCGGCTGCCTGTGTAAATGTGCATGAAAGCCGAGCACGGGCTCGGCTCTACAGGGGCGGCATCACCTTGCATCGCGCGAGGGACGACGGCCAAACCACCAGCCGGCCAGCAATTGCAGCGGCAGCGACGCCAGCAGCGAAATGACGAACCAGAGCGGGAAATCCGCACCCGCCGTCCACATCGCGTAGCCGCAGCCCAGCGCGATCAGCGACCAGATCGAGAAGCCGTGCGAACGCGGCCAGCAGGGCGCGTAGTAGGTGGCAAAGGCGATACCCGCGATGCCACCGAGCACGCTGAAGGCCAGGTCCCAGCCCAGCTGCGCGCTGTTGTTGTCCGGCGGCATGCCCAGCAGCGGCGGCAGCCAGCTGGCGACGCTGCTCACCAGCGCAAGTGAAAGAACACCGCCGAGCAGGGCAACGATGGACAGGAACAGGATCTTGAGCACGCCGGGCATGCGCGCATTGTACGGCCGCGCGGGTGCCCGCTGGCGATGAATCGGCATGGCCGCCGCGTCCGTGGGAGAGGGGGACGGAGCGGCGGCGGCCATGCACGGAGGGTCAGGCGGCGAAGTCCAGTACGACGCGGCCTTCGATGGTGCCCGCGTGCATGCGTGCGAACACGTCGTTGATGTTTTCCAGGCGATCGGTGCTGACGGTGGCGGCGACCTTGCCCTCGGCAGCGAACTGCAGCGATTCCTGCAGGTCCAGGCGGGTGCCGACGATCGAGCCGCGCACGGTGATGCCGTTGAGCACCATGCCGAAGATATCCAGCGGGAAGTTGCCGGGCGGCAGGCCATTGAGCGAGACAGTGCCGCCGCGGCGGACCATGCCCAGTGCCTGCTCGAACGCCTTCGGCGACACCGCGGTGACCAGTGCACCGTGTGCGCCACCGATCTCCTTCTTCAGGAAGGCGGCCGGGTCGGTGGTACGCGCGTTGACGGTGACCTGCGCGCCGAGCTTCCGCGCCAGCGCCAGCTTGTTGTCATCCACGTCCACCGCCGCCACGTTCAGGCCCATTGCGCGGGCGTACTGCACGGCCATGTGGCCCAGGCCACCGATGCCGGAGATCGCCACCCAGTCACCGGGCCTGGTGTCGGTGACCTTCAGGCCCTTGTAGACGGTCACGCCGGCGCACAGCACCGGCGCGATCTCCACGAAGCCCACGTCCTTTGGAAGCAGGCCGACATAGTTGGCATCGGCCAGTGCGTACTCGGCGAAGCCGCCGTTGACCGAGTAACCGGTGTTGCGCTGCGTTTCGCACAGCGTTTCCCAGCCCCCCAGGCAGTGTTCGCAATGGCCACACGCCGAGTACAACCAGGGGATGCCGACCCTGTCGCCTTCCCTGACGTGCCCGACCCCGCCACCCACGGCCACGACGTGCCCCACGCCCTCGTGACCGGGGATGAACGGCGGGTTCGGTTTGACCGGCCAGTCGCCCTCGGCGGCGTGCAGGTCGGTGTGGCAGACACCACAGGCCTCGATCCTGACCAGTACCTCGCCCGCCCCCGGGCGTGGTACCGAGACTTCCTCGATGACCAGTGGCTTGCCGAACTCACGCACGACAGCGGCCTTCATGGTGGAATTCATGTTCGGATCTCCGTAGTGCGCTTGCCCACAGAATGACGCCGGCACGAGGCCGGCGCTTTGATCACGATCAAACCTTTGAAGATCCGTGCGTCGGGTTCAGCTGGCCAGCACCGAGGCCTCGCGGGCGAGGCGCTCGATGGCCTCCCAGTCGCGGGTCTGCAGCAGTGCCGGCGTGGTCAACCACGAGCCACCCACGCACAGCACGTTGGGCAGGTGCAGGAACTGCGGCGCGGTCTGCGCGCTGATGCCACCGGTCGGGCAGAAGCGCACGTCGGCGAATGGACCGTGCCAGGCCGCCAGCAGCGCGGCACCGCCGGCCTGCACGGCGGGAAAGAACTTGAACGTGTCTTGGCCGTGCTCCAGGCCCAGGATCAGGTCCGAGGCCGTGGCCGCACCGGGCAGGTACGGCAGGTCGGCATCGCGCGCGGCCGCGTACAGTGCCGGCGTGGCGCCGGGGGACACCGCGAAACGCGCTCCGGCCTGCTTCGCCGCCTGCATCTGTGCCGGGGTAAGCACGGTGCCGGCACCGATCACCGCGTCCGGTACGGCCTCGACCATGGCCGTGATCGCGTCCAGCGCCTGCGGCGTGCGCAGGGTCACTTCGATCACCGGCAGGCCGCCGCGGAACAGGGCCTGGGCCACTTCGACCGCGTCATTCACGTTTTCGGGGGTGTACACCGGAATCACCGGTGCCAGTTTCAGGACCGCGCGTACGCGCGGATCAGCGGCGGACATCGAATCGCTCCTCGCCCATCAGGGCCAGCACGTCAGCTTCGCTGACAGGATTGAAATCGCCGGGGATGGAGTGCTTCAGCGCCCCGGCGGCCAGGCCGAACCGCACGGTGGCGTCGGCATCAAGGCCGGACAGGATGCCATGCAGGATGCCGGCCGCGAAGGCATCACCGCCACCGATGCGGTCGACGATGCCCTGCAGATGACGCAGTGGGGCCTGTGCGCGGGTTCCGTCGCAACCCAGCAACACAGCGCCCAGCACATGGTGGTCCACGCTCAGCACCTGCCGCTGCGTGCAGGCCATCCACTGCAGTTGCGGAAAGGCACCGAACGCGGCGGCAGCGGCCGCGTCGATCCGCTCCATCAGGTCCGGCTGGGTGAAGCGGGTGCCCAGTACGACCTCCATGTCGCGGTAGTCGGCGAACACGATGTCGGCCTGCGCGAACAGTTCGCGCAATACCGCCTGCGCATCGCCTCCCCAGCGCTGCCAGAGGCGGGGCCGGAAATTGCCGTCGAAGGAGACGCGGACACCGGCCTGTCTTGCCGCGCGCGCCGCCGCCAGCGTGGCCGCCGCCACGTGCGGGCCCAACGCCGGGCTGACCCCGGAGACGTGCAGCCACTGCGCGTCCTGCAGCAGCGCTGGCCAGTCGTAGTCGGCTGCAGTGCTGCGCGCGAACGCCGAATCCGCGCGGTCGTAGACCACTTCGCTCGCGCGCTGTACCGCGCCGGTGGTGAGGAAGTACAGGCCCATGCGGCCCTCGGCGTCCTCGCGCACACCGCGCGTATCCACGCCGTGCCGCCGCAGTTCACCCAGTACATGCGCCCCCAGCGCATTGCCGGCCACGGTGCTGACCATGGCCACCTGATGTCCAAGCCGGGACAGCGAGACACCCACGTTGGCTTCGGCCCCTCCCACATGGACCTGGAGTTGCGGCGACTGCAGCAGCAGTTCGTTGCCGGGGGCACCCAGGCGCAGCAACAACTCTCCAAAACACACGATACGACCCATCTCAGCTCCTTCACGCGTGCCACCAGCATGGGACACTGCATGGCGTGTAAGTGGACCACGCGAGGGGCGTGGCGATTGGCTAGCGGTGTCATTCTAGACCGAAGACGCCTTGAGAGCGCTTGGGCGATATGTCGAAACCTTTGTCCTGCAAGCGTCTTGGAGACATTGCAAATCTGTTGCGGTGCAAGATGCCCGATCCCGGTGGTGCTGCTAACGTCGGTTTTGACTAGCGGTGTCATTTCGCCGCGCAGCTGCGATACCAGACCTTTGGGAGAGGGGAAAGGCATGCAATCTCGGATCCATGGAAAAAAGACACCGGTTACCTTGCTGGCCCTGGGGGTGGGACTCGCCCTGTCCACCAGCGCGGCCGCCCAGCAGCAGACCGCTACCGACCTGGACACGGTGAACGTCACAGGCTATCGCGCCAGTGTCGAAAAGGCGCTGGACATCAAGCGCGGCGAGGCCGGCGTGGTCGATGCCATCGTCGCCGAAGACATCGGCAAGTTTCCCGACCTCAATCTGGCTGAATCGCTGCAGCGCATTCCGGGCGTGGTGATCACACGCGAAGCCGGCGAAGGCCGCAACATCTCGGTGCGCGGCCTGGGCCCGGATTTCACCCGCGTGCGCATCAATGGGATGGAAGCGCTGACCACCGTCGGCGCCGGTGACCAGAGCGGTGGTACCAACCGCGGCCGCGGTTTCGACTTCAACGTGTTTGCCTCGGACCTGTTCTCGCAGCTGGTGGTGCGCAAGACCGCCTCGGCTGACGTCGAGGAAGGCTCGCTGGGTGCCACTGTCGACCTGCGCACCGCGCGCCCGTTCGACTACGACGGCTTCACCTTCGCCGCAAGCGGCCAGGCCGGCTACAACCAGATGGCCGAAAAGGCCGACCCGCGGCTGGCCGCGCTGGTCTCCAACACCTTCGCCGATGGTACCTTCGGCGCCCTCCTGTCGGTGGCCTACTCCGAGCGCCAGGCACTGGAGGAAGGCTCCAACACCGGCCGCTGGGCCAACGGCCCGAGCAATGGCAACTTCGCTGCGTCATCGCCGTTCGCCGCCGCACGCGCCGCTGATGTATTCCACCCGCGCTTCCCGCGCTACGTGCAGATGGAACACGAGCAGAAGCGCCTGGGCGTGACCGGCTCGCTGCAGTGGAAGCCCAGCGATGCCAGTGAAGTATCGCTGGACATGCTGTACTCGAAGATCGATGCCACCCGCGACGAGCAGTACATCGAAGCGATTTCCTTCAGCCGTGGCAGCAGCAGCACCCCGCGCCTGGTCGGCAAGCCGAGTACCATCGTCAGGAACGGCGAGATCCGCAACGGCGCGCTGCTGTACGGTGAATTCGACAACGTCGACATCCGTACCGAGAACCGCCACGACGAGTGGAGCACCGAGTTCAAGCAGATCAGCCTGAACGGCCAGCACCGTTTCGGCGACGACTTCACCGTGTCCGGCAAGCTGGGCATCTCGCGCTCCAGGCACGAGAATCCAGTGCAGACCACCGTCATCATGGACAAGTACGACGTCAAGGGCTACAGCTACGACTACCGTGGCAACAGCCGCTTCCCGATCCTCAACTACGGCATCGACCCGACCGACCCCAACGGTTGGGAACTGGCGGAAATCCGCCTGCGCCCGCAGTACGTGGACAACGACTTCGATACCGGCCAGATCGACTTCAACTGGAACATCAGCCCCGGCTTCCGCCTGAAGGGCGGCGTGCTTGCCAAGGACTACACGTTCAAGACCACCGAACTGCGCCGTGCCAGCGAACTGGCCGTGCCGACCTTCGCCAGCGGCAGCAGGATCGTGCCCGTGGACATGATCAACCAGGCCGGCCTGAAGGGCATCAATGGCAATCCATCCAACTGGGTGGTGCCGAACCTGGATGCAATCGCCGACCAGTTCGACATCTACAGCAACAGCGGCATCTATGCCGTCGCGCCGCGCGCCAACAACGTGCGCAGCGTGGAAGAGAAGGACCGTGGTGCCTACCTGATGGGCGAGTTCAGCACCGAAATCGGCTCGCTGCCGCTGTCGGGCAACTTCGGCGTGCGCTACGTGCGCACCAGGCAGACCTCCACCGGGCTGTCGACGCTGGCCAGTGGTACCACCTCCACCACCGCCACCCGCACCTACGATGACACCCTGCCCTCGTTCAACCTGGTGGCCGAGGTCACGCCCGATTTCCTGATCCGCCTGGGTGCGGCCAAGGTCATGACCCGCCCGGGCCTGGGCAGCCTGACGCCAGGTGCAACCGTGGCCGTGGCCGGTGGTGCGCGCACCATCTCCAGCGGCAATCCCAACCTGGACCCGACGCGCGCCACCAATGTCGACCTGGGCTTCGAGTGGTACTTCGCCGAAGGCGCGATGGCGGGCCTGGGCCTGTTCTACAAGGACATCGAGACCTCGGTCCAGACCCTGCGCGAGAACCGCCCGTACACCGACAGCGGCCTGCCTGCCGAACTGCTGACCGGTACCGGCGCCTCGCCCACCGACGACTTCACCTTCACCCGGCCAGTCAATACCCCCGGCGGTGAGCTGTACGGCGCCGAGGCGAACTACACCCAGCCCTTCACTTTCCTGCCGGGCAAGTGGTCGAACCTGGGCGTGCAGCTGAACTACACCTGGGTCGAATCGAAGATCCAGTACATCAACTCGGCTGGCCAGCCGGTGATGAAGAACGATCTGCTGGGCCTGTCCAAATCGTCATGGAACGCAACGCTGTTCTACGAAGGCGAGACCTTCGCTGGCCGCGTCTCCGCCACCAACCGCGATGACTACCTCACCCAGGTGCCCGGTCAGGAAACCGGCTTCAACCTGGACGGCTACCACGGCATGACCGGCACCACGGTCATTGATGCGTCCATCCGCTACAAGATCAGCGACCAGCTGGAACTGAGCCTGGAAGGCATCAACCTGACCAACGAAGCCTCGGATGAATGGGTGTACTCGCCCGCCACCGGCCGCCTGCCACTCCAGTACACCGAAACCGGCCGCCAGTTCCTGCTGGGCGTGCGCTACAAGTTCTGAGCAACGCCGGCGGCGCGTACCGATACGCGCCGCGGTTCGCCATGACCGCTGCTGCGCCGCAAGGTGCCGCTGCGGCGTGGCCTTGCTACGGTCCGGCGGCCCGCCGCCGGCCGTCGCCCGTTGAAAGGAAATGTCTCCATGCCGCACCGCACGACCGTGTCCCGCTGCCTGCTGCTGGCAGTGGCCCTGGCTGCAGGCCCCGCGACGGCCGCCGCCGATGTCCCCACCCTGCTCTTCCATGTGGATGCCAATCACGGCCTGCAGGCCGTGACCGCTCACGGTGAGGCCGTAGCGAACTTTCGCGACAAGGTCGCGGTGGTCGACGACGGCCAGCATGGCAAGGCCATCCAATGGGAAGACGACGGCGTGCTTGCCTGGGACGCGCCGGGCAACATCCTGGCCCAGCGCGGCACGCTGGCCTTCGACTGGCGTTCACGCTACGCGGTGGGTGAAGCGCCGTTCGTGATCTTCCGCGTCGGCTACGCCGACCACAGCAGCTGGGACATGGCCTGGCTGCGCATCGACTGGAACGGGCACGGCTTCGATGCCTTCGTCACCGATGCCAACCTGGCACGCACACGCGTGTCGTTCCGCATGGATGCACTGCCGCGTCCCGACCAGTGGTTGCACCTGGCCTTCGCCTGGGATGAGGACCACGGCGTGCGCCTGTTCATCGATGGCCGCGAAGTGGCGCGCGCGCAGGCCACCGGCAATTACGATGCCGCGCTGGACCAGCTCGGCCTTGCCGGGCGGGTAATGGCACCGTACCAGGTGCAGAGTCGCTACAACTTCCTGCGTGGGAGCGATCTCCAGCACATCCGGGTCTACGACCGCATGCTGGATGCGCCGGCGGTGGCAACGCTGGCGCGCGGCCGCGAGCCAGCCAGCGCCGTGGCGATCGGCGATGGCACGCGCGCCTGGCGCCACCGCTTCGGCTGGGAAGGGGCTGCACCCCCAGCGTTGGCGGCCGGCGGCACCCGCATCCGCAAGATCGAATTCGCCGACACCCGCGACCTGAAGGCGTGGATGTGGAAGGCCACCGATGGCATCGCCGAAACCACCTGGCCGGGCGTGTACAACCGCTCGCGCCTGCCCGGCCGCAATGACTACTTCCAGCTTCCGGACTGGAACACCTATGTGGAAGGCGGCCAGCACCTGGACCTGACCCTGCCGGCCACCGAAACGGTGAACCGGGTGGAGATCCGTGGTGCGGCCTTCGGCACCCTTTCCCACGGGCCCGACGCCGGACATGCCACCGACGTGCTGGTCACGCGCCCGCGCGGCGTGGTGCGCAGCGTCGACGACATTGCCGCGCAGCGCGGCGGCGTGCTGCGTTTCAGCAACGTCGAGCAGGAAACACCGATCCAGGAAATCTGGGCCTACCACGTGAGCAAGGGCACCGAGCCGGAAGGCACGGTGAAGCAGACCTACATCATCGACAGCCGGGCGCTGCCCGACTACACCAACCTGGACGCATTGCGCCGCTACATCGACGGACGTTTCCCGGCCGCCGAACGCAGCACGGTGATGGCGCTGCCGAAGGGCGCTGGTTCCCGCCGCCGGGATGCCGGCACCCTGCCCGCACATCCGCAGCCGATCGTGCACGTGCTGATTCCTTCCGGGGTGGGTGACGCGCCGGCCAACCAGCCGCTGATCCGCAGCTGGGCCTACAGCTGGGAGAACATGCACGACGGCCTGGACGGCGTGGCCATCGACCTTCCCGCGCTGGACCTGCCGCCCACCCACGATGGACTGATCCCGCTGAACATCCGCATCAAGGATCCGATCTGGCCGGCGCGCGACATGATCGATGTATCGGTGTCGGTGCCGCCACGGCAGGCGCGCACGCTGTGGCTGGACCTGCGCGATCGCATCCTCACCCCGGACAGCCTGTGGCTGAGCATCGCCTCGGCCGCACCAGGCTTCGATGCCGATGCCCTCGACGGTGCGCAGGTCCGGCTGGTGTTCAAGCCGCGTGCCGACGCGCTGAAGGAGCACGTGGCCGACCGCTTCAACCAGGTCCGCGACAACTGGGGCTTCCTGGTGGAAGAGCACACCACGTCCAAGCGCCAGCGCCTGTACGCGCGCGTGTACGCGGACCTGAGCGACCTGCTGCGGGTGGATCCGGACCATGAACTCGGCCGCCTGTACTGGAACTACATCAGCTACAACAGCCAGGGCCGCCCGCCCTACACGGCGCCTGCCGTGCCCAGGGGCGTGCCGGCGTGGGCATTCAACCAGGTGCAGGACCTGGCGCAGGTGCGGCAGTTCGTCGACTGGTGGATCGACGAACGGCAGGTGGCCTACGGTGACTTCGGTGGTGGCATTTCGGACGATTCCGACCTGACCCAGCAGTGGCCGGGGCTGGCCCTGATGGGCGTGCAGCCGGATCGATTGAACGCCTCGCTGACCGCGCTGTCCGACGCGGTGTACCGCAACGGCATGTTCAGCAACGGCTTGAGTACCATCGAGACCGACGAGCTGCATTCCTATGAGGAAGGCATCAACACCAACAGCGCCATGCTCTACCTCAACTGGGGCGATCCGCTGACGCTGGAACGCCTGATGGAAACGGTGAAGGCCTTCGACGAGCGCATCATCCTGCGCAACCCGCAGGGCCACCTGCTGTTCTCCAGCAACTGGTTCGGTGGCAACAAGGTCTACCGCGAACCGAACTGGCAGTGGCAGAAGCCGTATTCTTTCCCGGTGCTGCACCCGGCGTTCCTGCTGGGCCAGTACAACGCCGATCCCACCGGCCGCGGGCTGGTGATCGGCCTGGCCGATGGCTATCTGGCCCACGCAGGCAAGGACGACAAGGGACGCTTCACCCTGCCCAACGAGATCAACTGGGCCAGCGGTGCCACCCGCGGCGGCGAGTTGAACAACGGCTCCGGCAGTGGCGACACGATGCACACCTTCTGGGCGGCGTGGCGCTGGAGCGGCGATGCGAAGTACCTGCAGGCACTGGACTACCGCGTGGCCCGTGGCGGTCCGGGCGCACTGGCCAACCTGGGCGAGAACGTCGTGGACGTACTGGGCCGGCAACAGGACTGGTATCCGCTGCTGCGCGCCGAGGCCGACGCGGGAAAAACCGGCTTCGCCAGCCTGATGGCCTGGCAGGCCAGCGGCGACAGGTCATACATCGCCGCCCTGCATGCCGACGGCCTGCAGGCGAAAGTGCAGCGCGCGTACATGAACACCGAGGGCCACTGGTGGTCCGACCGCGTGGAAGCGCCCAGTGAATTCCTCCAGCGCGCACGCCTGGGTGGGATCGCGCTGAAGCGCAACCAGAGTTGGCCCGGCCACACCGTCAGCTGGCGCTTCGACCGCGATGGAGCGGCCGAACAGGTCGCCCTGCTGGTGCATGCGCCGTCGCGTGAACGTTTCACCGTTACCAGCTACAACCTGGGCACGCGCACCATCGGCGCCGACATGACCGGCTGGAACGTGGCCAGCGGGACCTGGCGGATACGCAGCGGCGTGGATGCCGATGGCGATGGCCACATCGACGGCACGCCCGCCGAACGCCGCGTACAGCTGGAAACCAGCGCTTCGGTGGCGCTGCAGTTCCGTCCCGGGCGTACCGAGGTGTTCGAGTTCGAACGCGTGTCCGAGGGAACACCGGTGGAAACACGGCCGGACCTGGGCGTGGGTCGCGGCGACGTACGCATCGACGGCAGCCAGCTGCAGGTGACCGTGCACAGCCTGGGCCATGTCGGCACCGGCGTGGCCGTAGCAATGCTGGAAGACGCGCGCGGTCGCGAGATCGCCCGCACGGACGTGCCGGCACTGGGGGCACCCAGTGACCTGCAGCCGAAGACCGTGCAGGTCTGGCTGCCGTTGCCGGCCGGTGACCGCAGCGGCCTGCGCGTGCGCGTGGCGCTGGCCGACGGTGGCGAGGAAGTGACCCGGCTCAACAACGTGGTCGGCGTGCCGCGATGATGCCTGCATTACGCCGGGCGTGATCCGGCGTGGGTCAGGACGCCTCGGTCTCCAGCCGTTTCATCCGGCGCTGGTACCAGCCATCATCCAATGGCTCGAACACCGCGCTGCGTTCCATCACGCCCTCGTAGACATGCAGCGACACGGCCACGTCCGCGTCGCTGGCGTTGCACAGCGTGTGGTACTCGTGCGGCGGAATCAGGCTGCCGGCACTACCGCAGTGGCCGTACAGCGTGGGCTGGGCGGCAAAGCGATGACGTTCGCCATCCTGTTCAATCAGCGCATAGGGAGTGACGATCAGTTCGCCCTGCCAGACGCCTTCCACGCACCACATCGCATCGTGGTCGTGCAGCGGCGTGCCCTGGCCTGGGCCCCAGCACATGGCGATGACGCTGTAGCCCAGGGTCGGGCTGCGGTGCAGTTCACGGCGTGCGTAATGCCCTTCGACCGGGCGCCGCACGCAGGGGGGCAGCTGGATGGACGGATCGACGATGGCCTCGCGCAGCACCTGCTGCAGCGCACCGGTGATGGCCTCCGGCGTGCCCAGCATCACCGCGGCATCGATCGCAGCGAACAGCCGCTCCCGGCCGGTGAATGACGGTGGCAAGGACATCGTTCCCATGCCCCGACTCTAGCCGAGAGGGGTTAACAGAATGTTTGCACCGCGGTGTCATCACTGCGTGCCGCGCTGCACGAACGGTACTTTTGCATACAGCGCACGTTCGCCGGCACGAGGATCGTCCACCACGCCGCTCTGGCGATCGAACAGCATGGTCTGCCGCCGGGGCAGCGCGTAGGGGGGCCATTGCGGCATTCCGCGATGATTGGGGTCGCCGTTGCGCGCGAAGGCGATCAGTGCGTCGCTCATTGTCGCCGCCAGCGTATGCGCGTCCGCGCCGCCACCGGTGCGTGCGCCGGGCAGGCCGGCGTTGTCGAACACCAGCGGGATGTCCAGCGTGTGGAAGGCGCGCAGCCGGCCTTGCTCCACCGGTGAGCCCCAGTCCAGCTGGTAGGCCCAGGTGGGCGCGGCCCCGCTGGGCTGACGCGCACGCGCTTCCAGCTCCTCCACTGCGCCGCGCCAGGAACGTCCTGCGGTAGTGGCCGCGAAGAACACCTCCGAAGGCGTGTAATGCGGGTACAGGCGCCGGTACTCGGCGATCACCGTCTGCGGCAGCAGATCCACGAACTGCTGGCGTTGCAGCTGTGCCGGCAGCGTCTCCCAGGTCAAGGTGAAGTTGGCCGGATCGTTGCCGAGGAAGGCACGGGTCTCGTCGCGCGTATTGCCGATGACCATCGGAATGCTGGCCGACTGCCGCGGCGCCTGCGGCCAGAACGGATGCACCGGAAGGGAGACTTCGTCCAGTACCGGCCCGAAGTACAGCGACGTGCTTTCCACCCGCGATGGATCGCGGGCACGGGTGGCTGCAAGCAGATCCGTGGCCGGGAGCCGCAGCAGGGCGGACAGGTCCTTTGCACCCACTGCCTCCATTGCGATGGCAGCGCGCTGCGCGGCGGCACGCGGGCCGGCCGCGGTGACCTGCTGCCCGCTCATCGTCCACGCGCGCTGGAACAGGCCGCGTGCCGCCGGCATCGCCATCAGCGTGGCGATCTTGGCGCCGCCCCCGGACTGGCCGAACACGGTGATGTTTCCAGCGTCACCGCCGAAGATCGCCGCGTGCTCGCGCACCCACTGCAGCGCCTGTACCAGGTCGAGCTGGCCGACATTCCCCGACGCGGCGTAGCGTGCGTCGCCAAGTGCGCCCAGGTACAGGTAACCGAAGGTGTTCAGCCGATGATTGAGGGTCACCACCACCACATCGCCGCGGCGGCACAGCGCACTGCCGTCGTACAGCGGATCGCTGCCGGAGCCGTTGTTGAACCCACCCCCGTGTATGTAGACCAGCACCGGGCGGCGGCCGCCATCCCCCAGTGCGGGGGTCCAGACGTTGAGGAACAGGCAGTCTTCGCTGCCGGGGCCTTCCGCGCCGCCCTGCGGTGCGGCCGCGCCATAGTCCAGTGCATCGGCGATCCCGTTCCATGCCGCTTCCCGGCGTGGTGGCTGGAAGCGATGGGTGCCGGTATCGGCGCCGTAGCGCACGCCGCGGAATACCAGCACGCCTTGTTCATGCTGGCCGCGCAGACGCCCCCCGCGCACGCGGACGATCGGCAGGCGTTCGTCGCGTGCAGCGGGCATCGCCGCTGCCGGCAACGTCGCCAGCGTGGCCGTGGCCAACGCCCAGCGCGCGCTGTCGCGCAGGAAACGGCGGCGCTGCAGATCGTCGGGTGCTCCCGTCATCGGCTGCCCTCCGCATCCTTTCCTGCTGTCAGCCATGCCTGCGCCAGCGCTGGCCACTGCGCCAGGGTGGAGCCGGGCTGCAGGCGCATGCCGAAGCCGTGGCCACCATGGGCGAACACATGCAGTTCGTGCTCGACACCCGCCCTGGCCAGCGCCTGCGCCATCACCTCGCTGTTGTGCACGCTGACCACGCGATCGTCGTTGGCATGGATCAGCATCGTCGGCGGCATGTCCGCACGCACGTGCTCCTGCACCGAGTACTGGGTCGCCAATGCGGGGTCAGGGCGCTCGCCCAGCAATCGCCCGCGCGAACCACTGTGCGCATGCGCGCCCATGTCGATGACCGGGTAGACCAGCACCGCCCGTGCCGGGCGCGCGCTCAGCTGATCGATCGCATCGCGTGCGGGATAGACCTGCGCATCGAAGCCGGTGGCCAGCCGCGCAGCCACGTGGCCGCCGGCGGAAAAGCCCATGACCGCCACATTGTCCGCCTCCAGGCCGCGGCGCGCGGCCTGGTCGCGCACGACCCGCAGCGCACGCTGGGCATCGGCCAGCGCCGCCTGGCGGTCCCTGCCCGGCTGCGGCAGGCGGTAGCGAAGCACGAACAGGGTGAAGCCTGCCCGCTGCACCCAGTCCGGCACCAGCGCGCTGCCCTCCTTGTCGATTACCACCCGCTGGTAGCCGCCGCCCGGAATGACCAGCACCGCCTGCCCGTTCGGACGTGGCGGCGCGTGCACGATCATGTATGGCGCATCGATCCCGTCCACGAACCGGTCCGGATGGGCCGGATCGGCGCTGCGCTCAACCACCCGCGCCTTCCGTGCCGGAGCGCTCTGGCCAGGTACCTGGCCGTCCGGCCACAGCGGCAGGCGTTCGCCCGCCACCTCCCCGGCAAGCCGCTGGCCGTCGCGCAGCGGGACGTCGCTGGCACGTGCCGGGGCAAGCGTCAACAGAACGCACAGGAACAGCACAAGAGGGGGCAGACGCATGGCGGACCGGGCTCCAGCGAAGGGTGGGCAGCGTGCCGCAGGCGCCCCGGAAGCGGGTGTGATGCGCTGCGGCTTGCGTGATGACACCGGTTTACCATATACACCTCCTGCAGACGCTGTCGATGGGCAGTGCAACAACGCAGAGGGAGACCGTTCTTGAGCAACGAACACGGCACACAGGGGCAGAGGCCGGCGCCGGACGGTGCAGCCGCCATCGCCCGCGCCTTCACCGATGCACGCCGCGCAGGCAAGGCCCTGCCCGCGTTCCCCGGAGAGATCCCCGTCGATCTGGTGGCTGCCTACCACGTGCAGGACCAGGCCATTGGCCTGTGGAGCGATACGGTGGTCGGCTGGAAGGTGGGTTACATCGCTGCCGAGCGCCGCGACGGCTCCGGCGATGAGCGCCTGCTGGGGCCGATCTTCAAACGTCAGCTCTGGAATGATACCGGTGGAACAACCGACATCCCGGTCTTCGTCGGGGGCTTCGGCGCAGTCGAAGCAGAGTACGTGCTGGAGCTGTTGGAGGACGCGCCGGCCGGACAGCTGGACTGGTCCCCGGAACAGGCCGAAGCGCTGCCTGCGCGCCTCTATATCGGCGTGGAAGTGGCCAGCAGTCCGCTGGCCACCATCAACGAACTTGGTCCGCGCGTGGTGGTGTCCGACTTTGGCAACAACAACGGCCTGGTGCTGGGCCCGGAGATCGTCGACTGGACCGCACGCGACGAAAACTCGCTGCGTGCCGAGACACTGATCGAAGGTGAGGTGGTCGGCACCGGTGGCGCCACCCGCCTGCCCGGTGGCCTGCGCGCGGCCTATGCCTTTGCGCTGTCCCGTTCGGCCCTGCGTGGCCGGCCGCTGCGCAAGGGCGACCTGATCGCCACCGGCAATGCCACCGGCATCCACGATATCGAGGCAGGACAAACGGCGCTGGTGCGCTTTGCCGGCTTCGGTGACATTGCCTGCCGGGCCGTGCCCGCGGGATGACCGCGGGGCTGCCCTGGTGAACACGCGCGGGAGGGCGCAGATGATCACACGACGTAACTTCCTGGCCGGTGGCGCTGCTGCCCTGGCCACCCCGATGCTCGCCGCCTGTGGCCGCGGGCCGGGGGGCGATATGGCCGGTGGCGCGCTGTTGACCGCCACCGACGTGCATGTGGCCGACTACCCTACCGTCACCGCGGTGAAGTGGATCGGCGAAACGCTGCAGCGCGAAACCAACGGTCGCCTGCGCCTGCGCCAGTACCACTCCGGCCAGCTGGGCCGCGAATCCGAGGCGATCGACATGGCGCGCTTCGGTGCCATCGATATCACCCGCGTGTATGCCGGTGCGCTGAACAATGCCTTTCCGCTGACCCAGGCGCTGTGCCTGCCCTACGTGTTCACGTCGGTGGCGCACCAGCGTGCCGCGCTGGATGACGGCGTGGCCGAAGCCGTGCTGCGCGGCTTCCAGGGCCGCGGCCTGGTCGGCCTGGCGATCTACGATTCCGGTGCACGCTGCTTCTACAACACCAAGCACCCCATCGTTTCGCCCAAGGACCTGCACGGCCTGAAGCTGCGCGTCGCCTCATCGGACATCTTCATCCAGCTGATGCGCCTGCTCGGCGCCAATCCGACGCCGATGTCGCTGGGCGACACGTTCTCCGGGATGGAAACCCACATGATCGACGGCGCCGAGAACAACATGCGCAGCTTCCATTCCAGCCGCCACTTCGAAGCGGCGCACTACTGGTCGCAGAGCGACCATTCGTACGCGCCGGATGTGTTGCTGATGTCGCGCGCCAGTTTCGAACGCCTGTCGCCTGACGACCGCCAGCTGCTGCTGCAGACCGCGCGCGCGTCGGTGAAGGTGATGCGCGAGCAGTGGGATGCGTCGGAGGACGCCGCACGCCGCGCCGTCCTGGCCTATGGGGTGAAAGCCAACGAGGTGGACATGCCCGCCTTCCGCACCGCCGCCCAGCCGCTGCTGCAGCAGTACCTGCAGCAGCCGGAGATTGCCGCGCTGGTCGACCGCATCCGCGCCGCCTGAGGACACTGCCATGATCGAGACGACGACGCCCGCCACCGGGCCTGGCCAGCGCCTGCTGGACCGCATCGCCGACATCGCCATCTACGGCGCCGTTGCTGCCCTGCTGGGGCTGGTGGTGGTGCAGGGCTGGCAGGTGTTCGCGCGCTACGTGATCAACGATTCGCCCAGCTGGACCGAGCCGGTCACGCTGCTGCTGCTGGCCACGGCGATGAGCCTGGGCGCCGCCTGCGGTGTGCACACCAACCGCCACTTCGGCTTCTTCCTGCTGCATGCCTGCCTGGGCCCCGGCCTGCGCCGTGCGGTGGACGTGCTGGTGCAGCTGGTGGTGGCGGTGCTGGGAGGCTTCATCGCCTTCTGGTCGGGTGATCTGCTGCTCGACGGCCTGGACATCAAGACCGCCGGCGCCGATCTGCCGCAGAGCATCAACTACCTGCCACTGGCGGTGGGCGGCGGGCTGATGCTGCTGTTCGCGCTGAACCGTGCGTGGAACGCGCTGCAGGCCCGCGCCACCGGCGCCGAAGACGCTGAAGGAGATCGTTGATCCATGGGTATCACCATCCTGTTCTCCGTGTTTGCCGTGCTGCTGCTGCTCGGCGTGCCGGTGGCCTACGCGCTGGCCGCTGCCGCGCTGGCCACCCTGCTCTACCTGGATATCCCCAGCATCGTGCTGGTGCAGCAGATCTCGGCCGGTACCGGCTCGGCCTCGCTGATCGCCATTCCGTTGTTCATCTTCGCGGGCGAGATCATGATGCGCGGCGGCATCTCCGAGCGCCTGATCGCCCTGGCCTCGTCGCTGGTGGGGCGCTTGCGCGGTGGCCTCGGCCAGGTCTCGATCCTGTCCTCGCTGTTCTTCGGCGGCGTGTCCGGCTCGGCCATCGCCGACGTTTCGGCGGTCGGCGGCACGATGATCCCGCAGATGGTCAAGCGCGGCTACGACCGCGATTTCGCCGTCAACGTCAGCATCACCGCCGCGCTGGTGGCGCTGCTGGTGCCTCCGTCGCACAACCTGATCCTGTTCTCCGCTGCCGCCGGCGGGGGCCTGTCCATCGCCGACCTGTTCGCCGCCGGCATTGTCCCTGCGCTGCTGATGACGCTGGCGCTGATGGTCACCGGCTATGCGGTCGCACGTCGCCGCGGCTATGGCGTGGAGGTCTTTCCCGGCTGGCGTGCCGTGGCCCTGCGCATCGTCTCCGCCCTGCCCGGCCTGGGCCTGGTCGCGCTGATCTTCATCGGTATCCGTGCCGGCATCTTCACCGCAGTGGAAAGCGCAGCCATCGCCGTGGTCTACGCCTTGCTGGTGACCACCGTGCTGTACCGGCAACTGCGCTGGCGCGAGTTCTTCGACACCGTCATCCACGCTGCGCGCAGCACGGGCGTGATCCTGTTCGTGATCGCCACCGCTGCCGTGTTTGGCTGGCTGCTGGCCTACCTGCAGGTGCCCGCAGCCGCCGTCGAGTTCCTGCAGTCGTTCGCGCACAGCCAGTTCATGGTGCTGCTGATGATCGTGGTGATGCTGCTGCTGCTGGGCACCTTCATGGACCTGGCGCCGATGATCCTGATCTGCACGCCGATCTTCCTGCCGGTGGCGCGCGCCTACGGCATCGATCCGATCCACTTCGGCCTGGTGCTGGTGCTCACCGGTGGCCTGGGTCTGGTCACGCCCCCGGTGGGCTCGGTGCTGTTCATCGGCACGGCCATCGGCAAGATCAGCGTGGGCCAGAGCATGCGCACGATCTGGCCGTTCTGGTTCGCCGCGCTCGCCGTGCTGCTGGTCGTGGCCTTCTTCCCCTCACTGTCGTTGTGGCTGCCCGCCGCGCTGCGCGGCTGAGCCACGAGGAGACTGCCATGCGTGCACTGTGTATCGCCGCCACCATCACTCTGCTTGTGCTGTTGCTGCCGGCACGGCCTGCACCCGCGGCGGAGCCCGCGCGCGCGCCGGCGCAGTGGGCGCGGGGGCTGGAACACCAGCGCCAGGCGGACCGGGGCGATGGCACGTTCCTCAATCCGGTGCTGGCCGGTGACCATCCGGATCCCTCGGTGCTCAAGGACGGGGACGATTACTACCTCACGCTGTCGTCGTTCGACGCCTACCCCGGCCTCCCGATCTGGCACTCGCGCGACCTGGTGAACTGGCAGCCGCTGGGACATGCGGTCACTCGCAACGTGGGGGCGATCTGGGCGCCGGACATCGTCAAGCATCGGGGGCGCTACTTCATCTACTTCCCGGCCCGCACCGGCGAGCGCCGCAGCAACTTCGTGGTCTGGGCCGATGACATCAAGGGCCCGTGGAGCGCGCCGATCGACATCGGCCTGGGTGGCTACATCGATCCCGGCCATGCAGTGGGTGAAGACGGCAAGCGCTACCTGTTCCTCAGTGGCGGTGATTACGTGCAGCTGGCCGACGACGGGTTGAGCGTGGTCGGCACGCCGAAACACGTCTATGACGGCTGGCGCTACCCGCAGGACTGGGACGTTGAGGCCTACGCGCAGGAAGGCCCGAAGATCCACGTCCGCGACGGCTGGTACTACATGACCACGGCAGTGGGCGGCACCGCCGGTCCGCCGACCGGGCACATGGTGATCACCGCGCGCTCGCGTTCGATCCACGGACCATGGGAGAACGCGCCCAACAACCCGATTACGCGCACGCAGTCGGCGGCCGAGCCCTGGTGGTCACGCGGCCACGCGACGGTGATCGAAGGGACCGATGGACGCTGGTGGATGATGTACCACGGGTACGAGAACGGCTTCTGGACGCTGGGTCGGCAGGCCCTGCTCGAACCGATCGAATGGACCGCTGACGGCTGGTTCCGGGCCACGGGCGGAGACCTTGGTCAGCCACTGCGCAAGCCGGCCGGACAGGCGCTGTCGCCGCATGGCATGGCGCTGTCGGATGATTTCCGCGGCAGCACGCTTGGCCCGCAGTGGGCGTTCTTCAACCCGGCGCAGGATGAGTACCGCCGGCTGGGTTTCAGTGGCAACGGCCTTGTCCTGCAGGGCAAGGGCAGCACGCCGCGCGACGCCTCGCCGCTGACCACCATCGCCGGCGACCGGGCCTATCAGTTCGAGGTGGAGATGGAGATCGCCCCCGGTGCCGTGGGCGGCGCGCTGCTGTTCTACAGCGACCGGCTGTACGCGGGCGTGGGCAGCAACGGCGAGTCGTTCATCATGCATCGCTACGGCGAGGAGCGCCCTGCCCGACCGGCCCCGGGCCGCGGCGGCCGGCTGTGGTTGCGGGTGACCAACAACCGCCACATCGTCACCTTCCACTCCAGCACCGACGGGCACACTTGGCAGAAGTATCCGGTTCAGATGGAAGTGTCCGGTTACCATCACAATGTCGCGGGCAGGTTCCTGGCGTTGAAGCCGGCGCTGTATGCGGCCGGCGACGGTGCGGTAACCTTCCGCAACTTCCGCTACCGCGCGCTGGACTGAGCGCGGAGCCGGAATCCCCAGACTTACCGGGTTCAAAACATGTCAGTGCGCAACAAGAACGATGCCGCTACGCCGGCATTGGCGAAGGGCAAGGCAGCCACCATCAACGACATCGCGCGACTGTCGGGTGTATCCAAGAAAACGGTTTCAAGAATCATCAACAACTCGCCACTGGTGCGCAAGGACACGCGCGACAAGGTGGAAGCGTTGATGCGTGAAGTGGGCTATACGCCCGATCCACTGGCCCGCGGGCTGGCGTTCCGCCGCTCCTTCCTGATCGGCATGGTCTACGACAACCCCACCGCGCAGTACATCGTGGACATGCAGTACGGCGCGCTGGATGCATTGCGTGGATCCAGTTTCGAGCTGGTGGTGCATCCCTGTGACAGCCGCAGCCCCGGCTACATCGAAGGCGTGCGTCGCTTCGTGCAGCAGCAGAAGCTGCACGGCGTGATCCTGGTGCCGCGTGCCTCGGAAGACCAGGCGCTGGCGGACATGCTCGATGAGATCGGCTGCCGGTTTACCCGCGTGGCAGCGCTGCCGCTGGACGAAAGCTCGCAGATGGTGGTCACCCATGACCGCGATGGTGCGGCCGAAGCCGCCGACTACCTGCTCTCGCTCGGCCACCGTGACATTGCCCTGGTGACCGGTCCCAGCGCCTACCGTTCGGCCCATGAACGTACCGCCGGCTTCATCGACGCACTGTCGCAACGCGGTATCGAGCTGCCGAAGGACCGCATCATCGAGGCCGGCTACACCTTCGAATCCGGTGTCGCCGCTGCCGAGAAACTGCTGCTGGGCAAGCGCCGCCCGACCGCCATCTTCACCGGCAACGATGAAATGGCCGCCGGTATCTACAAGGTGGCGCTGCGCGCGGGCATCAACATTCCGCGCCAGCTGTCCATTGTCGGCTATGACGACAGCCCGCTTGCCTCGCGCCTGTGGCCCTCGCTGACCTCGGTGCGCCGGCACACGCGCGATACCGGACGCACCGCCGCGGCGATGCTGATCCAGCCCGAAGGCCAGGCCGCGCTGCCCATTGCCAGCGTGCGGCCGCACCTGATCGTCCGCGATTCCTGCCAGCCGCCGGAGGATTGATCCCCAAGGATCAATCCTGCAGGTCACGACCTCTGGTCGTGACACGCCCCTGCCCCATCCACCCGATCCACCCCGCCATGCCCGGGCCATCCCGGCATCGTGCGACGCAAAATGACACCGGTTTCCTGTCTGGCTAGAATCGACCGTGAACCGCGCCGGGGCCGACCCGTCGGCCCGCCCCCCGCTCTGGAGACGCCATGTACAGCAAGACCCATTACGCCACCCATCCCGATGCCATCCACGGTGCCAGCAACGACCAGCTGCGTGACCTGTACCTGCTCGATGGCCTGTTCAACGCCGGTGCCGTGACCCTCAAGTACACCCACTACGAGCGCTTCGTGATTGGTGGCGCCGCCCCGGTGGACGCACCGCTTGCGCTGCCCACCCAGACCGAACCCGCTTCGGCCGCAGGCCACCCGTTCCTGGAGCGCCGGGAACTGGGCGTGATCAACGTCGGCAGCGGCACCGGTACGGTCACCGTGGATGGCACCGGCTACACGCTGGGTCCGAAGGACGGTCTGTACGTGGCCATGGGCAGCAAGGAGGTCGTGTTCGCCTCGCAGGACGCCGCCAACCCCGCCCAGTTCTATCTGGCCTCGACCCCGGCCCATGCCCGCTTCGAAACCAGGCAGCTGTCCATCAAGGACGCCGTTGCACTGGACCGCGGCGCGCTGGAAACCAGCAACGAGCGCACCATCTACCAGTACATCGTGCCGGCCACCTGCCAGTCCTCGCAGCTGCTGCTGGGCCTGACCGTGCTCAAGCCGGGCAGCGTGTGGAACACCATGCCGCCGCACCTGCACGACCGTCGCAGCGAGGTCTACTTCTACTTCGACCTGGGTGACAGCGACCGCGTCTACCACTTCATGGGCGAGCCGGCCGCGCAGCGTCACATCGTGATCCAGAACAACGAAGCGGTCGTGTCGCCGCCGTGGTCGATCCACATGGGCGCCGGCACCAGCAACTACGCCTTCATCTGGGCGATGGGTGGCGAGAACCTGGACTACACCGACATGCACGTGCTGGACATCTGCCAGCTCAAGTAAGCCCGCCTGGCCGCCGCGCACCGTGTGCCGGCCGTCGACACCGCTCGTCTCTATCAAGGAACGCATACGCAATGGCTAATCCCTTCAGCCTGGAAGGCAAGGTCGCTCTGGTAACCGGTGGCAATACCGGTCTGGGCCAGGGCATCGCCGTGGCACTGGCCGCCGCTGGTGCCGACGTCGCCGTGGCCGGCATCGCCCCGCCCACCGATACCATCGAAAAGATCACCGCGCTGGGCCGCCGCTGCCTGGCCATCGAAGCCAACCTGATCAGCATCGAGCCGGTGGCGCGCGTGGTCCGCGAGACCATCGAAGGCCTGGGCGGGTTGGACATCCTGGTCAACAACGCCGGCCTGATCCGCCGCGCCGATGCGGTGGACTTCAGCGAGCAGGACTGGGACGACGTGATGAACGTCAATCTCAAGTCCGCGTTCTTCATTTCGCAGGCCGCCGGCCGCCACTTCATCGAACAGGGCCACGGCAAGATCATCAACATCGCTTCGATGCTGTCCTTCCAGGGCGGTATCCGCGTGCCGTCGTACACCGCCAGCAAGAGCGGCATCGCCGGCATCACCCGGCTGCTGGCCAACGAGTGGGCGGGCAAGGGCATCAACATCAATGCCATCGCCCCGGGCTACATGGCCACCGACAACACCGCCCAGCTGCGCGCCGACGAAGCGCGCAACAAGGCGATCCTGGAGCGCATCCCGGCTGGTCGCTGGGGCACGCCGGATGACCTGGCCGGTGCGGCGGTGTTCCTGGCCTCGTCGGCGTCGGATTACATCAACGGCGCCGTGCTGCCGGTCGATGGTGGCTGGCTGGCGCGCTGACGCGTGATCCGCGGTAGTGCCGGCCGCTGGCCGGCGTCCTGGCAATGCTTCCGCCGTTCATGAGGTTGCCGGGCAGCGGCCGGCACTACCGGAGACCGGACATGCGCACCCTGTTGCCTTTGTTGTTGCTGCTGTCGTGCACCACCGCGCAGGCGGCGCCCGTGCGGGTCTTCATTGCCGGTGACTCCACTGCGGCCGCATACGGCCCCGAGCGCGCGCCGCAGGCCGGCTGGGGCCAGGCGCTGCAGAGCTACCTGGACCCGGCGCGCTTGGAGGTGCACAACCACGCCAAGGGCGGGCGCAGCACGCGCAGTTTCATCGAGGAAGGGCGCCTGGAGGCCATCGCCGCCGAGCTGCGCCAAGGCGAGGTTCTGCTGATCCAGTTCGGCCACAACGATGCGAAGTTCGAAGACCGCACGCGCTACACCGATCCGGACAGCGACTACCCACGCCTGCTGATGCGTTACGTACAGGTGGCCCGCGCAAAGGGCGCCACGCCGGTGCTGGTCACGCCGGTGGCGCGGCTGCTGTACGACTTCGGTTCACTGCTGGATACGCATGGCCGCTACACGCAGTCGATGAAGGCGTTGGCCGCGCGCGAGCAGATTGCGCTGATTGATCTGAATGACCGCAGCATGCGCTGGATCCGCGCGCTGGGTGAGGAGGGCGCGCGACCCTACTTCCTGTTCGTGCCCGAACAGAACAAGGCCGACGGCACCCATTTAAGCGTGGCCGGCGCACATGCGGTGGCCTGCCTGGTATTGCACGAGGCGGTGCCGCTGCTACCCGCGCTGCAGCCGGCGCTGGTGCGGGATATCGACTGCGACGTGGTGGCGGAAGGGCAGGGTAGCGACCCAGCCCTGCCCTCGCAGGTGGTGCACGAAGACAGTGTTGTGCGCACGCAAGCAGGCCCGCACGGCGGTGCCGGCCCGACCACGGCGTATCCGCTCTTCGCCGATGCCGAAGGGCTGCCGTTCGTGCTGCGCAAGCGTGTGCTGCACAAAGGCGCGGGCATCGGCCTGCATCCGCAGCACAAGGACGAGATCTATTACATCGTCAGTGGGCAGGGCAGTTATGTGCTGGATGGCAGGCAGTACGACGTGCACGCCGGGCACGCGCTGCTGACCCGCAAGGGCAGCCACCATGCGCTGCAGCAGGTGGGTGAGGAGGATCTGGTGGTGCTGCTGGTGTACCCGCGCTGATAGAAACGTAGCCGAGCATGGGCTCGGCTCTACAGAACAGCGCCGGCGTGCATGGTCATCGTCGTTCGACAGGCTCCGGGCCGAAGTGCTTCAGCCCCAACCTGGCCAGGTCTTCCGGTCGCTCGAAATAGGCTTCGTCGAAGGCGTGCAGCGCCTCCTGCTCCTGTTCGGTCATCGCGCCGTACAGGTCGGTCAGTTGCTTGACCGCCGGGTCATCTTCCAGCCGGTCGACCAGCCCGCGCATGCCGGCCAGGATCGCGTGGGTCTTCGCCGCGCCCATCGCCTGCAGCGCACGCAACGCCAGCTGGCAGGTCGGGTCGCCCCAGTTGCACAGGAACTGCATGAAGCCGCCGTTGTTGATGTCGGCCTCCATGCGCCACAGCGCCACCAGCTGCTGGTCTTCGTCGGACAGCGCATCCAGCGTCCACGCGGCTGCCTTCAGTCGCGCCAGCGCGGCCTCGTAGCGGTCATCCCAGACCTGGTTGAGGATATCGACCACGCCAGCCTCGCGCGCCGGCAGCAGCGCCGGCCAGTTCACGCCCAGGCCATCGGCGGTGGCGACCCACCGCGCGCGTTGCCCTGCATCGGCTTCGAACAACGCAGGTACCCAGCGCAGCGGCTGGCGGGTACGGCGGCCATCGGCCAGGGTCAGCAGGATGAAGTCGTCGTCGAAAGCGACATCGGTTACGCGCAGCGAAGCAAATGCATCAGTCATGCCGTGCAGGATAGCCGCGCGGCAGCGCGCATCACACGTCGCCGCCGTCCGCCCAGCCTTCACCCGTGCCGGCCTGGAACACGTGATCGTCAGCCTGCACGTCACCGGCAGGCAGGTGCGCCTGGTCGGCCAGTGCCGCGTAGATCGGGGTGAAGTCCGGCGACGTCGCCTGCATCAGCTGTTCAAAGCTGTCGATGACGAAGTAGGTCTTCTGGAAGGTGTCGATGCGGTACTTCGTTCGCATGATCCGCTGCAGGTCGAAACCGATGCGGTTGGGTGCGGCCGATTCCAGCGAGTACAGCGACTCGCCCTTGGACGACACGATGCCGGCACCGTAGATGCGCAGGCCGTCGAGCGTGTCGATCAGGCCGAACTCCACCGTGTACCAGTACAGGCGGGTGAGGTTCTGCAGCGCGTCCGGGCCGATCGCGTGGGCTTTGACGCCGCCACGGCCATAGGCCTCCATGTAGTCGGCGAACACCGGGTTCATCAGCAGCGGCACATGGCCGAACAGGTCGTGGAACAGGTCCGGCTCGGCGATGTAGTCGATCTGGTCCGGGCGACGGATCCACCAGGTCACGGGAAAGCGGCGGTTGGCCAGGTGGTCGAAGAAATCCAGTTCCGGCAGCAGGCCTTCGACGCCGACCAGGGTCCAGCCGGTGGCCGCGCCCAGCACTTCGTTGAGCTGGTCGAAGCGCGGAATCATGTGCGCGTTCATGCCCATCTCGTCCTGCGCGTCCAGGAATTCCTGGCAGGCACGGCCGACCAGCAGCTCGCGCTGGCGCTGGTACAGCGTGCTCCAGGTGGCGTGGTCGTCGGCGCTGTAGGTGTCCCACGGCTGCTCGACGAGCGCGGTGGTGTACACCGGCACGTAGCCCTTGTCGGTCTGCTGGTGTTCGACGCGGCGGGGCTGGGCGAGGTCCATGGGGCACTCCTTGAAGGGATAGCCACGATGCTAGGGCAGGGCGCGCGCAACAGGGTTGCAAAAGTTGCGCCGATTGGCATTGTTGGCGCAATATCCTTGCGCAGTCACCATGTTGCGGAGCAGCAATGGCCGGAGAAGTCCAGTTTGATCGCACGGATATACGCCTGCTGGCTGAAATCCAGCGGGATGGGCGCGCCACCAACGCGGAGCTGGCGACTCGGGTGAACCTGTCGCCCTCGGCCTGCCTGCGCCGCCTGCAGCGGCTGGAAAGCGAGGGCGTGATCGTCGGCTACGGCGCGCGGCTGGAGCCGCGGCAGCTGCGCCTGGGCCTGCAGGCCTTCGTGCGCGTGCAGTTGGAAAAGCACGACCAGGCCGCCATCGGCCACTTCGTGGACAGCGTGCAGGGCTGGGACGAGGTGGTGGCCTGCCATGCGCTGACCGGCGACATGGACTACCTGCTGCACGTCTACGTGCGCGACCTGGAGCACTTTTCGCACTTCCTGCTGGACCGCCTGCTCAACGCCGGCGGCGTGGCCGACGCCAATTCCAGCTTCGTGCTGCGCACGGTGAAGGGTTTCCAGGCATTGCCGTTGTCGCAGCTGGAATGAGCGCAGCGGCGATTTGACGCGGCCGGGCGGGTAGCCGAGCATCACCGCCCTGCGCGCGCCGCAGCGTTCCTTTCCGGTTCCACGCATGTCCGAACTCCAGCACCCGGTGCCCACCACCATCTTCCTGCCGCTGCAGCGCAAGTCGCTGGCACGTTACATCGCTCACGGCACGCCGCCGCAGACGGCAGTGGAGCAGGCCGGGCTGATGGCCGCGCAGTTGTGCCGGACGCGCCTGCATCCAGCGGCCGAGATCGAACGCCTGCTGCATGATGCCTGCGCGCTGTTTGCCGGCAACGAAGGCGCCGCCGCGGAGCTGGCCGGCCCCGGTGGCGGAGGCCAGCCGGAGCTGGATGCCTGGCTGACCGCATTGGCCGCCCACGGCGTGCTGCTGGCGCCGGCGCAGATCCTGCAGGACGTCATCGCGCAGTCGCCACTGGAGTATCCGGGCCTGGCCCTGCAGCAGGCCTGCCAGGAAACCCTGACCGAGCATGAGATCCGCTTTCCCGCCACCTTTTCCAGTGACGAGGCGCTCACGCAGGATGACGTGGCCGCCGAGGACGCGCGTGCGGTCGAACACCATGGCCTGTACACCTCCGAGCAGGCCCGCGTGCTGCGCGCCATCGCCGCCAACCCCGATGAGCTGATCGACCTCGATGGCTATGCCGGCACCGGCAAGGGCCACCTGGTGCTGGCGCTGATGGAGGCGCGGCCCGGCCGCTACACCTACGTGGCGCCCTCGCGTGGGCAGGTGGAAGCCTTCCGCAGCCGCGTGCCGGCCAGCACCGCGGTGCGCCTGCTGACCCAGATCGAGTTCGCCAACCGCGTGGCGCAGCATGCCGCGCGCAGCGGCCACACCGGTGGCTTCGTTGCCAGCTACCGGCGCAGCACCCGCACGCCGCGCGAGATTGCCGGCCGCATCGGCCTGCAGGGCATCGGTGGGCGCAGCCCGGAGCAGGTGCTGCTGACTGCGTTCGAGGCCATCAACCGTTGGTGCGCGTCGTCGGCACCGGGCTTGGCGTTCCAGCATTTCGACCGTTCGGTGCCCGCCGCGATGCTCGACGTGTCACCGTACATGGCGGCTGCCGAGCACGTCTGGCGCTGCATGTTCGACGCCGAGCTGCAGCGGGGCACGCTGCTGAGCCTCAGCCCGGCGCACATCGGCAAGTGGTTGGCACTGCGCGGCGTTACCCCGCCGCTGGACATGGGCATGCTGCTGGTGGACGAGGCGCATGACCTCAGCCCGTCGTGGAAGCAGTTGCTGGCCGGCCATGCGCCTGGCGTGGTCAGTCTGGGCGATCCGCATCAGTGCCTGTCCGGCACGGTGCCGCGCTGGGGCGCGTCGAAGGTGCTGGAAATGCACCAGTCGGTGCGCCAGGGCAACCAGGTCGAGGGCCTGGTCAACCAGACCCTGGCGCTGGATGGACTGGGCCAGGACAGTGGGCCGTTCGTCGGTGCCGCCGACCGCGCCACCGGTGTGCTGCATTACCGCCACTGGGCGCAGGTACCAAGCGAGGGCCTGCGCATCCATGGCAGCGTCGCCGATCTGGCCCTCGATGCGGCGCAGCTGCAGGCGCTCGGGCTGCGGCCCTACCTGCATCCGGCATCGCTGCGCGCGCTGCGCGGTGTGTTGCAGCGCCCGCTGGATGCGTGGCGCCGTCGCCACGCCAGCGCATCGGACCCGGAGTGGGAGCGCTTCCTGGCCACGCAGGCCGACGAAGGGCAGGGCGCGCTGGTCGAACTGTTTGCGTCTGCCGATCGGGTGCAGTCACTGCTGCAGGCGCTCGATGACCAGGACACGCCCGCTGAAGGGCGGGTGGCGCTGTGCCTGGCCGAACACGCGAAGAACCTGCAGTTCGACGTGGTCTCACTGTCACCCGGTTGCTTCAGTGCGGGGCAGGGCGGGCGCATCTGGCACAACCCGGTGCGCGCGGTCTATCTGGCACTCACCCGTGCGCGACGCCAGCTGCATGTGCCGGCCGATGGCATGGAACAACTGCAGCACACGGCGACACTGCAGGAGCAGGCCCGTCAGGCGCGCAGGCGCGAGCGGCAGCAGGCCAGCGGTTACCGGCCTGCGCGCTAGAACGCGCGCGTCGCTGTCTGGCAGCGACACGCCGGCTCAGCTCAGCACTTGTCCTTGCGGCCCATCAGCCTGCCCAGGCGCGAGGCTTCCTCGCACTTCGGCGCGGCCACGGGTGCCGGTGCGGCGGCCGCGGCGCGTGCACGCTGCAGCTGCTGGATCTTCGCGCGGATCTGCGGCATCGCGGCCATTGCGGCCTTTTCGCCCTCCAGGATCGCGGTGCCACGCTGGCTGAAATCGGCGGCGCCGATGTCCAGCACCTTCGGGCGGATGACGATGTCGGCGCGTGCCAGTTCCTGCTCGCCCAGGCGCTGGCCCATGATCGAGATGGACTGGTTGACGATGCCCAGCATGTCGGTCGGCGCCTTGCCGCTGGCCTTGCTGGAGATGTCCACGGCGATCACGAAGTCGGCGCCGAGCTGGCGCGCGGCATCGACCGGCACCGGGCTCACCACGCCGCCATCGATGTAGTTGCGGCCACCGATCTTCACCGGTTCGAACACGCCGGGAATGCTGCTGGAGGCGCGCACGGCCTGGCCGACGTTGCCGCGCACGAAGATCGCGCGCTCGCCTGTTTCCAGCTGGGTCGCGACGGCGGCGAACGGCTTCTTCAGGCGCTCGGCGGGGCGGTTGGCGACCTGCTCGTTGACGTAGTCCTGCAGCTTCTGGCCCTGCACCAGGCCACCGGAGAACAGGCGCACGTCGCGGATGCTGGCTTCATCCAGCGCCACTGCCTTGCTCTGCATCTGGAACGCATCCATGCCGCTGGCATACAGCGCGCCGACCACGCTGCCGGCACTGGTGCCGGACACCACGGCCGGTTCGAAGCCATTGGCCTCCAGCATCTTGATCACGCCGATGTGGGCGAAGCCCTTGGCTGCGCCACCACCGAGGGCGATACCGATCTTCACCGGCTTGGCCTGCGGTACCACGGTTGGCGCCGGCGGCGGCGCAGGGCGGACCGGGTCGCCACCGCAGCCGGCCAGCAGGCCGATCAGGGCGACGGACAGCAGCATGCGGGGTCGGAACAGGCTCATCGGCAGTGCGCTCGCGGCGCCGGATTCAGGAAAGGGCGCCAGCATACCGAAGGTGCCGCAGGGCGGGCAGGGTAGGTCGGCCCGCCCATTCATCGGATGCTTCGGGTAGTGCCGGCCGCTGGCCGGCACCCTCGTGAAACAGCCGGCCAGCGGCCGGCACTACCGCGAGGCGGTCAGAACCGGTTGTCGCCGTCCAGCATCCGGCCCAGGCCGCCCAGCACCGAGCCTTCGCCGCGGTTCTGGCCGCCGCCCTGCGGCGCGGCCATCCACATGCGGCCGGCCAGGCGCGAGAACGGCAGCGACTGCAGCCAGACCTTGCCTGGACCGGTCAGCGTGGCCAGGAACACGCCTTCGCCGCCGAACAGCATGCTCTTGATGCCTGCAACACGGCGCACGTCCATGTCCACGGTGGGGTGGTAGGCCACCACGCAGCCGGTATCCACGTCCAGCCGCTCACCGGCAGCCAGCTCGCGCTCGACCACGCAGCCGCCGGCGTGGATGAACACCCAGCCGTCGCCCTCCAGCTTCTGCATGATGAAGCCTTCGCCGCCGAACAGGCCGGTCATGATCCTGCGCTGGAACTGCACGCCGATCTGCACGCCGCGCGCGCCGGCCAGGAAGCTGTCCTTCTGGCAGACCAGGCGGCCGCCGTGCTGGTCCAGCTTCATTGCCAGCACCGTGCCCGGGTAGGGCGCGGCGAAGGCGACCTTGCCCTTGCCGTGGCCGCTCTGGGTGTAGACGGTGGCGAACAGGCTCTCGCCGGTCAGCACGCGCTTGCCGGCGGCCATCACCTTGCCCATGAAGCCGCCGCCCTGGTCGCCGTTGGCGGCGCCGAACACCGTGTCCATCTGCACGGTGGCGTCCTTGAACATCAATGCGCCGGCCTCGGCAATGGCGCTCTCGCCGGGGTCGAGCTCGATCTCCACGAACTGCATTTCATGGCCGACGATGCGGAATTCGATGTCGTCGGCGCGGCCGCTGGCGGAGGGGACCGGCGGCGGGCTGTTCGGCATGCCCGGGGCCGCAGATTGCAGCTCCGGCACCTCGGCAATCGAGGTCCATCCGCTCATGCCCTGGCACCAGGCCAGCGCGCGCGGGTTGGCCTGCGCATAACGGCGCGCAGCCTGGTCATCAAGCGGGCCGATACGCTCGGCCTGGGCGGAGGCATGGAAATACCACTGGGTCATCGCGGCGGCTCCGCAGGGCTGGAAACCCCCGAGTCTAGCGAGGGCGCCCGGGCCGGGGCGACAGGCCCATGAACGGCGGGCATTTGCGGGGCAGGTGCTGTATTGCAACAATTATCTGGTAGCGCCGTTTTACCACCCCTCCAAACACAGCCTACCGCCATGTCCCCGACCCGTACTTCCCGTGGCCGCCTTCCGGTCGCGCGCCCCCTCGTTGCCGCTCTTTCCGCCCTGCTGCCGCTGGTTGCGGCCGCCCAGGAAACCCCCGCTGCCAAGGATCCGGTTGCCCTCGATGCCCTGCAGGTGACCGCGCAGCGGCGCGTCGAGAACGCCAAGGACGTACCGGTCGCACTGAGCGCGATCCAGGGCGAGAAGCTGGATGTGCTCGGCTCGGCCGGCGATGACATCCGCTTCCTGGCCGCACGCGTGCCCAGCCTCAACATCGAGTCGTCCTACGGCCGTGCCTTCCCGCGCTTCTACATCCGCGGCCTGGGCAACACCGATTTCGACCTCAATGCCTCGCAGCCGGTGTCGCTGGTGTATGACGACGTGGTGCAGGAAAGCCCGCTGCTGAAGGGATTCCCGCTGTTCGACCTGGCCAACGTGGAAGTGCTGCGTGGCCCGCAGGGCACGCTGTTCGGCCGCAACACCCCGGCCGGCGTGGTCAAGTTCGATTCGGCGCGTCCCTCGCAGGATGCCGACGGTTACGTGCGCGTGGGCTACGGCAGCTACAACAGCTGGAACGTGCAGGGCGCCTACGGCGGCCCGCTGACCGACCGCTGGTCGGCACGCGTCTCGGCCATCTACCAGCGCCGCGACGACTGGGTCGACAACACCCGCGCCGGTGCGCCCAACAGTGGCTTCGAAGGCTATGACGAAGCCGCCGGCCGCGTGCAGTTCCTGTACGAAGGCGACGACTTCGAAGCGCTGTTCAACCTGCACAAGCGCAAGCTCAACGGTACCGCCCGCCTGTTCCGCGCCAACATCATCCAGAAGGGTGGCAATTCGCTGGTCGAGAACTTCGACCGCGACAAGGTGGCCAACGACGGCGTCAACTTCTCCGACCTGGAGACCTGGGGCGGCAGCGCGCGCCTGCAGTGGAACCTCGGTTCGGTGACCCTGCATTCGATCACCGGTTATGAAACCGCCGAGTCGCTCAACCGTGGCGACATCGACGGTGGCTACGGTGCGGCCTTCCTCGGTGCCGGCAACTACGGTCCGGGCCTGATTCCGTTCTCGTCGGAGTCGGCCGACGGCCTGCCGCACCACCGCCAGTGGACGCAGGAAGTGCGCATCGAGTCCAACGAATGGGGCCGCTTCGACTGGCAGGTCGGCGTCTTCTACTTCGATGAAGACGTGACCATCAACAACTTCAACTACGACTCGCTGACCCCGGGCAATCCGCAGACCGGCCACGTGGTGCAGAACCAGCGCAACAAGGCGTGGGCGGTGTTCGCTTCGGGCGACTTCGATGTCACCGACCGCTTCAAGCTGCGTGCCGGCGTGCGCTATACCCAGGACAAGAAGGACTTCAGCGCCAGCGTGCTGCAGGCCGTTCCGTTCGGCACCCCGGTCAGCGGCCCGTACCTGGCCAACACCGACGTCAACGACGTCAGCTGGGACGTCAGCGGCGTGTACAAGCTGACCGACGACATCAACGCCTACGCCCGCGTCGCCAAGGGCTTCCGCGCGCCGTCGATCCAGGGCCGCCTGGCCTTTGCGCCGGGCCTGTCGCAGGCCGATTCGGAGAAGGTCATCTCGTACGAGGCCGGCATCAAGGCCGACCTGTTCGAGCGCCGCGCGCGCCTGGGCCTGAGCGTGTTCCGCTACAACGTTGACGGCCAGCAGCTGATCGCCGTGGGCGGTGCCAACAACACCGCCACCCTGCTCAACGCCGACAAGACCATCGGCCAGGGCGTGGAACTGGACCTGGAAGCCTACCTGGCCGACAACGTCCTGCTGACCTTCGGCAGCAGCTACAACGACACCGAGATCAAGGACAAGAACCTTGCGGTGGCGATCTGCGGCGGTGGCTGCACCATCAACGACCCGACCACGGTCATCAACGGCGGCACCTATGCGCTGGTGAACGGCAACCCGCTGCCGCAGGCGCCGAAATGGATCCACAACGCGACCCTGCGCGTGGGCTTCCCGCTCAGCGATGGCAGCGAGCTGTACGCCTACACCGACTGGGCCTACCGCAGCGCGGTGAACTTCTTCATCTACGAGTCGCCGGAATTCCGCGGCCGCAGTTCGCTGGAAGGCGGCCTGCGCCTGGGCTACAACTGGGATTACGGCCAGTACGACGTGGCGGTGTTCGGTCGCAACCTGACCAACCAGACCCGCGTGGTCGGCGCGATCGACTTCAACAACCTGACCGGCTTCCTCAACGAGCCGCGTACCTGGGGCGTGGAGTTCACCGCGAAGTTCTGATGCGGTGGTTGCGTTGATGCAATGCAGAAGGGCCGGCGCACTGCCGGCCCTTCTGTTTCCTGCTTCGTGTAGAGCCGAGCCTGCGCTCGGCTGCTCTGAGCCGAGCATGGCTCGGCTCTACAGAGGCGTGGCCTACAGCGCGCTCTGCGGGCGCACCTTCAGCACCGCATTCTCGGTGGCGCAGTCGCGGCTGGAGTGCAGGCCGGCCTTGCGCGCCGCTTCGATCTCCTTGCGTGCGGCCAGCAGGTCCTTGTTGAAGGCCGCGTTGTCGTGCAGGCGGGCCACGGCGGCCGCGCCCATGAAGCGGCCTTCGAGGATGTCGCTCTGCCAATGCACGTTGCACACCAGGCGGCTCTCGCCGTAGTTGCGGCCGCGGGCCTGGATGGCATCGGCGCGGTCCGGCGCGATCTCCGACAGGATCAGTGCCCAGGCCCAGCCGATCGAGGTGTGGCCGGACGGGTACGAGCCGTTCTTGCGCAGGCCGTCTTCGTCCTTCGGCGAGCAGGTCGGTTCACCGTTGACCATGAACGGACGCGGGCGCTGGTAGTGGTTCTTGGCCGCCTTGGTCGCCGCACTGGCGTCGATCCGGCTGCGCTCCAGCAGGCGATACAGCGCCGGGGTCTTCACCGCATCGACGTCGATGTCGGCGGCGCAGGAGAAGTGGTTGGCGCCTTCGGGGAAACCGAGTTCCGCATCGACGCCGGCCTGGGCGAAGCGCGGGCTGCCACGCAGCGCGCGGGCCTCACGGCTGACCTGCTCGTCCAGGGCGAACGCGGCCGAACCGGCCACCGGTGGTGCCGGTACCAGGTCGAGGCTGGCCGGAACCGCGCTCTTGTCCAGATAACCCACCGCCTTGGTGGTGATGTTGGCTTCGACGGCGGTCGGCTTGGCGGCGGTGGCGGCACAACCGGCCAGGGCAGCGGCCACGGCAAGGCCGAGCAGCGGGCGGGCAGGGTGGGAGATCAGCGACATGGACGGGCTCCGGAGAAAGAACATCGCGTCATGATCGCAGTCCCAGTGCGGCACCGCAGTGGCCATCGGTCATACGGCCAGAACCGGCATGGTCATCGAAACAAGATGAAAAACGTCATCAAGTGACGCCAGTCTCCTGAATCCGGGCGCAGCGCACGGACTTTCACGCGCCCGCGCCGTGAGCATCGGCACATCGGCAGGCACCAGAGGCCGTCCAGTTCCAGCCGGGTCGGGGGGATCCGAAGACAGAGGGAGAGACGCGATGCGCAGCACCGCAACAGGAAGTACCGTCCTGGCCCTGCTCCTGGGGCTTGCAACAGCGCCGGCGCAGGCCGCCGACGTGGTCGGCGTGGCCTTCGTGCATGGCACCGGCGCGCAGACCAACGCCACCCAGGACTACTGGCAGCCGACCATCATCGACACCGTGCGCCAGGGCCTGCCCAACAGCAGCAATTACGTGGTCATCAACTGCGATTTCACCCAGTACATGTGGAAACCGGAAGCGGCCGGCTGCCTGGCCAACCAGCTGACCCGTTTCATCGACAGCCGTGGTATCACCCAGCTGGTGGTGATCACCCACTCCAACGGCGGCAACGTGGTGCGCTGGATCCTGTCCAACCCGACCTACGACAGCCGCTATCCGAAGATCATCCGCACGGTGCGCAAGGTCAACGCGCTGGCACCGTCCTCGGCCGGCACGCCGCTGGCCGATGCGGTGCTCAACGGCAATACCTTCGAAACCTCGCTGGGCTGGCTGCTGGGCTACAAGAACGACGCGGTGCGCCAGCAGCAGGTGGCGAGCATGGCTACCTACAACGCGCAGAACCTGTACGGCACCGCAGGCCGTCCCGCCCTGCCCAAGCCGTTCCGTGCGGTGGTCGGCAGCGACGTGGAATCGGCGGTATGGGACAGCAACAGCTACTGCGGTGGCTACGCCGCCAATGTCGGCCTGGAGTTCACCCAGAACTGGCTGTCCTCCTGCTCCGATGGCTTCCTGGAGTGCAGCAGCCAGAAGGCCGCCGGCACCACCTGGTTCACCGACACGCAGCGCACCCAGGGGGCAGAGCCGCTCAGCCACAACCAGAGCCGCCGCGAGTGCTTCGGCCTCGGCACCCTGCTGCGCAACGACCTGACCCAGTGAGGGAGACGACCATGACGATTCATTCCACCCTGCTGGCCAGTGCGGTGCTGGCAGTCCTGTCCCTTTCCGCCGCGCAGGCCGCGCAGCCTCTGCAGGCGGCCCGCGTGGGCGACCAGGTGCCTGCGGCGCTGGTTGCCGCGCCATTGCCGGCCGATGACAGCGAACGTGCACCGCTGTCCTTCGCCTGGGCGTTGGACCCGGCACAACCGCTGCAGGCGGCCACGCCGTATGCCTCGGTCAGCCGCAGCTACTGGCAGCAGGTCGATGGCTCGCAGCTGCAACGCGGCCTGGACCTGCCGCTGACGGCGCCCGATGCGGTGATCCAGCTGAGCCCGGCCGCAGGTGCCCGCGCGCTGCCTGCCAACACCCTGCAGATGCGCGACCCGGCTGGCCGCAGCAGCGTGGCCCGCAGTGTCGATGCGCGCGCGCTGCAGGATGCCGGCATGCCGGTGAGTGATGGCAGCAGCATGCTGCGCACCGGCGCGACCAGTTCGGCCGGTGCGTACACGCTGCAGAGCACGCAGGCGCAGGGCCGCTATGTGGTGCAGGTGCTTGAGCCGAACAGCCCGCTGCGGCTGGAAGTGCAGGCCAACCAGGCGCAGGTGCTGGCCGGTGGCAACGTGCAGCTGCAGGCACGCCTGCTGGAAGACGGCGCCACCACCGCGCAGCTGGCCTCGCGCCGTGGCGGCCTGGGCGGTGAAGCCCTGCTGGTCGCACCGGATGGCCGCAGCTGGCCGCAGCGCCTGCTGCGCACCACCGATGGTGCCCTGCGTGCACAGGTGCGGATTCCGGCTGATGTCGGCAGCGTGCAGGGGCTGTGGGAACTGCAGGTGTTCGCCCAGGCCGATGGCGTGCTGCGCGACGGCAAGGTGGCTTTCGCGGTGGCACGGCCCACTGCTCGCTTCAGTGGCCAGGCGGCACCCGACCCGGCCAGCCGCCAGGTCGCGCTGCCGCTGCAGGTGGCCGCCGCCGGTCGCTACGAGGCGCGTGGCACGTTGTATGCCACCGGCCGCGATGGCCAGCTGAAGCCGGTGGCGCAGGCGCATGCGGCCGCGTGGTTCGATGGACCGGGGCGTGGCCAGCTGGTGCTGCCATTCGACCAGGCCGCGTTGCCGGCTGGCTTCGGCGCACCCTACGAACTGCGCGACCTGCAGCTGCAGGACCAGAGCCGGATGGCACCGATCGAGTCGCGCGCGCTGGCGTTGAAGTTCTGAGCAAGGGTGCAGCGGGCGGGGTTCCGGCCCGCTGTACCGTTTTCTGTAGAGCCGAGCCTATGCTCGGCTGCCGTTCCCCGCGGCCAGAAGCAGCCGAGCATAGGCTCGGCTCTACAGTGGCATGTCGATTATCCCGCGTACGCGGTCAGCCGGCCTTCCTGCTCGCATACCGTGATCGCGCCACCGAACACCGCCGACAGCGGTTCGTTGCGCAGCAGCTCGGCGCGGGTACCGTCAGCCAGTACGCGGCCGTCACGCAGCAGCACCACGCGTTCGATCTCGGGAATGATCTCTTCGATGTGGTGGGTCACCAGCACCAGGGTGATGCCCTGCTGGGCCAGCACGCGCATGGTCGCCACCAGCTGCTCGCGGGCGACCAGGTCCAGCCCGGTGGAGGGTTCGTCCAGCAGCAGCGCCTGCGGCCGGTTGACCAGCGCGCGCGCGATCAGCACGCGGCGGGTTTCGCCGGCCGACAGCTCGGCGTAGGCACGTTCACGCAGGGACAGCGCGCCGGTCATCGCCAGTGTCTCGCCGACACGTGCGCGCATGTCGGCGGTCACCTCGCGGAAGCCGGGCACCACGTAGCTGGCGAAGAAGCCGGACAGCACCGCCTGTTCCACGGTCAGCCCCGGCATGTCGGCCAGGTTGCTGCTGAGGTCGCCGGTGACGATGCCCAGCTGCGAGCGCAGCCGGTCCACCTGCCAGCGGTTCTGGCCCAGCACCCTCACCGCGACGGAGCCGTCGACCTGCGCCAGCGGGTACAGCTCGCGGGTGATCAGCTTGATGAAGGTCGATTTGCCACAGCCGTTGGGGCCGAGCAGGGCGGTGTGCTGGCCCTGCGCGATGCGCAGGCTGAGCCCATGAAGCACCTTCACCTGGCCACGCACCACGGTGGCGCGGTCCAGTTCGATCAAGGGGGGCAGCTCCGCGACGGGCGGGGCGGCGGAAATGCGGCTGGCGCGTGGATCAAGGCTCGACAACTCAGGTCCCCAACTGTGAACGGTGCCACGGATGGCGATGCCAAGCACCGCCGCAGGGATGCAGTTTGCAACGCAAGCGCCCATCATGTCTGCCATCCCCGCGTGGATCCGGAGAGCTGCCATGCCTGATGCCCTGATGTCCCTGTTGACCGGTGGTGTTCTCGGCCTGGGGTGGTGGGCCATGCTGGCCGTGCTGCTGGTCTTCACCCAGATCACCATCTTCTCGGTGACCCTGTACCTGCATCGCAGCCAGGCCCATCGCGGGGTCGACTTCCACCCGGCGCTGGCCCACCTGTTCCGCTTCTGGCTGTGGTTGACCACCTCGATGATCACCCGGGAATGGGTGGCCATCCACCGCAAGCACCACGCCAAGGTCGAGACCGAGGACGATCCGCACAGCCCGGTCACCCGCGGCATCGGCAGGGTGTTCTGGCACGGCGTGGAGCTGTATCGGGAAGCGCGTGGTATGCGCGCGGACATTGAGCAGTACGGGCGCGGCACCCCGGACGATGCGATCGAGCGCCACCTGTACACCCCGCACGCCACGCTGGGCCCGGTGCTGCTGCTGGCAATCAACAGCGTGCTGTTCGGCCTGCCCGGCGTGGCCCTGTGGGCGATCCAGATGGCGTGGATCCCGTTCTGGGCAGCCGGCGTGGTCAATGGCCTGGGCCACTGGTGGGGCTACCGCAACTACGAGTCCGCCGATACCTCCACGAACCTGACGCCGTGGGGGTTCTGGATCGGTGGCGAGGAGCTGCACAACAACCACCATGCCTTCCCCAGCTCGGCGCGCTTTGCGATGCGGCGCTGGGAATTCGACATCGGCTGGAGTGCGATCCGCCTGCTGGAGGCGCTGCGCCTGGCCAAGGTGCTGCGGGTGGCACCGGCCATGGACGTACGCCCGAACATCGCCGTGCCCGATGCCGAGACCCTTAAGGCGCTGCTGTCGCACCGCTTCCAGGCGATGACCGACTACCAGCGCAACGTGTTCATGCCGGCCCTGCGCGAGGAAGCGGCACAGGCCGGGGCCAAGCTGCGCCGCCTGCTGCCGCGCCGGCTGCGCCGTGGCCTGGTCAACGACGGTCGCTGGTTGAAGCCGGACAGTCGTGCCCAGCTCAGCGCATGGGTGGCACAGCGCCCGCGCATCCGCACCCTGGTCGAGTACCGGGGGCGCCTGGCCGCGCTGCTGGAAGCGCGCGGCCACGATGCGGCCGAGCGCCTGCATCAGCTGCAGGCCTGGTGCCACGAGGCCGAGGAAAGTGGCATTGCCGCGCTGCAGGCCTACGCCGCGCGATTGAAGGGCTACAGCCTGGTGGGCGCGTGAGGGCAAGGTACCGACTACTGCTGGCGGCGCTGCTGCCGGGTGCGGCGCTGGCCCAGGTCACCGATACCGCCAGCTATCTGCAGCGGATGGACAGCGATGGCGACGGCCGGGTGAGTGAATCCGAGTACGTGCAGTGGATGCTGTATGCCTTCGACCGCATGGACCGCAACGGTGATGGTGTGCTGACGGCCGAGGAGCTGCCCGGTGGCAAGGGCAGGGCGATCAGCCGCGAGCAGCAGCGGCAGGTGATCGTGCAGCGCTTCCACAAGCAGGATGCCAACGGTGATGGCTTCCTCGACGCCCGTGAGCTGTCCGCGCCGCCGCGTTGAGCGGGCGTAGAATCACCCCATGCCCGAACTGCCCGAAGTAGAAACCACCCGCCGCGGCCTGGCGCCGCACCTGCAGGGTCGTCGCGTGCATGGCGTGATCCTGCGCCGCGCCGACCTGCGCTGGCCGATTCCGCCGGAAGTGGCCGAGCTGCTGCCGGGCCAGCGCATCGAGGAGATCCGTCGCCGCGCCAAGTACCTGCTGCTGGACACCGCCGTCGGCAGCGCGGTGCTGCACCTGGGCATGTCCGGCAGCCTGCGCGTGCTGCCTGGCGATACCCCGCTGCGCGCCCACGACCACGTCGACATCAGCCTGGACAACGGCCGCCTGCTGCGCTTCAACGACCCGCGCCGCTTCGGCAGCCTGCTCTGGCAGCCGGCCGGCGAAGTCCACCCGCTGCTGCAGGGGCTGGGCCCGGAACCGCTGGACGACGTGTTTGACGGCGACTACCTGTTCGCCCGCAGCCGGGGCCGCAGTGCGCCGGTGAAGACCTTCCTGATGGACCAGGCGGTGGTGGTGGGCGTCGGCAACATCTATGCCGCCGAGAGCCTGTTCAAGGCCGGCATCAGCCCGCTGCGCGAGGCGGGCAAGATCTCGCGCGAACGCTACCAGCGGCTGGCCGGGGCGGTGAAGGAAATCCTCGGCTATGCGATCACCCGGGGCGGCACCACGCTGCGCGATTTCATCAGCCCTGACGGCGCACCGGGCTACTTCGAGCAGGAACTGCTGGTGTACGGCCGCGACGGCCTGCCATGCCCGAACTGTGGCCGCGCGCTGAAGCACGCCACCATCGGCCAGCGCGCCAGCGTCTGGTGCAACCACTGCCAGCGCTGAGCCGGGCGGCCAGCGGCAGCTGAACGGGCAGGAGACGTCTCCGCTGCCCGTTAACGTTTGTCTGCCTATCATGGCCGACCTTCCCTTCGTGCCTGACGCGCCTGCATGCAACGACGCGACTTCATCCGCAATGCCTCCCTCGCCCTGGCAGCATTCGGCCTGCCGTCCCTGCCCGCGTGCGCGGCCAGCAGGAGCGGCCAGATGGGCCTGCGCCGCCTCGGCCAGCCGCAGCCGTTCGACTTCGCTACCCTCAAGGGCCAGGCGCGCGCGCTGGCACAGGCGCCCTACAAGAGCCACAAGCGGGTGCTGCCGGGCCGCCTGGAAGGCTTGGACTGGGACCAGTACCAGTCGATCGGTTACCGCCAGGACCATGCGCTGTGGGCTGACCAGCCAGGCAAGTTCCAGGCCAAGTTCTTCCATCTGGGCCTGTACTTCCATTCGCCGGTGCGCATGTTCGACGTGGTCGACGGCAAGGCGCAGGAGCTGGCCTATGACGGCGCGGCATTCAACTACGGCAAGAGCGGCATCAAGGACGGCGAGCTGCCGGCCGACCTGGGGTTCGCCGGTTTCCGCTTGAACACCCGCAAGGACACCGACCGCGATTTCGCCGCCTTCCTCGGCGCCAGTTACTTCCGCGCGGTCGGCAAGGAGGGTCAGTACGGCCAGTCCGCGCGTGGCCTGGCGATCGATACCGGCATGGGCAAGCCGGAGGAATTCCCGGATTTCATCGCCTACTACCTGGAACAGCCGTCGGCTGATTCGGACACGATCGTGGTCTACGGCCTGCTGGATTCGCCCAGCGTGGCCGGTGCCTATCGCTTCGCGATCACCAACGGTGACGTGCTGCTGATGGACATCGACAGCGCGCTGTACCCGCGCAAGGCGATCGAGCGGTTGGGCATCGCGCCGTGCACCAGCATGTACCAGGTGGGCGAGAACGACCGCCGCATGGGCTGGGACTGGCGCCCGGAGATCCACGATACCGACGGCCTGTCGCTGTGGACCGGTGCCGGCGAATGGATCTGGCGCCCGCTGCTGAACCCGCGCAACCTGCGCTTCAACATGTTCGTGGACCGCAACCCGCGCGGCTTCGGCCTGCTGCAGCGCGACCGCAACTTCGACCACTATCAGGATGACGGCGTGTTCTACGAGAAGCGGCCGTGCCTGTGGGTGGAGCCGAAGGGCGAATGGGGCGAGGGCTCGGTGCAGCTGGTGGAGATCCCCACCGTGGACGAGACCTTCGACAACATCGTGGCGTTCTGGAATCCCAAGGAAAAGCCGCAGCCGGGCCAGGAGCTGCTGGTCGGTTACCGCCTGTACTGGGGCGCCGAGCCGCCGGCACGGCCGCCGATGGCGCACTGCGTGGCCAGCCGCACCGGCCTGGGCGGTGTGGTCGGCAAGAAGCGCGAGTACTTCAGCTGGCGCTTCGCGGTGGACTTCGAAGGTGGCGAACTGGCCAGGCTGATCGACAAGGGCGAGGTCGAGGCGGTGGTGGAAGCCAGCCGGGGCCGGGTCGAGATCGTGTCGGCGCGGCCGCTGCGCGAGATCAACGGCTACCGCGCGATGTTCGACCTGGTGCCGCCGGAAGGCAGTACCGAGCAGATCGACATCCGCCTGTTCCTGCGCAGTGGTGGCAAGACCCTCACGGAGACCTGGCTGTACCAGTACACCCCGCCGCCGGCCGGAGCGCCGGAGCGCACGCTGTACTAAGAGGGGGTTGGGTTTGCAGGGCTTGCAGCCCTGCACCTGCAGAGGCCAGAGCCGAAGCAACGGCAGAAGCTGGTTTCCTGTGGGGAGGCGCGGTGGGTCCGGTTGAGGGGGACGGCGTAAATACGTCCATGTAGCCTCGGTCGCGCCATCCATGGCGCTCACGCCCCCTCAACCGGACCCACCCCGCCTTCGACAGATCGCCGCGATCTGTCGGAGCACGGGGTCGGATCCCGTTGCTGCGCAACGGGCTCTGACCCCAGATGAATTTCGATATCTGACAGATGTGCCGACCAACGGTCGGCACCCACCAACAGCCGCGTGAAATTGTCAGAGGTGGGGCGGTGTGGGTGGGCAGGACCGTTGGAGCAATGGATGGCGCCATCGAGCCCCCAGGGACGGGTTTACGGCGTGTCCTGCCCACCCACACCGTCCCGCCATCCCGCGGAATGCCGCTTTGGCTTTGGCCGTTGCCGTTGCGTTGAGCAGGTGCAGGGCTGCAAGCCCTGCAAAAGAACACCCCTTACAGCGGCAGCGGGGCCTGCGCCGGATCGATACGCCCTTCACCGCGGGTGATCTTCTTGAACTCGGCGCGGCTGACCGACACGTAGCGGTCGTTGCCGCCGATCTCCACCTGCGGGCCGTCCTGTACTGCGTGGCCATGCTCATCCACGCGTACCGTCATCGTTGCCTTCTTGCCGCTGTGGCAGATGGTCTTGATCTCCTGCATCTCGTCGGCCCAGGCCAGCAGGTACTGGCTGCCCTCGAACAGTTCGCCGCGGAAGTCGGTGCGCAGCCCGTAGCACAGCACCGGAATGCGCAGCTGGTCGACCACCTCGCTGAGCTGCCAGACCTGGGCGCGGGTGAGGAACTGGGCTTCGTCCACCAGCACGCAGCCCATCGGACCGTTCGCCGCCAGGTCCTGCTCTACCCAGCGCTGCAGGTCGGTATCACGGTCGAAGGCCATGCCCTCGGCGCGCAGGCCGATCCGCGAGGCAACCACGCCGGCGCCGGCACGATCGTCCAGGCGCGGGGTCAGGATCGCCACCCGCATGCCGCGCTCGCGGTAGTTGTGGGCGCTCTGCAGCAGGGTGGTGGTCTTGCCGGCGTTCATCGCCGAATAGTAGAAGTAGAGCTTGGCCATCGACGGATTGTACGCCGCGGCCCCGCTTCGCCGAAGCCATTCAGCAACCCCGCCGGCAGGCCGCTGTGGTCGTCACCCCGCCCCGCTACAATCCCCATCCCATGCACGGTCTCAATCCCCCCCAAGCCGCCGCCGTCCTGCACATCGAAGGTCCGCTGCTGGTGCTCGCCGGCGCGGGCAGCGGCAAGACGCGCGTGATCGTGGAAAAGATCGCCCACCTGATCAGCTGTGGCCGCTACCCGGCACGCCGCATCGCGGCGATCACCTTCACCAACAAGTCGGCCAAGGAAATGCGCGAGCGTGTGGCCAAGCGCCTGCGCGAGCAGGATGCCGACGAGGTGACGATCTGCACCTTCCATGCGCTGGGCCTGAAGTTCCTGCAGATCGAGCACGCGGCGGTGGGCCTGAAGCGTGGATTCTCGATCTTCGACGCCGACGATGCCGCTGCGCAGATCAAGGACCTGATGCACGGGGCCAAGCCCGACGACATCGAGGACATGAAGAACCTGGTGTCGCGCGCAAAGAACGCCGGCCTGTCGCCCGAACAGGCGATGGCCGCCGCACGCAGCAACCGCGAGAAGGAAGCGGCCAGCGTCTACGAGCGATACCAGCTGAGGCTGACCGCGTTCAATGCGGTGGACTTCGATGACCTGATCCGTCTGCCGGTGCAGATCCTGGAAGAGAATCCGGACATCGCCCTGGCCTGGCGCGAGCGCATCGGCTACCTGCTGGTGGACGAATGCCAGGACACCAACGACGCGCAGTACCGCCTGCTCAAGCAGCTGGCCGGTGAGAAGGGCAACTTCACCTGCGTCGGCGACGATGACCAGTCGATCTACGCCTGGCGTGGCGCCAATCCCGAAAACCTGCAGCAGATGGGGCGCGATTACCCCATGCTGGAAATCATCAAGCTGGAGCAGAACTACCGCTGCTCCAACCGCGTGCTGCGCGCCGCCAACGCGCTGATCGCCAACAATCCGCATGAGCACCTGAAGAAGCTGTGGAGCGACCAGGCCGACGGCGAACGCATCCGTGTTTGGGAATGCCGCAACAGCGAACATGAAGCGGAGAAGGTCGCCGCCGAGATCGCCTTCGTGGCGCAATCGCGCAACGTGCCGTGGAGTGACTTCTGCATCCTGTTCCGTGGCAACTTCCAGTCGCGCCCGCTGGAAAAGGCGATGCAGCTGCTGCGCATTCCCTATCACCTGACCGGCGGCACCATGTTCCTGGAACGCCAGGAAGTGAAGGACACGCTGGCCTGGCTGCGCCTGCTGGTGAACCCGGATGACGACACCGCGTTCATGCGTGCGGTGCAGTCGCCCAAGCGCGACGTCGGTGCCGGCACGCTGGCCAAGCTGGCCGAGCTGGCCCAGGAAAAGGACATGCCGATGGCGCATGTGGCCGAAACCATCGGTGCCCTGCAGCAGCTCCCACCGCGCGCGGCCAACAGCCTGGCGCGCTTCACCGACATCCTGCGCGACCTGCGTGCACAGATGCGCCAAGTGACGTCCGGCGACATGATCCGCAAGGTGGCCAAGGAATCGGGGTTGCTGAGCGAGCTGCGCCAGCAGGCCAAGGAAGAGGCCAGCTACCAGCGCCGCGCCAACAACATCGAGGAACTGGCGCAGTGGTTCGAGGGCGGCCCGCGCGGTGCAACCGCCGCCGACCTGGCCGGCCAGCTGGCGCTGCTGTCGCGCAGCGACAAGGACGAGGGCGGCAACCAGGTGCGCATGATGACCCTGCACGCTTCCAAGGGCCTGGAATTCCCGTACGTGTTCATCGTCGGCTGCGAAGACGGCGTGCTGCCGCACCAGGTCAGCCTGGACGAGGGCAACCTGCAGGAAGAACGGCGCCTGCTGTACGTGGGCATCACCCGCGCCAAGATCCAGCTGTGGATGAGCTACAGCAAGCTGACGCGCAAGTTCGGCGAGCATGTGCGGCTGAAGCCGAGCCGGTTCTTCGAGGAGATTCCGGCCGAGGAGATCCAGCGCGATGGCGCGGACCCGGTGGCCGATGCGGCGCGGAAGAAGGAGCGCGCGACGGCGGGGTTGGCCGCGATCGAGGCGCTGTTCGATTGAGGATCGAAAAGCCACTAAAGTGGTATTCCAATCCGTCCGATTGACGCTTCTGGCCTTGAGCCTGCATCGGGTTAAGGCCTAGTGTGAGCGCACCCGGAGTGCGCGCCGTGTCTTTCATCGTGTCCAACGATATCCCTGCTGTTCTCACCCGTACCTTCCTCGGGCTGGGCCTGGTCCTGCTTGTTTCAGCGCTTCTGGCCTACGTTGGGGCCAGGCGCTTCCTCGATGCGGCGGTCATTGCCGATGGCAGGATCACCCATGTGGATGCCGTCAGCGTTGATCGCGGTGGTTCGCGCACTTCAGGGGTGAAGTTCCTGTACTGGGTGGACTTCACTACCAGCAGCGGGCAAGTGATGCGGTTCTTCGCAGGTCGTACCCGCCATCGTGCCTACATGACGGGCGATCATGTAGATGTGCTGTACCTGCCGGACCGCCCGGACAAGGCCCTGGTGCGTTCGCTCTCATCACCCTGGGGCCTGAGCGTCATACTGGGAGTGACCGGCGGCCCATTCTTGCTGGGGGTGGGACTTCTGCACCTGCCGCAGGCGGCGAGGGCATGGCGGCGCAGGCAGCTCCTTCGCCACGGGACACGGGTGCAAGCCAAGGTCCGGGCGATCAAGCGCGATCGCGGAGTATTCTCGGGGGGAAGGCATCCGTTCGTCATCGTCTGCGCCTGGCGCGATCCTGAAACCACTCGATGGCATGTCTTCCACAGTGCGTATCTCTGGGCCGATCCCCGTGCACAGGTGAGTGGACGTGAACTGGATGTCCATGTCATGCCGGGCAATCCGCGCTACTACCATGTCGATATTTCCTTCATTCGATCAGCGCCGGCACCTGCACGCTGATCGATCAACCCGGCCAGCACCATGCCCACCCTCCTCAGATGTTTTTTGCTGTTTTCTTTGCCGTGGGCCTGCTGATCCTTCTGGCCGCCGCCTGGCTGTTCGTGGACGTCCAGCGTTTCGCGCGCAAGGCCGTTTCCGTAACCGGAACGGTGGTGGCCGTCCAGGCAGAGGATGCCCGGTCGGAAATGGAGGGGATGCCCGCACGTGACATCACCCTGCATCGCCCGGTGGTGAGGTTCCAGACCGCACAGGGGCAGATGATTCAGTTCACTGCGTCCTTTGCTACCGGGGCACCACTGTACGTGGTCGGCGAACAGGTACAGGTGTTATATCCCGGCGGCATGCCTTCCAAGGCTCGTATCCAGCACCCGGGATTGCGCTGGGGCGCACCGCTGCTGTTGGCGCTGATGGGCATGGGGTTCTGCCTGATCGCCGCATGCGTCCATCGCCTGTGCGTGTGCTACTGGCCGATCCTGTTCGGCCAGCGTGACGGGGCATGTGGCTAGGCTGGGCATCGTAGTGGCCCACTTGGCCTGAGCGTGCTGCACGGCGGGCGCTGGCGTTGCAAAATCGAGGTATTCCTTCCGGAGTCCACCCATGCATCCCATCGAAAGCGAACGCCTGCGGCTGCGCCGCCTGGAACCAGACCGGGATGCTGCGCCGATGCTGGCATTGCTCAATGATCCAGGCTTCGTGCGCTTCATCGGCGACCGCAACGTGCGCAGCGAGGCGCAGGCGCGGGAGTACATCGCGCTGCGGGTGCTGCACAGTTATGCGTTGAATGGCTTCGGCATGTATGCCATCGAGCGGCTGTCCGATGGTGCCTGGGTGGGTAATGCCGGGCTGGTGCGGCGGGATGGCCTGCCGGGGCCGGATATCGGCTATGCGGTGCTTTCGCAATTCGCCGGGCAGGGCTATGCCGGTGAGGCGGCGCGGGCGGTGTTCGCGCATGCACGCGGAGCGCTGGGCCTGCACGATCTGTATGGCATCACCGATCTGGACAACGTGGTGTCCGGGAAGATCCTGCAGGGCCTGGGTATGCAGACGCGCGGGGTGATCCAGTTGCCGGGCGTGGACAGCCCGAGCCGGTTGTATGCAACGCCCGGTGCGGCGCAGGTCTGACCCTTGATGTTGGTAGGTGCCGGCCGCTGGCCGGCACAGTAGCGGCTGATGGTAGGTGCCGACCGTTGGTCGGCACTATTCAGATGCAGTGCCGACCAACGGTCGGCACCCACCCCCTCAACCGCGCAGTTCGGCCAGCTGCGCCTGCAGCTCGGCCACGGCCGCTTCAAGCTGGGCCACGCGCTCGGCCAGGCCCGGGTCGGCTGCATCGCTGATGCCACCGCCGCTGCTGGCGTACCTGGCCGCCAGCGCCGCACCGTCCACTTCACCGCACAGCAGGTGCATGTAGCGGTCTTCGCGCTGGCCGCTGGCACGCGGCAGCACCACCAGCAGCGCGCGCTGCTGCAGGCGATCGATGGCGTGGCGGGCCTCGTCGGTGTCGGCGAAGCGGTGCAGGCGCTCGCTGCGCGTGATCAGTTCGCCCAGGGTCTGCGGCCCACGCAGCAGCAGCAGCGCCAGCAGCACGGTCTGCTGCCGGGTCAGGTCCAGCGCGGCCTGCAGGCGGTGCTCGTAGCGGTCCGCGCGCGAGGAGAAGTGCTGGCGGGCCAGGCCCAACGCCTCCAGCTGGCGCAGCGCGTGCTGCACGCTGCCGGCGTCGATGTTCATCACCGGCTCGCGGGCAGTCTTCTGGTTGGCAGCCGATTGGGCGGCATTGACCGTCAGTGGATAGGTGTCCGGCGTGGTCGCCTCCTTTTCCACCAGGCAGCCCAGCAGGCGGGCCTGCACGGCGTCGAGCAGGGGGACGTCGGGGGTCTGGACGGAATCGGTCATGGCGGCCTCCGGAAGGGCAACGGGTCAACCGCCAAGCATAGCCGTCCCGGCGCCGCCTTTGCCGGTAAAATGCGCCGGTATATCTGATTGCCGGTGAATCCATGCGTCGTCCCGTTTCCCTGTCCCTGACCCTGCTCGCTACCGCGGCGCTGGGCCTGTCCGCCTGCAAGCGCGTGGATGCGCCTGCCGCTGAAGCCGCCGCACCGGAGGCCCCGGCCGCCGCTGCCAAAGCCGACGGCGCGCTCGATGCCACTGCCAATGACAACCTCAATGCAGTGCTGTGGATGCAGCGTGCGCAGGAGTACAAGGCGATCACCGAGCAGACCTACCGCGCCGCCGCCGACCACCTGGACGCCGCGCTGAAGGAAGCCCACTGGGATGCGCTGGTGCCGGAAGAACGCGGCAACGAGGCCAAGGGCCTGAAGCCGGCCGTGGTGCTGGACGTGGACGAGACCGTGCTGGACAACTCGCCCTACCAGGCGCGCCTGGTGCGCGACGGCAAGGAATACGATGAGTTGAGCTGGGACCAGTGGGTGGCCGAAAAGAAGGCCAAGGCCATCCCGGGCGTGGTCGATTTCGCCAAGGCCGCCAACGCCAAGGGCGTGACCTTGCTGTACATCTCCAACCGCGCCGTGCACCTGAAGGACGCGACCCTGGCCAACCTGCGCGAGCAGGGCCTGCCGGTGGCCGACGACAGCGTGTTCCTTGGCCTGGGCACGGTGGTGCCGGGCTGCGAGCAGGCCGGCAGCGAGAAGAACTGCCGCCGCCGCCTGGCCGGGCAGAAGTACCGCGTGCTGATGCAGTTCGGCGACCAGCTGGGCGATTTCGTGGAAGTGACCGCCAACACCAACGACGGCCGTGACGCACTGCTGCAGCAGTACCACGACTGGTTCGGCGAGCGCTGGTGGATGCTGCCCAACCCGACCTACGGTGGCTTCGAGCCGGCGCAGTTCAACAACGATTACAGCCAGTCGCGCCAGGCCCGCCACGACGCCAAGCGCGCTGCCCTGGACTACGCACCATGAGCCGCGCGCCACTGCCGCTGCGCGACGACGAGCGCCTGATCTTCGCGCTGGACGTGCCTGATCGCGCGCAGGCGCTGGAGTGGGTCGACCGCCTCGGCGACAGCGTGGCGTTCTACAAGATCGGCATGGAACTGCTGGCGTCGGGCGAGTACTTCCAGGTGCTGGACGAGCTGGCCCGCCGCGACAAGCGCGTGTTCGTCGACCTGAAGTTCTTCGATATCCCGGCCACCGCCGCGGCGGTGATCAAGCGCCTTTCGCAGTGGCCGGTCAGCTACGCCACCATCCACGGCTGGCACCCGGCGATGATGGAAGCCTGCGCCGCCGCCAACAGCAGCGACATGCGCCTGCTGGCGGTGACCGTGCTGACCTCGATGGGCCGCCCGGACCTGGCGCAGATGGGCATCGACCGTGAACCGGTGGAGGTGGTGGTCGAACGCGCGCTGGCCGCGCAGGCGGCCGGCATCGATGGCGTGATCGCCTCGGGCCAGGAGGCCGGCCCGATTCGCGCCGCGACCGGCGCCGGGTTCTCGATCGTCTGCCCGGGCATCCGCCCCGGTGGCCCGGTCGGCGATGACCAGAAGCGTACCGTTGGCGTGGCCCAGGCGTTTGCCGATGGTGCCGATGCCATCGTGGTTGGCCGTCCGATCCGCCTGGCCACCGATCCGCAGGCCGCGGCCCGGGCCATCCAGCAGGAAATCGCGTCGGCACTGGGTGCGCGCTGAGGTTCCGTTGCGAAGGCTGCAGGCCCGAACGCCATCCCGGCCCGCGCGGGATGGCGTTTTTGCATCTGTCTACCGAGCGGTTGTGCCCGAATCGCCGCAAAACCTGCCGTAGATTTCATTGCGTCCACCCCCATCATCAGGTGAATCAATAAAATCAATAGTTTAAGGCGCACTACGTGAAGTATTGCCTTAACTTGAGCGGCAGCGTAGGATCGCCGCCATCCGGTCCTCGGACCGGACATGTGCCACAACACTGTCCACCGGCCCTGCGCCGGTTTGAAGAGCCTGTGATCCCCGTGATCCCGGCTCTTTTTTTATTCCCGTCAGTGACTTGCACAGGCAACAGCGGAAACCGTGACGTCCCGGCTTGCCGCTGTCACGTCGCAGGCCGCAAGATGCGGACCGGTCCGGGGAGTCCGATTGCATGAGCGTGGCGGTGCGAGGAAGGTCTGCGCGTGGATGGGGGCTGGCAGCCATGCTGCTGCTGGCGGTGGCCGCGTGCCGCGAATCAGCCGATGATCCAGCCAAGCCGGCAGCCGAACCGGTCGCGGCGGTGCAGGCGATGGCCCTGCGCCTGGCCGAGGACGATCTGGTCGGCTACGCGAAGCTGTCGGTACCGCCCAGCCAGTACCAACGCCTGCAACAGGCCTGGACCGAAGGCCACAGCCAGTGGCCGCTGACCGAACTGCCGCTGGGTGACCAGCTGCTGCCGATGCTGGCCGCGCTGCGCAAGCCCAACGCCAGCGCCGAACTGCAGCGCAGCTTCGATCGCCAGCTGGCCGGACAGGCCGGCGCCGTTCGCCAGGCCGCGCAGTCGATGGGCAACTTCGGCGTGCAGTATCTGCGCCACCAGAAGGGCTATACGCCCGGCCAACAGGCGCACTACATCGCCCTGGTGGAAACCCTCGCCAGCTGGGCGCAGGGCGCACCGATCAGTGACCGCGCCCGCGCGCGCAGCACCATCGCCGCACTGGTTGGCGCGGCCGGCAAGGTTGGGTTCGATGATGAGGCCGGCCTGCAGGCCGCCGGCATGGAAGGCAGCCTGCAGCAGCTGGCGCCGTTCATCCACACCCTCAAGGCGGTGCTGGGCAGCTACGGACTGGGCGTGGACGAGGCGCTGCGCAGCGTGCGCGGTGAGCTGCTCTCGGTGGAGGGTGACAATGCGCTGGTACGCCTGCACTACGACCTGGCTGGCCGCGAAATGATCCTGCAGCTGCCGCTGAGCCGCCGCGAGGGCCACTGGTACCTGACCCGCACCCTGGCCGACACCGATGCGCTGCTGCGCAAGGCCGACGCGGCCCGCGCTGCGGCCTCGCCATCACCGGCTGAAGCCCCTGCTGGGGGTGGGGAAGCAGCAACGCCGCCGCCTAAGCCATAATGGCGCCGATGTCGAAACAGAACCCGCTGCCGTTTCCCGGCGAAGAATCCCAGTCGACGCCCGCCGATACGGTGCCGGCGTCCCCCTCGACCGGCACCGGCCCGAACCCGGTACCGCCGCCCGTGCACGCGCGTCCGGCCGGCCGCCGCCCGCTGTGGGCTCGCCTGCTGGGCCGCCTGGTCGAGCCGTGGCTGTCGCTGAAGATCGAGCCGGAGGACCCAGGCCAGTACAACGATGGCCGTCCGGTCGTGTACGTGCTGGAAGACTACGGCCTGTCCAACGCGCTGATCCTGGACAAGGCCTGCCGCCAGGCCGGGCTGCCCTCGCCGCTGGTGCCGCTGGCCGGTGACCCGACCGGGCGCAAGCGCGCCTACCTGGCGCTGTCGCGGCGCAGCTCCAGCAACTCGCTGATTCCCGAGCAGCGCGGCGCCAAGACCCACTCCGATTCGCTGGCCAAGGTCCTGCAGGCGCACCGCGTGCGCGACGACCTGGATGTGCACCTGGTGCCGGTGTCTATCTTCGTCGGCCGCGCGCCGGACAAGCAGAGCGGCTGGTTCGCGGTGCTGTTCTCGGAAAACTGGGCGCTGGTCGGTCGCTTCCGCCGCCTGCTGGGCCTGCTGCTGAACGGGCGCAATACCATCGTGCGCTTCGCCCCGCCGATCTCGCTGCGCAGCACCGTGGACGAAGGCCTGGAGCCGGAGCGCACGGTGCGCAAGCTGCAGCGCGTGCTGCGTACGCACTTCCGGCGCATCCGTGAATCGGTGATCGGCCCGGACCTGTCGACGCGGCGCCTGCTGGTGGACCAGGTATTGGCTGCCGAACCGGTGCGCGAGGCGATCGCCGCACAGGCCAAGCGCGACAATTCGAAGCCGGCCGATGCCTGGAAGAAGGCACACGCCTACGCCTGGGAAATCGCCGCGGACTATTCCAGCCCGGTCGTGCGCTCGGCCAGCTTCATGCTCAGCCACGTGTGGAACCGCATCTATGCGGGCGTGCTGGTGCACCACCTGGACAAGTTCAAGGCTGCCGCGCCGGGCCACGAAGTGGTGTACGTGCCCAGCCACCGCAGCCACATGGACTACCTGCTGCTGTCCTACCTGCTGTACGACCGCGGCATCGTGCCACCGCACATCGTGGCCGGCATCAACCTGAACCTGCCGGTGGTGGGTACCCTGCTGCGCAAGGGCGGTGCGTTCTTCATCCGCCGCTCGATCCGCGGCAACGCGCTGTACTCGGCGGTGCTCAGCGAGTACGTCGCGCAGCTGGTGGCCGGTGGCTATTCGCTGGAGTATTTCGTTGAGGGTGGCCGGTCGCGCACCGGCCGCCTGCTGCAGCCCAAGGGCGGCATGATCTCGATGACGCTGCGTGCGTTCCTGCGCCAGCCGCGCAAGCCGGTGCTGTTCCAGCCCGTCTACATCGGCTACGAGAAACTGATGGAAGGCGGCAGCTATCTGGACGAACTGTCCGGCCGGCCGAAGGAAAAGGAATCGATCTGGTCGCTGCTGTGGGGCATCCCCAAGGTGCTCAAGCAGAACTACGGCCAGGTGGTGGTGAACTTTGGCGAACCGATCGCACTGAACGACGTGCTGGCCGAGAAGGCGCCGGAGTGGAAGGGCGAGGCGGTGTCCGAGGACGAGAAGCCGGCCTGGCTGTCGACCACGGTGGATACGCTGGCCGAACGCATCCAGGTGCGCATCAACGGCGCCGCCGACGTCAACCCGATCAACCTGCTGGCGCTGGCGCTGCTGTCCACGCCGAAGCACGCGATGGGCGAGGCCGACCTGATCGCGCAGATCGAGCTGTGCAAGACCCTGCTGGTCGAGATGCCATATTCGGACCGGGTGACGGTGACCCCGCACTCGCCGGAGCGGATCATCGCCCACGCCGAGGAAATCAACGTCCTCACCCGCATCAAGCACCCGCTGGGCGATGTGCTCAGCGTCAGTGGCGATACCGCGGTGCTGCTGAGCTACTTCCGCAACAATGTGCTGCACCTGTTCACTGCCTCGTCGTGGGTGGCCTGCTGCTTCCAGAACAACCGCCGCATGAGCCGCGCCGGCCTGGTCCAGCTGGGCCGTACGGTGTACCCGTTCCTGCAGGCCGAGCTGTTCCTGCCGTGGAGCGAGGACGAGTTCGCCCAGCGCATCGACCAGACCATCAACGTGTTCGTGCGTGAGGGGTTGCTGCAGAACGTCAATGACGACGACGGCGGCATTCTGGCGCGCAACACCGGGCAGACCGACGAGGTGTTCCGCCTGCGCGCCATCGGGCACTCGCTGCAGCAGGCGTTCGAGCGCTACTACATCGCCATTTCGGTGCTGGTGAAGAACGGCCCCGGCGTACTTGGCGCCGCCGAACTGGAAAGCCTGTGCCAGCAGGCCGCGCAGCGCCTGAGCCTGCTCTATGCGCCGGCGGCGCCGGAGTTCTTCGACAAGGCCCTGTTCCGTGGCTTCATCCAGAAGCTGCGCGAGCTGCGCCTGGTGTGGCCGGACGAGAACAGCAAGCTGCTGTTCGACGAGCGCCTGGATGCCTGGGCCAAGGATGCCAAGTTCATCCTCGGCCGCGAGCTGCGCCACACCATCGAGCGGGTCAGCCCGGAAGCGGCGCGCCCGGACGAGCCGGCACCGCAGGATTGAACTGAATCCTGCGGTGGGTGTGGACCTTGGTCCGCACACCTTCCCGTCGTGCCGACCAGGGTTGGCACGTACCGGAGCAGGAGGCCAACCCGGGTTGGCACCCACCTGAACCCGGCTCAGGCCGGCTCGTCGGGAATCTGCAGGCTCTCCAGCCTGGCGATGCAATCCTTCAACTGCAGCTTGCGCCGCTTCAGGCGCTTGGCTTCCAGTTCGTCCTCGCCGTTGGCCGCCATGCGGGTGATCTGTTCATCCAGCAGGCGGTGCTCGGCGCGCAGGGCGGCGAGGCGTTCGACGATCTCGGCGGGGTCGTAGGTGTCCACAGGTCCCGAGCATACACAGCGATGATGACCGCCGGGAGAGGGGAATACCGACCCCCGGCCGGGGCCGCTCCGAGCCGTTAGAATGGAGCCCATGAGTGCCGTGATTTCCCTTCCCGATCCCCAGCCGCGCGCCGCCCGCGATCCACGCGTGGCCGAGCGCGAGCAGCACAAGCTGGCCAAGCGCCTGCGCCGCCAGGTCGGCGAGGCGATTGCCGACTTCGGCATGATCGAGGCCGGCGACAAGGTCATGGTCTGCCTGTCCGGCGGCAAGGACAGCTACACCCTGCTGGACGTGCTGCTGCAGCTGCAGAAGAAGGCACCGGTGCCGTTCGAGCTGGTGGCGGTGAACCTGGACCAGAAACAGCCGGGCTTCCCTGAGCACATCCTGCCGGAGTACCTGGCCGGGCTGGGCGTGCCGTACCACATCATCGAGCAGGACACCTATTCGGTGGTCAGCCGGGTCATCCCGGAAGGCAAGACCATGTGTTCGCTGTGCTCGCGGCTGCGTCGTGGCGCGCTTTACAACTACGCCGAAACCCACGGTTTCACCAAGATCGCGCTGGGCCATCACCGCGACGACATGGTGGCCACCTTCTTCATGAACCTGTTCCACCACGCCAAGCTGGCGGGGATGCCGCCGAAACTGCGCAGCGATGACGGCAGGCACGTGGTGATCCGGCCGTTGGCCTACGTGCGCGAAAGCGACATCGTCGACTACGCGCAGGCACGCCGGTTCCCGATCATTCCCTGCAACCTGTGCGGCAGCCAGGAGAACCTGCAGCGCCGCCAGGTCGGCCTGATGCTGAAGCAGTGGGAAAAGGACCATCCCGGCCGCATCGAGCAGATCGCGCGCGCCATGGGCGACGTCCGGCCCTCGCAGCTGGCCGACACTACCCTGTTCGACTTCATGGCGCTGGGCCGTCGCGACGACGCGCCGCTGCCCGATGCCCATGCCTGGCTGGCCGGTTCCCCGGCCGACGCCGACGCAGATCCCGAGACGCCCACCGTTTAAGGTCGGTCGCCCTTCCTCTTTGCCATCCGGAATTCCATGTTCTTTCGCAACCTGACGTTCTTCCGTTTTCCGACCGCCACCGATTTTTCCGAAGTCGATACCCTGCTGCCGCACGCCGTGCTCAAGCCTGTTGGCGCGCTGGAAATGAACTCGCGCGGCTTCATCTCGCCGTTCGGCCGCGAGGAAAAGGAGCAGCTCTCCCACCGCATCGCCGAACACCTGTGGCTGACCGTGGGCGGCGAGGACAAGATCCTGCCGGCAGCGGTGGTCAACGACCTGCTCGAGCGCAAGCTGGAGGAGATCGAGGAGAAGGAAGGCCGCCGCCCAGGTGGCCGCGAGCGCAAGCGCATGAAGGACGACCTGCTGCATGAACTGCTGCCGCGCGCCTTCGTGAAGTCCTCGCGCAACGACGCCTTCATCGACCTGCAGCACGGCTATGTGGCGGTGGATACCTCCAGCCGCAAGACCGGCGAGTACTTCATGTCCGACATCCGCGGCCTGCTCGGCAGCTTCCCGGCGATGCCGCTGAACGCCGAAGTCGCGCCGCGCTCGATCCTGACCGGCTGGATCGCCGGCGAGCCGCTGCCGACCGGACTGAGCCTGGGCGAAGAGTGCGAGATGAAGGACCCGGTGGAAGGCGGCGCGGTGGTCAAGTGCCAGCACCAGGAACTGCGCTGCGACGAGATCGACAAGCACTTGGACGCCGGCAAGCAGGTGACCAAGCTGGCGCTGATCTTCGAGGACAACCTGTCCTTCGTCATCGGCGACGACCTGATCGTGCGCAAGCTGAAGTTCCTCGACGGCGCCCTGGACCAGCTGGAGCATGCCGACGAAGACGGACGCCGCGCCGAGTTCGACGCCCGCTTTGCCCTGCAGAGCGCCGAGATCCGCCGCCTGTTCCTGTTGCTGGAAGAAGCCTTCAAGCTCAGCAAGGCTGACTGAACAGGCAGCGCGACGGCCGCCGGTCATCCGGCGGCCCGAAGCGGCGCTATGCTGGGCGCATGAGCCGTCTGCTGCGCCGCCTGATCAGCCCGACCCCGCCCGCCACCGTACAGCGCGACACCGTTCGCCTGCGCCTGGAGGATGCCGAGATCGAGGTCCTGCGCGTGCGTGATCCGCGTGCGCGGCGCATCAAGCTGAGTGTGGACGAACGCGGCGCACGCCTGACCCTGCCGCCGCGCGCGAGCCTGGTGATGGGCGAACGCTTCCTGGAACAGCACCGCGACTGGTTGGCGCTGCAGCTGCGGCAGTACCAGGGCCAGGGCCTGCCGCCACCGTTGCAGCCGGGCGAAGACGGTGTGCTGCCCCTGCGCGGCGAACTGCTGCCGCTGCGCTGGCAGGAAGGCCGCTACGCGCGCCTGGAGATCGACGCGCACGGCGCCTGCGTGCAGTGGCCGACCCGCGGCGGCGACGCCACCCTGCGCCGTCTGCTGCGCGAATTCTACGAAGCCCAGACCCGCGCCGACGTCGGCCGCTGGCTGCCGAAGTACCTGCCCACTCTGCCGCGCGCCCCCAGCCGCCTGCGGCTGAAGGTGATGTCCTCGCAATGGGGCTCGCTGGCCCCCGACGGCAGCATGGCACTGGACCTGGCCCTGGTGCTCGGTCGTCCGGAAGCGTTCGAGTATGTGCTGGTGCACGAGCTCTGCCACCTGATCCAGCCCAATCACTCGCCTGCGTTCTGGCACGAAGTGGAACAACGCTTCCCCGCCTGGCGCGAGCAGCGCGACTACTTCCAGCTGGAAGGCCGCAGGCTGAAGGCGATGCTTCGCCAGCTGCTGTAGAGCCGAGCCGATGCTCGGCTGACGCGCGTGGCGCGGGTTCCAGTCATCACGTTGAAGAGCAGCCGAGCATGGCTCGGCTCTACAGGGAGTGTCCGTGGTGGGCAGGGGCGTGAGCCGCATGGGCCCGAGGCATGCCTCGGGCGGGTTGGGCAGGACGCCCAACCCCGGTCTTGCCGTGTGCGCAGGAAAGCGCACACGAGCAAGCGGCGACCGAGCTTACAAGGACGTACTTGCAGCGACCCCTGCGCAATCCACCCCGGCCGGCCGAGCACGGCTTCCGATTTGAACGACCCACCACGAGGGGCGCAGCCGTTGGCCGAAACCCTCACCCCACCCGCAACGCCGCGGCCGCCGCCCACCGCGCCGCCACCCGCGGCGCCGTAATGCACACTGCCTGGTCGGTCACCGTCGTCACCGCACGCTCCAGCAGCTGGATATCCGCCTCATGCTGGCGCGCCACATGCGGGTCCTCGAAGAAGATCGCACGCTGGCAACGCCCCTCCAGTACCCGGTCGGCAATCTGCGCATCACCGCCCATCGGGCCACTCTGGTAGCGCGTCACCCACGGCGTATCACGCGGCCAGCCCCGGCTCCAGGCCAGTTCGTTCAAACGCTGGCCGGTGGTGCCGGTCGCCACCCGCTCGCCGAACCGGGCCAGCACATCGAAATGCTCATCGGCGAAGGCCAGCATCGCCGGCTTCATCGCATCATGCGCGATCAGTGCCAGCGTCTGGCTTTCGAACGCATGCAGGTCGTCAGCGCCGCGGTCTGCCGGCAGCCCGCCGTGGACGCGCTCCACTTCGACCCAGTCGCGTGCGGTGGCCACGGTCGAAATGAACGGCTTGCCGTGAATCACGCACTGCCGTTTCAGCGCCGTGGCTTCTGGAAACACCGAGGATGGGTCGACCGGATCGATCAGGTAGATCGCGCCATCCAGTGTCCGATCCGGACCCATGCCGACGACTTCGGCGACCAGCTTCATCAGGCCGCCCTCGCGTCCGTACGGGTAACGGTGCAGGCCCGCGTACCCGGTCAGGAAGCCCTGTCGTTCGATCGCGTCATGGGTGCGACCGACCGCATGCAGCGACACGCCCAGCTCGCGCAGGCCGGGCTCGCTGCTGCGCAGCCAACGGAACAGCGCGGCGCGCGCGTCGTGGTGATGAAGACGGTTGGCAGCCAGGCCGATGCGCATCGAACGCTCCGCAGTTACAGGTGAAGGCGGCAGTGTATGTCGGCATTCCCCTATCTGGATGCTTTTACAACTTTCTTCATTGCCGTCGGTCCGCACGTCGATAGCGTGGCAGGCAGCGGTACCGCAGCGCGGCCGTTCCTTCCGCCCGCGAGATGAGGATGCCTACCGTGAATGTCGCCGGCCTCCCGGCAGCCATTGCTGTCATGGCCAGCCTGCTGCTGCCTGCCACGGCCTCCGCCACGGGCTGCAGGACACCGCTGCGCATTGCCTGGCCTTCCGACCGCGCACCCTTGTCGTCCAGCGAACAGGGTGAGGCACGGGGGCTCGGCGCGGTGTACCTGGAGCTGCTGGGCCGGCAACGGCCGCTGCAGCTGCTGCCCGTGCCGGCCGCCAGCGTGGAACGGGATGAGCTGCCGGCCGGCACCCAGGCGCTGCTGGGATGGCCACGCTCGCAGCTGCCCGCCGGGTGGGTGGCCAGCACGCCCTACCTGCAGCTGCCACAGGTGATCGTGCGCCGGGAGGGTACGCCGCCGGTGCTGGGCCTGGAAGATCTGCGTGAGCGAACCGTAGCCAGCCCCAGCCGGATGCCGCTGCAGGGGCTGCTGGCCGAGCAGGCAACGGGTGCGCAGCTGCTGCCACCGGCAGCGCTGGACGATGCGCTCCCGCTGCTGGGCACCGGCCTGATCGATGCCGTGGTTGCCAACCTCGGCGAAGTCGAGGCCGCGTTGCGCCGCTACCAGGGCGATGCACTGCTGATTGCTGCGCCGGCCGGTTTCGATGATGCCCTGGTGCTGGCGACCACGCCCGCCTGCGCCGATGTCATCGCCGGCTTCGAGCAGGCGCTGTCGCAGCTGACCGATCCCGAGCGCGATCAGATCCGCGCGGCCTGGCTGCCGGACCGGCCGCGCAATTGGCCGTCATCGTCACCCCTGCGCTGGCTGGTGCCGGCCTCGTTGATCCTGCTCGCACTGGCGCTGGTACATGCCTACGGTTACTGGCGGGTGCATCGCGAAAGCGTGCGGCGCCGAGTCGTGGAGCAGCGCCTGCAGGAGGTGACTGCGAACCTGCCGGCGGTGGTCTACCAGGCGCGCCGTTCGGCGTGCGGTCACTACAGCTTTCCGCAGATCGCCGGCGACGTGCAGTCCCTGTTCGGAATCAGCGTGGAGAGCGCGCGCATCGATCACCAGTGGCTGCTGGCCGCAGTCCACCCCGAGGACCGCAGCAGGGTGATGGCCTGTATCGAGACAGCCGCATTGGCGCGTGGCCCGATCGATGTCACTTTCCGTACCCGTTCACCACAGGGCTGGCGATGGGTGCGTTCGCATGGGCGGCCGTTGCCCTGCGACGATAGCTACGTCGAGTGGAGCGGCTACTGGATCGACGTCAGCGAGGTGCAGTCACGTACCCGCGCGCTGGCCGACGCGCGCCGCGAGGCCGAGCAGGTGGCACAGGCCAAGGCGCACTTCCTGGCCACGATGAGCCATGAGATCCGCACGCCGATGAGCACGCTGCTGGGCATGCTCGAACGGCTGGCGGGCAGCAGGCTGGAGCCACGCCAGCAGCAGGTGCTGGCCACGGTGGATGATGCGGCGCGGATGCTGCGGCAGATCCTCGACGATGTACTGCACAGCCAGCGCCTGCAGGGCGCACCGCTGCAGTTGCGGCCCACCGATCTGGCGGCACTGGTGCGCGCGGTGCAGCAGCTGCTGATGCCGGTGGCCGCCAGCCGCAGCCTGCACCTGCAGGTGGTGCTTGATCCGGAGATGCAGCCGGGATCGCTGGCCGATGGCCTGCGCCTGCGCCAGATCCTGTTCAACCTGGCCGGTAATGCACTGAAGTTCACCCGGCACGGCCACGTGGAACTGCGGTTGCAGGTACTGCAGCAGCATGCCCGCGGGCAGCGGCTGCGCCTGCAGGTAAGCGACAGCGGCGTGGGCATCAGCGAGGAACGACAGCAGGCGGTGTTCGCCGCCTATGCCCAGGCGGAGCGCTCGACCACGCGGCGCTTCGGCGGCAGTGGGCTGGGCCTGGCGATCTGCCGCGAGCTGGCAACCTCGATGGGGGCGGAGCTGCAGCTGCGCAGCTCCCCTGGGCAGGGCACCACGGTATGGATGGATCTGGACCTGGAGGCCTGCGAGGCACCCATGGCCGCACCTTCGGCGGCATCAGCGGATGAGCATCCATTGCCGGCGGCGTGCGTACTGGTGGTTGAAGACCATCCTACCAACCTGCAGCTGCTGGAGCAGCGCCTGTGCGCGCTAGGGCTGCGGGTCCACGCCTGTACCGATGGGCAGTCGGCGCTTGAAGCATGGCAGGCGCAGCCGTTCGAGCTGGTGATCACTGACTGCCACATGCCGGGCATGGACGGCTTCGCACTGGCGCGGGCGATCCGCGCTGATGCCTGCCCGGCACGTGCGCAGGTGCCGATCATCGCGCTCACGGCCAGCGTGATGGAAAGCACCCGCGAAGCCTGTCGCGCGGCTGGCATCGACCACTTCCTGGCCAAGCCGGTGGAGCCGCACGTGCTGCGGGCGCTGCTGGCGGTACTGCTGGCGCCGGACTCAGTGGGCCAGTAGCCGGACGATGCTGGCGGCGGCATCGCGGCCCTCGGCCACGGCGGTCACCACCAGGTCGGCACCGCGTACCGCATCACCACCGGCGAACAGGCGCGGATGCGCGGTCTGGAACGGTAGGCGATCCTTGCCTCCGGCCACGATACGGCCGTTGGACCGGCCTTCCACGCCGTGCTCGGCCAGCCATGCCGGAACGGTCGGCGAGAAGCCGAAGGCGATGATCACCACGTCGGCCTCCAGCAGCGATTCGCTGCCATCGATCGGCACCGCGTTCTGGCGGCCGTTCGCATCCGGCTCACCCAACCGGGTCTCGACCACGGTTACGCCGATTACTTCGTCATCGGCGCCGGCTTCGATCGACAGCGGCTGCCGGTTGAACAGGAAGCGCACACCTTCCTCGCGTGCATTGGCGACCTCGCGCGCGCTGCCGGGCATGTTTGCTTCGTCGCGGCGGTAGGCGCAGGTGACCTTGGCCGCGCCCAGCCGTATCGCGCTGCGCACGCAGTCCATGCCGGTATCGCCACCGCCGAGCACCACCACGCGCTTGCCGTTGAGATCGGGCAGGGCGATGGTGTCTTCCCAGCCGGCAATCGGCCGGCCCTTCGGATCATCACCACCGACGATGCGGCTGTTCTGCACCAGGAACGGCAACGCCGGCAACACGCCTTTCAGGTCCTGGCCGTCGAGGCCGCCATCGGTGTAGCGGTAGGCGCCGGTGCCGACGAACACCGCATCGTGGGTATCCAGCAGCTGCTGCAGGCTGATGTCGCGGCCGATCTCCACGCCGAGGCGGAACTGCACCCCCATGCCCTCCAGCACGTCGCGGCGGCGACGGATCACGTCCTTGTCCAGCTTGAAGCTGGGGATGCCGAACTGCAGCAGGCCGCCGATCTGCTCGTAGCGGTCATAGACCACGGCGGCAATGCCGGCGCGAGCCAGGCGGTCGGCACAGGCCAGCCCCGCCGGACCGGCGCCGATCACCGCCACGCTGTGGCCGGTCGGCTGCACCGCGGCCAGATCCGGGCGCCAGCCACTGGCCAATGCGGTATCGACGATGTACTTCTCCACCGCGCCGATGGTGACCGCACCGAACTCCTCCAGCGTGCAGCTGCCTTCGCACAGCCGGTCCTGCGGGCACACCCGGCCGCACACTTCCGGCAGCGGGTTGGTGCTGTGGCACAGCGTGGCCGCCTCGTGGATGCGGTTCTCCTGCACCAGCTGAAGCCACTGCGGAATGGCGTTGTGCACCGGGCACTTCCAGCTGCAGTACGGGTTGCCGCAGTCCAGGCAGCGGCCGGCCTGGTACTGCGCGTCTTCCTTGCCGAACCTGCCGTACAGCTCACCCCAGTCGCCGGAGGTGCGCAGTTCCACCGGAATGCGCTGCGGCATGGTGCGGGGCAGGTCGAGGAACTGGAAAGCGTGCTTGCGGCTCATGGCGGGCTCTGTAATGCGAGGGGGAACGTTGCCGGCCAGCGGCCGGCACTACCGGAAAACATCACGCGGCGCGTCGCAGGGTTTCGGTCAGCGACTCGATGCTGGCGGCCTTCGGTTTGACCAGCCAGAACTTGCCGATGTAATCGCGGAACTCGTCCAGGATCTGCTGCGCCCAGATGCTGCCGGTCAGCTCGCGGTGGCGGCCGATCAGGCGGTGCAGGTGCTGGCGATAGTTCTCGAAGCCCTCGGCGGACACGCGATGGATGTCGATCAGCTCGTGGTTGTAGCGGTCGACGAAATCGCGATCAACGTCCAGCACGTAGGCCAGGCCGCCGGTGAAACCGGCACCGAAGTTCAGCCCGACCTTGCCCAGCACCAGTACCACGCCATCGGTCATGTACTCGCAGCAGTGGTCGCCGGCACCCTCCACTACCGCCAGCGCGCCGGAGTTGCGTACCGCGAAGCGCTCGCCCGCCCTGCCCGCGGCGAACAGCTCGCCGCCGGTGGCGCCGTACAGGCAGGTGTTGCCGATGATGGCGGTGCTGCGTGCCTCGAAGCGGGCACCGCGCGGCGGTCGCACCACCAGGCGGCCACCGGCCATGCCCTTGCCGACGTAGTCGTTGGCTTCGCCTTCCACCTCCAGGTGCAGGCCACCCACGTTGAACGCGCCGAAGCTCTGCCCGGCGCTGCCGCGGAAGCGCAGTTCCAGCGGTGCCTCGGCCATGCCCTGGTTGCCGTGCGCACGCGCCACCGCGCCGGCCAGGCGGGTGCCGATGCTGCGGTCGGTGTTGTGGATCAGGAAGCGATGCTCGCCGCCGCGCTTGTGTTCAATGGCGGAGGCAAGCAGGCCGTCCATCTGCGTGGCCAGGCTGTCCGGCGATTCGTACAGCCGCTGCGCGGCGCAATGGCTGCCCTCGTAGCGGCTGTCGGCCAGCAGGCGTGACAGGTCCACGCGCACGCCATCACGGGGCGCGGCCTCGATCTGCCGCAGCAGGTCGGTTCGGCCGACGATCTCTTCCAGCGAACGCGCGCCCAGGTAGGACAGCCAGCCACGCACTTCTTCGGCCAGCAGCCGGAAGAAGTTCTCCACGCGCTCCGGCTGGCCGGTGAAGTGGTTCTCGCGCAGGCGTTCGTCCTGGGTGGCCACGCCGGTGGCGCAGTTGTTGAGGTGGCAGATGCGCAGGTACTTGCAGCCCAGCACGATCATCGGCGCCGTGCCGAAGCCGAAGCTGTCCGCGCCCAGCAGCGCGGCCTTGACCACGTCCAGGCCGGTCTTCAGCCCGCCATCGGTCTGCAGCAGGGTGCGCCCGCGCAGGTCGTTGGCCAGCAGCGCCTGGTGCGCTTCGGCCACGCCCAGCTCCCACGGCACGCCGGCATAGCGGATCGAGCTGACCGGCGACGCACCGGTGCCACCGTCATGGCCGGAGATGGTGATCAGGTCCGCACCGGCCTTGACCACACCGGCGGCGATGGTACCAACGCCGGCATGGCTGACCAGCTTCACCGATACCAGCGCGGTCGGGTTGACCTGCTTGAGGTCGTAGATCAGCTGCGCCAGGTCTTCGATCGAATAGATGTCGTGGTGCGGCGGCGGCGAGATCAGGCCGATGCCCGGCCGCGCGTAGCGCAGACGTGCGATCAGTTCGTTGACCTTGTGGCCGGGCAGCTGGCCGCCCTCGCCGGGCTTGGCGCCCTGCGCGACCTTGATCTGCAGCACTTCGGCATTGACCAGGTACTCGGCGGTAACGCCGAAGCGGCCCGAGGCGACCTGCTTGATCTTGCTGCGCTTCGCAGTGCCATAGCGCGCGGGATCCTCACCGCCTTCGCCGGAATTGCTGCGGCCGCCGAGGCGGTTCATGGCGATGGCCAATGCTTCATGTGCTTCCGGCGACAGTGCGCCCAGGCTGATCGCCGCAGTATCGAAGCGCGGGAACAGGGTACTGGCTGGAGCGACCTCGTCCAGCGGCACGGGCGCGGCCGCCGGCACCAGCTCCAGCAGGTCACGCAGCGCCGATGGCGGGCGCGCATGCACCGCATCGCAGTACTGCTGCCACGCACGCGGGTCACCGCTGCGCGCCGCGCGCTGCAGGGTGGTCACCACGTCCGGGTTGTACATGTGGTATTCGCCGCCGTGCACGTACTTCAGCAGGCCGCCGACATCCACGCCCTGCTGCGCGTCCCAGGCCTGCGCGCACAGTTCGCGCGCGTCGGCATCCAGGCGGGCAAAGCCGGCGCCGCCGATGCGCGAGGCGGTATCGGGGAAGCACAGGTCCACCACTTCCGGTTCCAGGCCGATGATCTCGAACAGCTGCGCGCCGCGGTAGCTGGCCACCGTACAGATGCCCATCTTCGAGATGATCTTCGACAGGCCCTTGTAGATACCCTTGCGGTAGCGGCGGCCGATCTGCGATTGCTCGCCGCCCTTGCTGAGCTTGAGGATGCCGCGACGGCCCAGGTCGAACAGGGTCTGGTAGGCCAGGTACGGGTAAACCGCCGTGGCACCGAAACCGAGCAGGCAGGCCATGTGGTGCGGGTCACGTGCGGTGCCGGTCTCGACGATGAGGTTCACGTCGCAGCGCAGGCCCAGCCGAGACAGGTGGTGGTGGATGGCACTGGTGGCCAGCAACGCGTGCACCATCGGCCGCCCGGCCACCGGGTAGCGGTCGGACAGCAGCAGCATCACCATGCCATCGCGCGCGGCCTGTTCCGCTTCGCTGCAGATGCGTTCGATGCCGGCGCGCAGGCCTTCGTCTTCGCTGTAAGACAGGTCGAGCAGGCGGTTGGCCTGCAAGTACTGGTCCATCTTCAACAGCTGGCGCAGCTTGCGCTGGCTCAGTACCGGCGAATTGAGGATGACGTGGTTCACCGTCTCTGGGCCGGCATGGAAGATGTTGGTTTCCTTGCCGAGCTGGGTGGACAGCGACATCGCGCAGTCTTCGCGCAGCGGGTCGATCGGCGGGTTGGTGACCTGCGCGAAGGCCTGGCGGAAATAGTCGTACAGCGGGCGGCTGCGCTGGCTCAGCACCGCCATCGGCGTGTCGTCGCCCATCGAGCCGGTGGCTTCCTGCTCGGTCTCGGCCAGCGGCCGCAGCACCTGCTCCACCTCCTCGCTGCTGAGCTGGTACAGCTTGTGGTAGCTGCGCAGGGTGCCTTCGTCGAAGGGCTCTTCCACCAGCGACGGGTCGATCAGTTCGGTCTGCAGGTAGGTCACGCCCTGCTGCAGCCACTGCTTGTAGGGCGCGCGGCCGCGGTTGATGCGGTCGACCGCATCGGAGTCGAGCAGGTCGCCGCGCTTGAGGTCGATCGCGATCATCTCGCCGGGGCCGAGCTTGCCCTTGCGCACCACGCGCTCGGTCGGCACTTCCCACACGCCGGCTTCGGAGGCGACCAGGAAGTGGCGGTCGGCGGTGAGCATCCAGCGCGCCGGTCGCAGGCCGTTGCGGTCCAGCGTACACACCGCATAGCGGCTGTCGCAGGCGACGATGCCGGCCGGGCCGTCCCACGGCTCGCTGTTGAGGCCGTGGAACTCGTAGAAGGCCGCCAGGTCCGGATCCTTGAATTCCAGCGACTGCGTGGCAGGCGGCACCAGGATGCGCAGCGCCTGGATCAACTCCATGCCACCGGCGACCATCAGCTCCAGCATGTTGTCCAGGCTCTGCGAATCCGAACCGTGCATGGAGATGACCGGGTCGAATTCACCAATATCGAAGCGCGGCGTCTTCCACACCTTGCTGCGCGCCTGCGCCCAGCGACGATTGCCCTCGATGGTGTTGATCTCGCCGTTGTGGGCGAGCATGCGGAACGGATGGGCGAGCGGCCAGCGCGGCAGCGTGTTGGTCGAGAAGCGCTGGTGGAACACGATCGCGCTGGAGGCCAGCTCGCGGCGCTGCAGGTCCGGGAAGAAGCGGCTGAGCTTGTCCGGCAGCACCATGCCCTTGTAGCTGATCGCATCCGGGGTGAGGGTGGTGACGTAGAAGTCGGCGTGATCGCGCAGCTGCTGTTCGCTGCGGCGGCGGGCCAGGAACAACGCCAGCGCGAAGCCGGCATCATCCTGGCCAACCCCCGCATCGACGAACACCTGCTCGATGCGCGGCAGCGTGTCGCGCGCCAGTTGGCCGCAGACGCTGTCGTCGGTCGGTACCTCGCGCCAGCCAGCGACCTTGCAGCCCACCGCTTCCACCTGCGCCTGCAGCTGCGCGCGGCAGGCCTGCGCCGCGTCGGCGTCGTGCGGTAGGAATACCAGGCCGGCGGCGAAGCGTGTGGCGACGGCAATGCCGGCTTCGCTGGCGAGCAGTTTCAGGAACGCATCGGGGCGGCGCAGCAGCAGGCCGCAGCCATCACCGGTCAGGCCATCGGCGGCAACACCGCCACGGTGGGTCATGCGCGAAAGCGCGGCGATGGCGGTATCAACCAACAGGCGCGATGGTTGATCGTCGAGCTGGGCGACCATGCCAAATCCACAGGCATCGCGCTCGGAGCGCGGGTCGTAAAGCCCTTGGCGGTTGCGGGGGGCCATCTCTACCTCGATGCGTATAGGGTTGGCGGCGACACTCGTCCCCGCTCATTCCCTGGAGCGCATCGTGAGGCCACCGGATGCCTCGACTAGATCACAGGTTGCTGCAATGCCGCAATACACGGTTGCAGGTGCAACAGAACGCGCCGGCAACCCAGTGCCGGCGCGGGGCGGGACTCAGCCGCAGCGCACGCCGCTGATGGCGCCCTTGGCGTCCACTTCGATGTTCAGGCGGTCGCCGAGGAACTCCATCGTGGCCACATCATTGGGCTTGAGCACGCGTACCTGGCTGGCGCCTGCATCTTCCTGCGCCTGCTTGCCCAGCCCATCGGTGTAGGCTTGGCCGACCAGGCTCTGCACCTGGCTGGCATCGCAGGTGCCGACCGGCGGCGCCTCGATGGCCTTGCCGGCTTCGTCGGCCGGTGCCTTGGCGGCTTCGGCCGCCTGCTGGGCGTGGGCCGTGGCCGAATCCTGTTCATCCAGCGCCGGTGCCTGGCAGGCGGTCAAGGCCAGCACGGCCGGCAGCAGCAGGGCGGAGAGCGAACGGGCGCGAATCGGGAACGACATCATGACTCCGGAAGGGGTTGTGAAGACCCGAGCATAGCGGCGAACCGGCCCTCACGTGTTTGTCTTGTGTTATCGACAGGATCGCGGCACGGCGACCGCGACACTACTGGCATGCCGACCGCCTCCACTCCCGAACGACAGGCCGCGCGCGCGGCCGGCCTGCGCTATGTCGACGACACCCAGCCGGGCATCAGCCGGCGCCGCGCCGGAAAAGGTTTCAGTTACCGCGATGCTGATGGCCACGCGATACGCGACGCCACCACCCTGCAACGCATCCGCGCACTGGCGATTCCACCGGCCTACACCGCGGTGTGGATCTGCGCCCACGCCAACGGCCACCTGCAGGCCACAGGCCGCGATGCGCGCGGGCGCAAGCAGTACCGTTACCACCCCGACTGGGCGAAGGAGCGCGACGCCGGCAAGTTCGACCGCATCATCGCCTTTGGCGAGGCCTTGCCCACGCTGCGGCGGCGGTTGTCGCGGGATCTGAAACGGCCGGGTTTCCCTAAGGAAAAGGTGCTGGCCATGGTGGTCGCGTTGCTGGCCGACACCCTGGTGCGGGTCGGCAATGAGACCTATGCGCAGCAGAACCGGTCATTCGGACTGACCACACTGCGTAACCGTCATCTGGAGCTGCTGCGTGGCGGCCGGGTGCGCATGCGTTTCCGCGGCAAGTCCGGGCAGCTGCAGGAGGTGACCGTGGGCGACCGCAGGCTGGGGCTGCTGGTGCGGCGCCTGCAGCAGCTGCCGGGGCAGGCGTTGTTCCAGTACCGCGATGACGACGGTGCGCTGCAGCCGGTCGACTCCGGTGCGGTGAACGACTACCTGCGCGAGGTGATGGGCGAGGACTTCACTGCCAAGGATTTCCGCACCTGGGGCGGGACCGTCGCGGCGGTGCAGGCGTTTGCTGCCACCGAGCTGCCGGAACCGGCCAGCCAGCGTGCGCTGGCGCAGGCACAGCGCAGCGTGGTGTGCCAGGTGGCGGCCCGGTTGGGCAACACGCCGGCGGTGTGCCGCAAGGCCTATATCGACCCGTGCGTGTTCGTCGGCTGGGAGCGCGGTGAACTGGCCAAGCTGGCCGGCCTGCGCGGGCCGCGCCAGTGGGAGCAGGCCACCCTGCGCGTGCTGCGCAGGGCACGCCGGCTCAGCCGCAGTCGTCAGCCGCAGTAGATCGCGACGATATTGTTGGTGCGGCCCTTCTCGATGGTCAGGCGGTCGCCGCCTTCGCTGGCCGGTGGCACCCGCGGGCCGTCGTGGCGCAGGACCCGCACGTGCAGGCTGTCGCTGTCCACGCGTGCACGGGCCACAGTGGCGTCCGAGGCGGCCAGGCCCACCGCGCCGCGCACCCTGTCGCTGTGGCACTGGCCGGAAATCACGCCGTCGATCGGCTGCACCTGGGCCATCGGTGTGCTGCTGCAGGCGGCGAGGGCAAAGCAGACGGCGGCGGTGGCGATGGCATGTTTCATGGAGGCGTTCCCTGTGTGGTTGCGTGCAGGGTGCGACGGCGCACGTGGTGGCGGAATGAATGCCGTGCACATCGTGGACACGGCGCGCTCACTGCCGCCAACAGCGTGCGTAGAGAGACTGCAGGTGCGGCGTGCGCCGCCCCCCGGTAGTGTCGGCCGCTGGCCGGCAGCCCCGTTCCCTCCCGAGGAGACCTGCATGGCCACCACCAAGAAGACACCCGCCCGCCGAAAGGCATCGCCGAAAGTGCGTAAAGGCAGCACCCCGGCCAAGGCGGTCGCCGACCCCGATCGCCCCCGCGTAGTGAGGACCGCGACCCGCAAGGCGGCCGCCAGCGATCCGCGGGCAGCACGCGTCGCGGCCCGGCAGCGGCGCCTGCAGGACCAGGAGAAGGCCAAGGACGCCCGGGCGGCCAGCAAGGCCACGAAGAAGACCGCGACCCAGGCCGGCGCACGGCGCCAGCCGGAGGCGATGCCGGCGCAGCAGCTGGCCAAGCCCGGGCATGAGCACGAACTGGAGCTGGCGCCCCGCTTCCTTGCACCCGACTACGCGGGCAGCGGCAAGCTGCAGGGCATGCGTGCGATCGTCACCGGTGGCGACTCCGGCATTGGCCGTGCGGTGGCGGTGCTGTTCGCACGCGAAGGCGCGGACGTGGCGGTCCTGCACCTGGACGAAGCCGAAGATGCCGACATTACCCGCCAGCACGTGGAGCGCGAAGGCGGCCGTTGCATCGTGATCGCCGGTGACGTGCGTGATCCGCGTTTCTGCGACAAGGCCGTCAAGCAGGTGGCCAAGGCGTTCGGCGGCATCGACATCCTGGTCAACAACGCCGCGTTCCAGCTGCACTGCGAGCGGCTGGAAGACCTGGAAGACGCGCACCTGCAGGAGACCCTGCAGACCAACATCGGCGGTTACATCCAGATGGCGCGCGCGGTGCTGCCGCATCTGGGCGAGGGCGCCAGCATCATCAACACCGGTTCGGAAACGGGCATCTTCGGCAGCAAGGCGCTGATCGACTACTCGGCCACCAAGGGCGCGATCCATGCGTTCACCAAGTCGCTGGCCAGCCAGCTGCTGCCACGTGGCATCCGGGTGAACTGCGTGGCGCCGGGGCCGGTGTGGACGCCGCTGAACCCGGCCGACAAGCAGGCCGAGGACGTCGCCGAGTTTGGCAAGGACAGCGACATGGGCCGGCCCGCACAGCCGGAGGAACTGTCGCCGGCCTATGTGTTCCTGGCCTCTCCGGCCTGTGCCAGTTACATCAGCGGGGTGATCCTGCCGGTGATGGGCGGTCCACGTGGGTGAGACGGGGCTGCCGGCCGCTGGCCGGCAGCCTCAGGGCACGGTCACCGCAGGCGCATAGAGATCGGCAATGCGTGGAATGAACTGCTGCGGATTGGCACCGACCAGGTTGGTCAGCACCACCACCGCCACGCCGCGCTCGGGATAGACCACGAACGCCGCACGCGCACCGCCGATACCTGCCACCTGCAGGTCGGGCGATGCGCGCAGTACCGGCCAGCCCTCAGCCCACGGGCCGGCACGGCCATCCGCCAAGCGCTCTGCGCTCCACATCCGCCGCAGGGCCGCCTCCGGCAGCAGGCGGCCTTCGGTCAGCGCGGCCAGCCAGCGCGCGGTGTCGTCGGCGGTGGTGAGGATGCCGCCACCGGCCCACAGCGAAGGCGGTATGTCGTAGAACCAATGCGACAGGCGTGGCGGTGCATCGGCCGCGTCGGTGGCACGCGGGGCCAGGCTGTACATCGTCGCCGCATCCGGAATCAGGTCGTAGCTGTCGCCGAAGGTGGTGCGGGCCATGCGCGCGCTGCTGAACTGGCCGGTGGCGAGAAAACGTTCGTAGGGCATGCCGGATTGCTTCGCGATGATCCGTGCCAGAAGAACGTAGTTGGTCTGGTTGTAGGCGAAGCGCTGCCCGGGTTCGGCTTCGACCGGCTGCGCAGTGACGGCCGCCCACGCCTGCGCTTCTGAGCCAGCGCCCAACAGCCCGTTCGCATCAAGGATGTCCGGAAGGCCGGAGGTATGCGCCAGCAACTGGTGTACGCGTACGTCTGTCCACGCTGGTGGAAGATCATCCAGGTAACGCGAGGCCGGCGCGTCCAGATCCAATCGCCCCTCCTGCGCCAGCTGCGCGGCGGCCACGCCGGTGAACGCCTTGGTGGCCGAGTTGAGCGGGAAGCGGGTGTGGCGCGAAGCAAGCACGCCGTTCTCGACGTTGGCCAGGCCGTAGGCTTCAGACAGCACGATCTGCCCGTCCTTGACCACCGCGACCTGCAGCCCGGGGATGCGCTGCTGCATCATGATCTGGCGGATCAGGCGGCGGGTCTGGTCGTTGGCATGGTCCTGACTGGCAGAGACGGCGGTGAAGGGCAGGGCACTGATGAGCATGAGCACGACTCGGAGCATTGGACGGAACATGCGGAATTCCAGCGGGCGTTGCGGATCGGATGCGGACAGCGCGCCAAAGGTTTAAGTGCTCGGCGCCGCTACCGTTCGTCGGCCCATGACTTCCGGGGGGTTGACTACAGCTGTCGTCAAGCTGACAGTGGCGACACGTGTAGTCAAGGGAGTGGTGTCATGCGTGGCAAGACCATCGGGGACCAGGAGCTGGCCCTGCTGCAGTACATCGATGAACATGCGCCGGCCAGCGTCGGCGAGGTCGCCAGTGGATATGGAGAGGCCCGAGGCCTGGCCCGTTCCACCGTGCTGACGATGATGGAGCGGCTGCGGGCGAAGGGGTATCTTCAGCGCCGGCAGCAGGACGGCGTCTACCGCTACCAGGCCACCCGTGGCCCGCAGAGCGTGCTGCAGGGTGCCGTGGCCCAGTTCGTCGACAACACCCTGCAGGGCTCGGTGTCGCCGTTCGTGGCCTACCTGTCGCAGCGCCAGCAGGTCAGCGACAACGAGCTGGCCGAGCTGGAAGCGCTGGTCGCCCAACTCCAATCGCGTCGCCACGAGGGCTGAGCCATGGACACCACGATGCTGATCCCGATGCTGGAACGGCTGGGCTGGACCAGCCTGCAGACCGTACTGCTGGTGGCGCTGGTGTACGGCCTGTGCCGCGTGCTGCCGTCGCTGTCGGCGGCCACCCGCTGCCGCCTGTGGTGGCTGGTCTCGCTGCAGGCCGTGCTCGGCCTGTTCTGGAGCCAGCCGTTGCAGTTGCCCTGGCTGCCGGCCCCGCAGGCGGTGGCGATGACCGCAACCGACGTGGCCGCTGACATCGTCTACCCGCTGGCCCCGGAGGCCTCGGCACAGTTGCTGGCCGCGATGCCGATGCCTGCAGCGGACGTGCCGGCAGTGGCGTGGTGGGCCGTTGCACTGGCTGCGCTGTGGGCATCCGGCGTGCTGCTGATGGCGCTGCGCACCTTGGGTGAGTGGCGCCGCTGCCGCGCACTGCTGGCTGCGGCCTATCCCTGCGAGGACGAGGCGCTGGTACAGGCGCTGCAGCTGGCCTCCGATGCGCACGGCGTGCGTCCTGCGCCGCGGTTGTGGATGAGCACGCAGGTGGACGCACCGCAGCTGGTCGGGCCGTTCCGCCCGGTGCTGCTGCTGCCGGCCGGCGACAATGCCCTGCAGGGCGATGCGCTGGACCTGGCCCTGACCCACGAACTGCAGCACCTGCAGCGGCGTGACCTGCAATGGGGCCTGCTGCCTGCACTGGCCCAGCACCTGTTCTTCTTCCACCCGCTGCTGCGCCTGTCGGTGCGTGAATATGCACAGGCGCGCGAGGAAGCGGTGGATGCAGCGGTGGTTGGCCAACATGGCGCCAGCCGCCAGGCCTATGGCCGCCTGTTGCTGCAGTTGGGCGTGGCCCCGCAGCCGCATCTGGGCGTGGCCAGCGCCGCACCGAGCACCACCAGCCTCAAGCGTCGCCTGCTTTCGCTGCAGTCGCCCCGGTCCTGCCCGCGTCTGCTGGCGGTGGCGCTGACCGCTGCGGTGGTGGTGGTGGGCGTGGCGCCGATGCGGCTGGTCGCAGCGCCGGTGCCGCCCGCCCCGCCCGCCCCTCCGGCCGCGCCGAAGGCCGTGGCGCCGCCACCGCCTAAGGCCCCGGAAGCACCGTCCGCACCGCCGGCTGCCCCAGCGGCACCTGCCGCACCGGCAGCCCCGGCCGAACCTGCTGACGCGACCGGGCCCGACGATGCCGACGTGGCCGACGTCGACGATGCCACCGGCATGGCCGAAGACGATGAAGGCACGGCGTCGGCCGCCCGCTCCATCACCACCTACGGCCGCCTGGACCTGGGCAAGTCGCCCCGGGAGGCCTTTGTGCTGGTCGATGGTGATTCGACTTTCGCCAACGGCGGCATGGACGACGTGACGGTGGCCCGCAGGCAGCTCGGCAAGGGCCCGGCGCTGTGGTTCCGCCAGGGCGACAAGCGCTATGTGGTGCGCGACCCGATGCTGATCCAGAGCCTGCAGCGTGCCTACAGTGGTGCCGCAGAGCTGGGTCGCCAGCAGAGCGAACTGGGCCGCCAGCAGAGTGCGCTGGGCCGCCAGCAGGGCGAACTCGGCAGGCAGATGGGTGAGATGAGCCGCCTGCAGGGCGAGGAGTCGCGCCGCATCGCACTGATTGCCGCCGAGGCTGCACGCAATGCGATGGCCGCCCACGACATCAACCGTGAGGCCGCCGCGGAAGCGGCGAAGGCAGCGAGCGGTGCAACCGGCGATATGGCCGTTGCGCGTGAGGCTGCACGCGAGGCCGCTGCCGAGGCACGTCGTGCGATGCAGGAAGCCCGCAGCGAGGCCACGCCGTCCGGCCGCACCCGTGACATGCGGCGTCTGGCCAACCAGCAGTCTGAACTGGCCAGCCGCCAGGCGGCACTGGGCAGCCAGCAGGCCGCGCTGGGCGAGCGCCAGGCACGCGTGCATGCGCAGGCATCGCAGCAGGCACAGCAGGTGATCGCGCGTGCACTGGCCAGCGGCAAGGCCGAGCGCCTCTGAAACGGCGGTAGCGCCGGGCCATGCCCGGCGAGCGCAGCGGCACACCTGAAGAGGGAAGGCGCCGGGCATGGCCCGGCGCTACCAGCGGAACATCAACCGCAGCTGGCGCGTTCGATGCGGTTCTGCGCATCCACCTGCACGGTCACGCGGTCCTGGCGGAAGTCCATGGTCACCGCCATGCCTGGCTTGACCACCCGTGCACCGCGCGCGCCGCTGGCGGCCACCAGCTTCTTGATGGTGGCTTCGTCAGCCGTCTTGCCGGTGAAGGCCTCGAGCGCCTCCGGCCTGCATTCGTGCGCGGCGTCGGCCACGGGCGCTGGCGCGGGATCGGGGGCGGTACTGCTGCCGGCATGGCTGCAGGCGGCCAAGGGCAGGATGGCGAGCAGGACCAGGGGATTGAGGCGCATCGTCGGGCTCCAGGCGTGGATGGTGGCGGCAGTGTCACCGCTGCCACCGTCAGGGCATGTCAACGCTGCCCCGTGTCATTACTGCCCGACCAGCGCCAGTGTCTCGCGCTCGCGCTGTTCCTCGCGCACCAGCCGCTGCAGCAGCAAGGCCAGCGTCACCACGTCCTGATGATTGTGATCGGCCACCCGGCGCAGGTTCACGGCGTCGCCGCCACGCAGGAAGCGCAACCATGCTCCCGGTGCCTCCGAGCCCGGCAGGTCGTCCTCGCGCACCACGCGCAGCAGCTGGCGCTCGATGGTGGACAGCCTGCAGTTCTCCCAGGTGCCGCGATAGCGCCGGCGGGTGGGGTAGAGCAGGTCCACATGGTCCAGCGCCGTGATCGGATCGCGTTGGCGCGCCAGCCGGTAGCGCGCCTTCAGCAGCGGCGCATCGTAGCTGCGGCCGTTGTAGCTGCAGAACACGGTGGAGGGCTGCAGCCAGCTGGCGAAGGTGGCCAGCATCGCTTCTTCCGCAGCCATGGTGGACATCAGCAGCTGGCGGATGCGCAGGCCTTCGCCACGCTGCGGGCACACGTACCAGTCGGCCGCGCCGATCATGAAGGCACGCGTGCCGGTGCCACCGGCCAGGCCGGTGGTCTCGGTATCGAAGAACAGCAGGTCGCGCGCAGCTACGTGCTGGTCCTCGCGCTTGGCGAAGGCCAATGACAGCGGGGCGGTCGGGATTGGTTGCGGCTGCAGCGATTCGATCAGGAACAGGCCCGGTGCGATCTCCTCGCCGGGCAGCTGACGATCCTGTGCGCTGGCGCGTGCCGGCGTGGTACTGCCGCGGGAGCGCAGGCCGAGCAGGCGATGCAGGCTGCCTACTTCCGGCCGACGCAGCGGTACGGGTGCCGGTGCGGAGGCCGCAGCGCCGGTCGGCTTGTGGCGGATTTCCTGTTCGACCCAGGCGAACACCGAACGTTCGGCCGGTGGTTGCCGCGCATCGTTGGCGGCCACGGGCGCCGGTGGCGCAGGGGGCACGTCCGGCGCGGCCGGTGTGCTCGCCTTCGGGTCGCCGGCCTGCTTCCGCAGCAGGCGCAGCTTGTCCAGGCTCAGGCTCACGGTGCCAGCAACTCCATCGGCTCGCGCGTGGTGATCACCACGTCGGGCACATGCTGGCAGGCGTCGGCGTCGAACAGGTCGAGCACGCGCAGCGCCAGCGTGCGCGGCGAAGTCTCATCGTCTTCCTGCGCGGCCAGCACCGGACCCACGCAGGCCGGGCAGCCAGCCTTGCAGTCGCAGCGCTGCACCAGTTCGCGCGCGCGCTGCACCAGCTCGGCCTGGCGTTGCCACAGCGGTTCGCTGAGACCGACACCGCCGGGGAAATTGTCGTACAGGTACACGGTGGGCACGAATTCCTGCAGCAGCTCCACCACACCGGGATCACCCTCGCTGCCGCGCAGCTGGCCACGACCACTCTGGTCGGCGATCGCGAACCAGGAACCATCGCCATTGCCGACCGACTTCTGCAGGTCGCGCGCATCGGCCATCACCGCCACGGTGGCAACGATGTGCAGCGCGTAGGCGGCGCCGAGAAAACCATCCAGCGCATCCTGCTTGCTGGCGAACGCGCGCAGCAGCAACGCCTGCGGCAACTGCCACCACACCGCGGTGGTGTGCAGTTCCTGGTCGGGCAGGTTCACCGGTCCATAGCCGATGTTCTCGTGGGTGTAGTAGCGGATCTTCTTGTAGCCGGCCACGCGGCGCACCACGTGCACTTCGCCGTGGTGCGAATCGCCACGGCCGGCCACGCCACCGTCGAAACGGTCCAGCACCTTGAGCTTGGTGAAGTCGATGCTGTCGGTGTAGTAATCCACATGCGTGCGGGTGACGTAGGCCTTGCGGCCTTCCCAGTCCAGCGTTTCCACCTGATACGGGGTGGACTGCACCATGTGGATGGCTCCTTCATACAGAGTGAGCGCAGCGGCGGAGTAATCGACCTCGGCGATGATCTGCTGGCGGCCATCGCTGCGGTCGACCACCACGAAGTTGCCGTCGGCCACCGCACGCAGGCTGACCGCATTGGCCGGATAGCTGTCGGCAATCCATTCCCAGCGCTCGCCTTCGCGATGGATGACTTCGGTCTCTGCCAGCGCTTCCAGGAATACCTCCGGATCGATCGGGCCGAAGCCATCGCCGACCCGGAACGGCAGCTCGAAGGCCGCGCAGCGGATGTGGTCGAACAGGATCAGCGGCTGGTCCGGCGCGATACGCGCGTGCTCGGGCGAGGCCTCGGCGAAGAAGTCCGGATGCCGCACCACGTACTGGTCCAGCGGCTGCGAACTGGCCACCATCACCCCCAGCGCGGGCTGCTGGCGGCGACCGGCACGGCCAAAGCGCTGCCAGGTGGCGGCCACGCTGCCGGGGTAACCATTGAGGATGACCACGTCCAGGCTGCCGATATCCACGCCCAGTTCCAGCGCCGACGTGCTGACGATGCCGTCGATGTTGCCGGCACGCATCGCGCGCTCGGTCTCGCGCCGCTCGGTGGGCAGGTAGCCACCGCGGTAGGCGCGGATGCGCGGCGGTTTGCGCGGGTCGTGGTCGAAGATGTCCTTCAGGTACTTGGTCAGCACTTCGACCATCAACCGGGTCTGCGCGAACACCAGGGTCTTCAGCCCGGACTTGATCGCGATGCGCGCGATGCGGTTGCTCTGCGACCGCGCCGAGGCGCGCAGGCCCAGGTCCGGATTGATCACCGGCGGGTTCCACAGCAGCACCTGTTTCGGCCCGCTGGGCGCGCCGGATTCGGTGATGGCGGTGACCGGCGCCTCGATCAGCGCCTCGGCATGTGCCTGCGGGTTGCCGATGGTGGCCGAGCACAGGATGAACTGCGGTTGCACGCCGTAGAACGCGCAGATGCGCTTGAGCCGGCGCAGCACGTTGGTGACGTGGCTGCCGAACACGCCGCGGTAGGTGTGTACTTCGTCGATGACGATGTAGCGCAGGTTCTCGAAGAACTGCGCCCACTTGGTGTGATGCGGCAGGATCGCCTGGTGCAGCATGTCCGGATTGGACACCACGATGTCGCCATGCAGGCGGATCGCCTGGCGCGCATCACCCGGGGTATCGCCATCGAAGGTGAAGGCCTTGACGCCCAGATCGCCAGCACGGTTGAGTTCCAGCAGCTCGGCCACCTGGTCCTGTGCCAGCGCCTTGGTCGGGAACAGGTACAGCGCCTTGGCCTTGTCCTGCATCGCCGCGCTGACCACGGGCAGGGTGTAGCACAGCGACTTGCCGCTGGCGGTGGGGGTGACGATGGCCACGTGCTCACCACGCTGGCTGGCCTCCCAGGCCTCGGCCTGGTGGCTGTAGAGCTGCTCGATGCCGCGTGCCTTCAGGGCCGCGGCCAGGGCCGGCGGTACCGCATCGGGAATGGGGGCATAGCGGCCCTCGCGGCCGGGAATGGCAAAGCTGCCGGTGATGCGGTCCTGGTAGCGGCGCTGCAGGCGCGCGCTGAGCAGGGCGCCGTCACGGGCAGGCAGGCCATCGCGGGTGGCGAGCTTCTGCTCGGCATCGGCGGTGCGCTTGGCGAGTTCGTAAGCCATGGAAGAGGAAGCGGGGACGGATTGCGAGGGGTCACATGGCACCACATCCACGTCTCAGGATGTGAGACATCGCGCGCGAAGGGCGTGAACCGTTCATTGCCACGGACGGGTCCGGACGCTGCGCGATGTCCGCGTCAAGCGCCTCATTGCGGCGGAGGAACTGCACCATGCAGACCACAAACCGCATCGCGTGCCAGCCCAACGCCAGCAATGCCGCCGCCCGCCACCCAGACGCAAGCGGCCAGCCCAGCTCCAGGTGCTGCGACAACGGCGGCCGACGCGGCAGGCGTATGGAGGGAGCTGTCATCAGCGAGGCCTTACCGGGAAAACCGCAGGATGCCGTCCCCATCCCCCGGCGGGAATGAAGTTCGTTGCAAACTTCGGCGCCCAGGCCGCGCAGCGATGATGCGTGACACACCCTGAATGCCCCCGCCGATGCCAACGAAATCTGAAGCCCGCATCCGTATCCTTGTTCACTGGACGCAACCAACAGGGTGGATGGCTGTGGCACGACCGGGAACGCAGGGAGCACTGCTGGCCAGCCTGTTGCTGGCGGGCGTCGCGCAGGCGCAGCAGGCAGCGCCGGTAGCGGTGTCCGATCCTGTGCCCGCTCCCCCTGTTGATGCCCCGGCAGCACCTGCCGCGCCGATCTCCACCACCCTGCCGCAGGACAATGTCACCACACTCGGCGAAGTGCGTGCGCTCAAGCCCGATGACGAGCCTGTGGACCTGTACCGCTTCAAGAACCCGGTGAAGTTCGGCGACAACCGCTTCAGCCGTGACTGGAGCGAGCCGCCGTCGCCGGAGCAGGTCAGCATGGGCGGTGGCTACATCATGATGGGCGTGGTCAAGGGTGTGATGGCGGCAGCCAAAGGCATCAACAAACTCACCGGCGGGCCGGACCAGATCCAGGCGGCCGTGGCGCGGCCACCGCCAGAGCTCAGCGCCGAACAGCAGCAGCGCGCGCTGCGGTTCTCACAGGAGCAGGATGCCGGCGACACAGCGCCAGTGAAGTAGGCCGGTATATGCTGCTGGCCCCCCACCGGTAATGCTGTCATGTCCCTGCGTTCGTTCTGCCTGCTGGCCGCGTTGCTGCCGGCCTCCGCCTTCGCGTCCGATATCGCCGATGGCGGCGCCTGCCGCAATGGCGCATTCCCCTCCGAACAGAGCCGGTTCGCACTGGCGCGGGTGGTCGATGTACCGCGCCTGTACCTGCTCGGCGACATGGATGGCTGCCCCGCCAAGGGCGAACCGGCCTGCCGCCAGCGCAGCTATGTGGTCAACGGCGATACGGTGGTGACCGGTCGCGACCTGGGCCGTTACCGCTGCGCGTTCTTCCCGAACAAGGTGGGCGGCAGCGCCGGCTGGGTCGACCGCAGCAAGCTGCAACCGTTGCCGGTAGCCGTGCCCACGCTGCAGGACTGGACGGGCCACTGGAAAGATGGCGACAACGGCCTGCGCATCACCGTGCAGGGTGGACAACTGCACGTGGATGGCGACGCCTACTGGCCCTCCGCCAACCCCACGCCGGAACAGCGCCCGTATGGGCCGAACCTGGGCCAGGTGGAAGCGCGTGCCATACCGCAGGGTGCCGATGTCGAGTTCGCCGAGGACACGTGCCGGGTTCGCGTGCACTCGCTGGGTGAGGTGCTGATCGTGGCCGACAACAGCGAATGCGGTGGCATGAACGTGCGTTTCAACGGTGTGTACCGGCGCGCCGGAAAACGTTGAATGGCGCATGAGGGATGGGGCCGGTAGATCCACGCCACGCGTGGATGCTGTGCGCGATCCAACGGCGGGGTCGGAGCCCTTTCGCGAACGAAGGGGATCCGACCCCAGGCTCAGCGCCGCCGCTCCAGCCACCACAGCAGCGAGGCGCACAGCACGAACGCCAGCCACCACGGCCAGCGCGAGCCCGGCACGGGTTGCACCACCGACGCGTCTGCCAGCGTGCTGGCAGCCAACGCCCGCGTGGTCGCATCGATCATCACCTGTCGATGCAGCGTCGGTGCATCCTTCGGGTCGAACACATAGCGCCAGACAACGCTGTCGCCATGCTGCAGGCGTTGCCAGCCTGCCTCACGGGGCCACCAGCCGGCGCAGCGCAGCGCCGACGCCGTGCCATCGACGATCAGGGGCACGTCGTCGCCGCGTTTGTTGAAGGCCTGCAGTGGTGCCTGCACACCGCACAGCGCCTGTCGTTCACCTGCCCAGGCGATCGGCTGCGGTGACCACAGTGCATCAGCGCTGTCCTGCGCGCGTGCCAACGTGGCCACCGCGTCGCTCCAGAGTTCGCCGTGGCGGTCATCGCGGCCGGCCAGCACCCAACGCCAGCTGTCGGTGATGGGCAGCAGGCCGATGCGGCCCTTGCCGACCGCGCGCCAGCCACCGATGGCGTTGCCAGCTCGATCGTGCAGCAGTGCGCTGCCGCCCGGCGCCTGCAACGCCAGTGCTTCCAGCGAAGGCAGCGCGGCACTGTGCGAGCTGCGGTCGGCCTCTTCGCCGTAGCCGGTGGGCAATGTGCCGGCGGCGAGCGGGCCACGGCGTGCGGCGAGGATCGCGCCTTCGCCATCGCCGGGAAGTTCGAGGGGGTGGCTGCTGCCATCACCCTGCACTGGCAGGCCCAGATCGCGCAGGCGCTGGCGTGCACTGGCCGAAGGTGCGCCCGCACTGCGTACCAGCACACCCAGTCCATCGCGCAGCGCCTGGCGCACGGCGGCCAGCTGGCCCGCACTCAATGCTACGAGGCTGCGCTCGTCCAGCAGCAGCAGATCGCTGCGCGTGAGCGATGCTGCATCAATCGCCACTGCGCCATCGCCGATGCTGAGTCCGGCCCCGGTATCCGCCTGCACCTGCACACGGATGCCGGCATCGGCTGCCCAGCGGCGCAGGTACTTCAGCTCTGGCCCCGGCGCGCTGGCGCGCACCATCAGGCGCAGCGGTGCGGACGGCAGGGTCTGCTGTGGCACCGGTAGGCTGTCCACCACATGGCCGTCGGCATCGAGCAGGCGCAGCTGGAACACGCTGCGGCCTTCGGCGCGGGCGATACCACTCAGCTGCACGCGGCCGTCGTCGGCAACCTCCGTGCGATCGACCACGCTGCCGGCCGGGTCGAGCAGTTCTGCTTTCGCCTTGGCCACGCCACGCGCCTGTGCCTGCACGTCAAAGCGGGCACCGGGTGCGACATCGGCCGGCGGTTGCAGTGCGATCCAGCCGCGCGGCTCCGGTGCGGCCTGCCAACGTACATCCAGCGGCAGCACCGTGTCGCGGTCACGTGCGGCCAGACCTGCACCGACCAGCGTCAGCGTGGCGGCCGGATGCTGGCGCAGCGCGGTGGCCAGGTCGGGAACGCGCTGTGCGCCGGGCACATCGGCAGCTTCGGGCAACAGCAACAGCGGGCCTTCGCTGGCCGGGGGTGCGCCGGCCTTGCCGGCATCGACGCCAAGCACGACCAGCCCGCCTGCGGGCTGCTGGCGGGTGGGCGGCATCAGGCAGAAGTACAGCAGCGTGGCGACGATGACCTGCAGTGCGATCACGCTCCACCGGCGGCCAGGGTGCGTTGTGCTTCCACGCAACTGGCGCACGCTGGCGATGACCACGACCAGAGTGAGTGCCAGCGCAATCCACAGGTTCAGGCTGGTGGCGGTCATGGCTGCGCCTCCAGCGCATCGAGGTAGCGCTGGCCCATCGCATCGGCCGCACTGCGCCGCATCGCCTGCGGCAGTGGACGCTGCAGCGCGCGCCACAGCTGCGCACGCAGGCGCTGGCGACAGTCGATGCAGTCGGGCTCGATGCGCAGCTGCTCGATGGCCGCAGCCAGATCCAATGCATCGGGCAGGTAGGCCGCGTTGCGCTGCTGCCAGGCCGCGAGCGCATCGAGATCCGGTGCGCCGTTGTCATCACCGAGGCGCTGCCAGGCTTCAACGATGGCCGGATCGGGCGGGGTGCGCGCGGCCAATGGCAGTTCGCGACTGGCCAGTCCGGCGCGATCACCGCCCAGCCGGCGGCTTTCATCGATGGGTGGCAGCTCCGGCCCGACCCGGGCCAGGTAGATGCGCTCGGCCTGCTGCACCTGCTTGATGAAGCCCAGCGCCTTGTAGGCAAATGGCAGCGCCTGCTGCGGGCGGCCCTGGCGCAGCTCACCTTCGGCCGACCACATCTGGTCAAGCGCGGCCTTCAACGTGGCGCGGGTCTGCGGATCGAGCAGGGTCGCCGCCTCGGCGTGGTCGTGGGTGTGGCCATACTCGGAGAGCACGTCGGTGTCGCTGCCGAACACCGGTGGCGTATCGGCATTGGCCGGCTTGCCGCCGTGATCATGGTCATGCGCGTCGTGCGCGCCGGCCTCGGCGCCATGGTCGTGATCGTCGTCGTGGTCGCCGGCGGACGGCGTATCGCTGGTGGGCAGGTCGCTGGTCGGCGGTGGCTTCGGTGCACCTTCGCTTTCCTCGCCCAGGAACTGGCCGTAGCGCAGGCGCAGGATGCGCTGGTCGACACCGATCGCATCGCTGCGCTTCACGAAGTCCTCGTCGGCCAGGCTGCGTCGCTGCCGGATCAGGGCTTCGGCATCGATGATGATCTGCCGCTGGCTGCGGAAGTACGCAGGCAGGGTCTTCTTGATGCGGCCTTCGAGCTCCGCACCGAGCGCGACTTCGGCGCTGGGTAGGCGCAGGATCACGCTGCTGCTGCGCCCGGTCTGCGGCGTGGGTGCATGGTTGTCTCGCACTTCCAACTGGGCGATCACATCGTTGCCGGGCTGCGCGCCCAGCGCAGCCAGATCCAGGGTATGGGCGAAACGTCGCGCGGTGGCTTCGCCGCTGCCGGCAAGCGTGATGCCGCGCTTCACGAAGGTGATGTTCTCCCCGCTGCCCTGGGTGGTGGTGATCGACAGCGTTGCCTGCGCCGCGACACCGTAATCGTCGTTGGCTTCGAAGCGCAGTGCCCACTGTCGTTGCCCCGGCGTGCCCAGCACCAGGCTGGCCGTGGGCTCCAGTACGCGCACGCTGGGTGCACGGTCGGCCACCACATCCAGCCGATGCAGGCGGGTCTCTGCCAGTGCCGGTTCGCTCACCACGCGGTACAGCACCGGCGCGCGTGCCACATCCTGCGCCTGCCACTGTCCTTCGTGCTCGCTCAGCGGCAACCTGCGACCATCGTGGAACTGCAGCCATGCCTTGTCCGGTGCGCGGTCGAAGCGCAGCGACCAGGACAGTCGGCTGTCGGCGGCGACCTTGGCGTCCAGCGCATTCTGGGTAAGCGTGGCCTGGCCGGTATAGGCCGGTGCGTCGATGCGCAGGCGGGCGGACTGCAGGCGTAGCGGGCCTGCGGCGGCCGTGCTGCCCGGCGCTGAGGTGCGGACTGGCGCGGAACCGGGGTTCGAACGTGGCCAGCCGACTGCCAGCACAACAATGGCCAGGCCTGCGATCCAGCACAGCGCCAATGCCCCAGGCGGCCAGTGTGGACGCAGCTCCGGCATCGCGCGTTCCAGCGTGGCCAGCACATGCGCACGCTGGCGCTGCTGCAGCGGATTGAGCGTGGCGGCATCGGCGAACAGCAGATCGGCACTGTCCTCGCTGGCACCGCTGCCATCAAGGTGGCGTTGCAGCCACTGCCGGTCCAGTTGGCGGGCATGCGCAGTGGCGAAGCCCGCACACGCGACCAGGCTGATCGTACCGACGACGCAGGCGATATCGAAACCTGCCAGACGCAGGGCCAGCCCCGCCGCAGCCAGCGCCCATGGCAGGCCCAGCAGCAGGGTGATGAGCGCACGGCGCCGGCGCGCACGTTGCCAGGCGTGCTGCAAGGTATTCATGCGGCCACCCTGCGGCGGGCGCTGCTGGCCATCCAGCGTTCCAGGGCGAACAGCAGCACGATAGCCAGCAACAGCCAAGGCGTCGGCTCACGCAGCGGTGGTGTTGCAGCAGGCAATGCGGCCCGCTGCGGTGCCTGGTCACGTGCATCGCCCAGGCGCGGAGCCGTGGGTGGCTGCAGCGCCAGCAGCAGGGCACGCGGCAAGTTCGGATCGCGCAGCGCGGCGTTGCTCGTGGTATTCCAGTCGCCCGGCAGCGCCAGCAGATAGCCGTGGCCGACGCGTTGTTGCCACAGCAGCGGTGCGCCCTCCGCGTCGCGCAGCAGGATGCGGGCGTCGGCAGCGGGCATGCCGGCGGTGATGACACGACCGCCGTCGCGCAGCCACGCCTGCCAGTTCGCCGGCAGTGCATCGCTGCGGCTCCACACGCCGATCTCGCCGCGTTCGGGCAGGGCATCCACCGACAGCGGAGCGAGCGTTGCCTGCACGCCCCACGTGCGCCGCAGTGCGTTCAACCAGTGCTGGGCAGTGGCGGATGCCTCGCCGTGCGCGCGCAGCTGCGGCAATGCCGCTGCAGTCTGCGGCGGTGTGACCGGCATCGGCTGCGTGTGCCATTGCACGTCGCGCGACAGCTGCAGGCGGGCGCCATCCAGGCCGGGCAGGGGATCGGGAACGTGCACGGTCAACGCGGTGCCCGCAGGCAGCTGTGCGTCCAGTTCGCGCAACAGGCTGGGCAGGGATGCGCTGGATGCCGGTGGTGCCTGATCGATGGCGGGGAAGCCAGGTGCCAGCCAGTGCCAGTTGCCATCCTCGGCCGCTCCACGCAGTGCCGTAGCATCCAGGCCCGGCGCTACCACGGTCCATGCAGCGGGGGGCGCTGCCGGGCCCGTCAGCGCGGGCCGCGCCAGCAGCAGCGCCAAGGCTGCCAGTAGCAACAGCCGCACCAGCAGCAACGGCCAGTCATCGAAGCGGATGCGCTGGCGCGGCCGTATCTGTGCACGCAGCCAGCGCAGCGCGGCGAAATCCAGTGGCGTATACGTATGGCGGCGGGCCAGGTGGATCAGCAGCGGCAGCAGCCCTGCGGCGAGAGCGGCCAGGCCGAGCGGGAACAGCAGGGTCATGCAGCGCCCCCACGGCCGAATAGCGCTTGCAGCGGCTGGTCCAACGGTTGGTCGAGCCAGCCGGTGGCACTGGCGATGCCGCTGGCCTGCAGGCGCGCACGTAATGCGCTGCTTGCGTCAGCGAAGCGCTGCAGGTAATCGGCGCGGATCGCCGCGCCGTCGCCCAGCAGTTCCTCGCCGGTTTCCGGGTCGCGGAAGCGGTGGCCGGCGTCGAACGGGAAGTCGCGCTCGTCGGCGGTCAGGATCTGCAGCAGTGCCACTTCGCGGCGTGCGCTGGCCAGCTGTTCCAGCAGCACAATGCCGGCCTCGTCAAAACCGTCGCCGATCGCCAGCAGCAGGTCGCCCGGGCGCACGCGTTCCCACAGCGGCCGAAGGCGATCGGCCGCAGGCCAGGCGCCGCGCACCTGCAAGGCATGCAGTTGCAGATGCACGCGATCACGCTGGCGTGCGCCGTTCGCCGCGGGAACCAGCCGCAGGCCATCGCCATTGATCGCCAGCAGGCCGAAACGGTCGCCCTGCTGCAGGGCCAGTTCGACCAGGCATGCGGCCACGCCGCACATGTGGTCCAGGCGCGTGCGTTGCGGCACCGCGCGATCGGCCTGGCCGGCGGAGGCGGTGGCATCGAGCAACAGCCAGACCGTGATCGGGCTTTCGCGTTCGGATTCGCGCACGAAAAAGCGGTCCGAGCGCGCGTACAGCTTCCAGTCGATCTGGCGCAGTTCGTCCCCGGGCTCGTAGGCTCGGTACTGAGCGAATTCGAGACCGGCACCGCGGCTGCGGCTGGCGTGCTGGCCGATGCCGCTCGCCCCGCTGGCCAGGCGCGGCCGCAACCGCAGCAGGCGCAGGCGCGCACGCAAGTCCGGTGGCAAGGTCAGCGGGGTACCGGCGTTCACGCGTGGCTCAACCCGGGAACGGCACGGCCTGCAGCAGGGCGGCGACCACGTCGTCGGCACGCTTCTGCTCGGCTTCGGCGGCGAACGACAGCAGCAGGCGATGGCGCATCACCGGTGCGGCCAGTACCTGCACGTCCTCGCGGGTGGCGGCGAAGCGGCCCTGCAGCAGTGCGCGCGCTTTTGCCGCGAGCACCAGCGACTGGCCGGCGCGCGGACCGGCGCCCCACTTCACCCACTGGTTGATCGCTGCCGGTGCGCCTTCGCCCGGCCGGCTGGCACGCACCAGGCGGGTGATCCAGGCCAGCACATCGGGGCTGACATGCACCTGGCGCACGGCCGCCTGCAGTGCGGTCACCGCTTCGGCATCCATCACCTTCGGCACCGCGTCGGTGGTACCGCCGGTGGTCTGTTCCAGGATCTGCCGCTCCTCGTCTTCGCTGGGGTAATCCACCAGCACGTGCAGCAGAAAGCGGTCCAGCTGTGCCTCCGGCAGCGGGTAGGTGCCGGCCTGCTCGATCGGGTTCTGCGTGGCCAGCACGAAGAACGGCGCGGGCAGCGCGTAGGTGGTGCCGGCGTAGCTGACCGTGCGCTCCTGCATCGCTTCCAGCAGTGCGGCCTGGGTCTTGGGCGGGGTACGGTTGAGTTCGTCGGCCAGCAGCAGGTGGGTGAAGATCGGGCCCTGCTGGAAGCGGAAATGGCGATGGCCGGTGCCGTGGTCTTCTTCCAGCAGCTCGGTGCCGAGGATGTCGCTGGGCATCAGGTCGGGGGTGAACTGCACGCGCCGGAACTGCAGCTCCAGCGCCTGCCCGAGCGAGCGCACCAGCAGGGTCTTGCCGAGCCCGGGCGCGCCTTCCAGCAGGCAGTGGCCGCCGGCCAGCAGGCCGATCAGCAGCTGCTCGACCACGGTGTTCTGGCCCACCACTGCGCGTGCAAGCGCGGCGCGCAGCGCATCCAGGCGCGGCAGCAGGGAATCGAGGTCGGGGGAGGTCATGGGCGTGCAGGTCCTATCAGTTGTTCAACGCGTACATCACGATGTTGACGCCGAAGCGGGTGTTGTCTTCGGCCAGGAAACGCTTGTTGCGCCAGTCGTAGTCCCACTCGCAGCCGTAGTCCTTGTTGCTGTAGAGCAGCCCCAGGCGGCCATCGACCTCGATGCCCTTCAGGTAGTCGTGCACCAGGTCGTCGCCCCAGCCGTTGAGTTCGAAACTGGTGGCGGGCGGGCCGTCGGGGAAGCGGAAGAAGCTGCGGTACAGCGGGTGGCTGTTGGGCAGCTTCTGCAGTGCCTTCGGGCCGAACAGGCGACCCATCTGCGCCTCGAACGAGGTGGCGAACAGGCCATCGATGTCGTGGTTGCAGTCGTCCACGAAGACGAAGCCGCCATTGCGCACATAGCGCACGAAGTTCTGCCGCTCGGCGGCATTGAACTCCACCAGCGTGTGGCCGGCCAGGTAGCAGAACGGCGCTTCCAGCATGCGCGGGTCGGCCAGTGCCACCACGTGCTCCTGCGGGTCCACGCGCAGCGAGGTGTAGTCGATCAGCGAGGTGATCAGGTTGGACGGCATGCGCGCGTCCACGTCCCAGTCACCGGAGTCGTACTGCAGGCGGGTGAACCAGAAGTCGTAGCGCGAACTGCGCGGGCCTGCCTGTGCCCAGGCCGGCAGCGCCGCCGCCGAAGCGGCAGCAGCCAACCAGCGCAGGCAGGCCCGGCGATCCATCAGACCGCGTCGGACAGCGAGGTGAAGGTGAAATCGCGCAGCTTCATTGGCGGGATCATCATCACGAAGCTGGATTCATCACCGGCCACGCGCACCGGCCTGCCCAGCTCTTCGATGTTGTTGAGCATGATCACCGGCGATTCGTTGAAGCGGAAGTTCTTCACCGGATGCTTGATCTGGCCGTTCTCGATGTAGAAGGTACCGTCGCGGGTCAGGCCGGTCAGCAGCACGGTCTGCGGATCGACCATGCGGATGTACCACGTGCGGGTGACCAGGATACCCTTCTGGGTGCCGCGTACCAGCTCGGCGGTGCTCTTGTCGCCACCACTCATCAGCAGGTTGCCCGGCGAGGCCTTGGCGGTCTTGCCCTGCTTCTGCGCCCAGAAACGCGAGTAGTCCAGGTTGGCGATCCTGCCGTTCTCGATGATCGCCATGCGTTCGCGCGGCAGGCCTTCGTTGTCCCACGGCAGCACCGGCGCCTCCGGATGCCACGGGTCGGCGATCATGGTCACGCGCGGGTCGTAGACCTGCTCGCCCAGCTTGTTGCCGCCACCCTTTTTTGACAGGAAGCTGCGGCCTTCATCGGCCGAGCGTGCGCTGAAGAAGTTCATCATGAAGCTGATCAGGCCTGCCGCTGCGGCCGGCTCCAGGATCACCGTGTACTTGCCCGGTTCCAGCGCCTTGGCTTCGGCCGATTCGGTGGCCTTGCGCATGGCGATGCGGATGTCCTGGTCGGCCTTGAAGTCGGCGGCATCCTTCAGGTTGCGGCCGACCCAACCCGAACCGCGGCCATCTTCGGTACGCACGGTGCAGGTGTAATCGAAGTTGGTGGTGCGCTGGTAGGCGAAGTTGCCGTTGCTGTTGGCGGTCGCCTGGAAGCCCTGGCCGTCCTCGAGGAAGCCGGCGGCAATGAGCCCGTTGCCACGGCACGGGGCGATCGAATCGGCGGCAACCTTCGCGCGGAAGGCCGGATCGATCGCGGCGGTGGATTCGCTGAAGGTCGGGCTGGGACGGTAGCTCTGCTTGCCGATGGCCGGCATGAACTCCGGGTTCTCCGGGGCCAGGCGCGCCAGGTCTTCAGCACGGCGCACCACGCGTTCCAGCGCGGCGTCGTCGAACTCGTTGATCGAGGCGGTGCCGACGCGCTTGCCGAAGGCGACGGTGACCGCCAGCTCGGTGTTGTCGACGATGCCGCTGGTGGAGACATTGTTCAGCGCGAAACGGATGTTGCCGCTGATCGCGCCGGACAGCACGGCGGTGCACTCGTCGGCCTTGGACAGGGCGATGACCTTGTCGAGGATGGCCTTGGCCTGGGCTTCGGTGAAGATACTCATGGTGTAAGGGCTCCTGACCGATCAGCCGAGGCTGCGTGCGGTGTTGATGACGTTGATGCCGTTGAAGCGCGCGGTGGACGAACCGTGCGAGACCGCCGAGACCTGGCCCGGCTGGCCCTTGCCGTCGAAGAACGAACCGCCCAGGCGGTAGTCGCGCTCGTCGGCCACGGCGGTGCAGGCATTCCAGAACTCCGGCGTGCGGATCTGGTAGGCCACGTCTTCCAGCATGCGGGTGATCTGGCCGTTCTTGATCTCGTAGAACAGCTGGCCGCCGAACTGCGCGTTGTAGCGCTGCTGGTCGATCGAGAACGAACCGTCACCGATGATGTAGATGCCGTTCTCCACGTCCTTGATCAGGTCGGGCACGCTCAGCGGCTTCTTGCCCGGTGCCATCGACACGTTGGCCATGCGCTGGAACTGCACGCTGGACCACGAGTCGGCATAGCAGCAGCCGTCGGACTCGCTCTTGCCGAGGATGTGGGCCTGGTCGCGGATGGTCTGGTAATCCACCAGCTTGCCGTTGCTGATCAGGTCCCAGCGCTTGCACTTCACGCCTTCATCGTCGTACGCCACCGCGCCCAGACTGCCCGGCTGGGTCTTGTCGGCGAAGATGTTGACCAGCTCGCTGCCGTACTGGAACTGCTGTTCGCGCTTGTCCAGGGTGGCGAAGCTGGTGCCGGCGTAGTTGGCTTCGTAGCCGAGCACACGGTCCAGCTCCAGCGGGTGGCCGATCGACTCGTGGATGGTCAGCCAGGTGTGTGACGGGTCGAGCACCAGATCGTACTTGCCCGGCTTCACCGACGGTGCCTTCAGCTTTTCCTGCGCCTGCCTGGCGGCGGCGACGGCGTCCTCCTTCATGTCGTAGGAGGTGCTGTAGTTGACCACGCCATTGGGGCTGTGCACCTTGCCGGCGGCGGCGCCGTCGAGGTACTCGTAGCCCAGCCCCATCGGCGAGGACAGGCCCTCGCGGGTGCGGAACTTGCCGCTGGACTTGTCGATGGCGGTGACCGTCATTGGCGCCCAGATGCGGTGCACGTCCTGGTCGATGTAGGAGCCGTCGGTGGAGGCGAAGTACTTCTGCTCGTTCACCAGGAACAGCATCGAATTGACGAAGCTGGCGCCGGCGCCCATCGCCGCGGCGTTGACGTCCAGCAGCAGATCGACCTTTTCCTTGATCGGCACCTCCATCGCATTCTTGCGGATCGGCGTGCGCCAGCTCACCTCACCCACACCCGGCGCCTTGGCCAGCTGCACCGGCGCGGTCTGCACGCCAGCATTGGCCTTGGCGATCGCCGCGGCCTGCTGCGCCGCCCTGGCCACATCGGCGGTACCCAGCGCATTGGTGGCGGCAAAGCCCCAGGCGCCGTTGACGATCACGCGGATGCCCACGCCGGTGGACTCGGTGTTCACCACGTTCTGCACCTTGTCTTCGCGGGTGATCACGAACTGCCGCAGGTAGCGGCCGATGCGCACGTCGCAGTAGGTGGCGCCGGCGCTGCGTGCGGCCTGCAACGCAGCGTCAGCCAGGCGCTTCTTCAGCGCCGGGTCCAGGCTGGACTGCAGCTGCTCGGCGGCGATCACCTTGCCGAAGAAGGAGGGCACGATCAGCCCGCCCGCGGTAAGCCCGGTCAGGGCCAGGAAGTCACGTCTTTGCAAGGCTGCTCTCCACGTCGAAGGATGGGTGGCTCATGCGCCGAGACTGCGCGCGGTGTTGATGATGTTGATGCCGTTGAAGCGGGTGGTGGACGAACCGTGCGAGACCGCCGAGACCTGGCCGGGCTGGCCCTTGCCGTCGAAGAACGAACCGCCCAGGCGGAAGTCGCGTTCATCGCAGATGGCGGTGCAGGCATTCCAGAATTCCGGCGTGCGGATCTGGTAGGCCGCATCCTCAACCATGCCGGCGATCTTCCCATCCTTGATCTGGTAGTACAGCTGGCCGCCGAACTGCGCGTTGTAGCGCTGCTGGTCGATCGAATACGAACCGCGGCCGTGGATCCAGATGCCGTTTTCCACGTTCTTGATCATGTCCTCGACACTGAGCGGCTGCTTGCCCGGTGCCAGCGAGACATTGGCCATGCGCTGGAACTGCACGCTGGACCAGGAATCGGCGTAGCTGCAGCCGTGCGATGCATCGCGGCCGAGGATATGGGCCTCGTCGCGGGTGGCCTGGTAGTCAACCAGGATACCGTCGCGTACGAGGTCCCAGCGCTGCGTCTTCACCCCTTCATCGTCGTAGCCGACGGCGCCGAGGCTGCCCGGCTGGGTCTTGTCGGCGAAGAAAGTGACGATGTCGCTGCCCCAGCGGAAGCCGGCATCGCGCTTGTCCAGCGTGGCGAAGCTGGTGCCGGCGTAGTTGGCCTCGTAGCCGAGCACGCGGTCCAGCTCCAACGGGTGGCCGACGTTCTCGTGGATGGTCAGGAACAGGTTGGACGGGTCCAGCACCAGGTCGTACTTGCCCGGCTTCACCGACGGCGCCTTCAGTTTCTCGCGCGCGTGGCGGGCGGCGGCGATGGCGTCTTCGACCGGGTCGTAGGAATCGCGGTAGGCGGTGATGCCGCCGGGCAGCTGGACCTTCCCACGCGCATCGCCATCGAGGAACTCGTAGCCCATGCCCATCGGCGAGGAGAGGCCGGCGCGGGTACGGAACCTGCCGCTGGCCTTGTCGATGGCGGTGGCGGTAAACGGCAGCCAGATGCGGTGAATGTCCTGGTCGATGAACGAGCCGTCGCTGGAGGCGAAGTACTTCTGTTCGTTGACCAGGAACAACGTGGAATTGATGTAGTCGGCGCCCGCATCCAGCGCGGCGGCGTTGAGCGCCAGCAGCAGTTCGACCTTGTCCTGGATCGGCACCGCCATGGCGTTCTTCCGCACTGGCGTCTGCCAGCGCACTTCGCCGACCGACGGCGTCGGCGCCAGCTGTACCGGCCGGGTCTGGATGCCGGCATTGGCGCGGGCGATTGCCGCTGCCTGCTCGACCGCGGCGCGCACGGCGGCCTCGGTCTGCTGATGGGTTGCAGCGAAGCCCCACGCGCCGTTGACGATCACCCGCACGCCCACACCGGATGATTCGCGGTTGGTTACATTGCCGACCTGGTGTTCGCGGGTGATGACCGACTGGTTGAGATAGCGGCCGATACGGACATCGCAGTAGCTGGCCTTGGCGGTGCGTGCGGCGGCCAGCGCGACCTCGGCCAGGCGCCTGCGCTGGGCGGTGTCGACCGGGGCCAGCAACTGCTCGGCGGCGATGGCACGGGAATGCGGCAGCAGCAGGCCCGCCAGGCCCAGACCGGAAAAAGCCAGGAACTCACGTCGTTGCACAGCGTTTCTCTCTCTCGCTTGCGTGCGGCCGACAATGGGTCGAGCCGATCACGTCAACTTCTCGACTTTCGCCAGCGCGGCGCGTGCGGGCAAGTGACTGCAGTCATGGTTGGGAGGGTTTCGGCAGGGCTTGCAGCCCTGCACCTGCTTCAAGCCAGGGCAACGTCAACGTCAAAAGCGGGCATTCCGTGGGTGGGCGGGGCGGTGTCGGATTGCGGGGACGCCGTGAATCCGTCCATGGAGGCTTGGCAGCCGCTTGCTCGTGTGCGCTTTCCTGCGCACACGGCAAGACCGGAATTGGGCGTCCTGCCCAACCCGCCCGAGGCATGCCTCGGGCCCATGCGGCTGACACCCCGCAATCCGACACCGCCCCACCTTCGACAGATTCCGTGTGCTGTTGGTGGGTGCCGACCGTTGGTCGGCACATCTGTCAGATATCGAATGAATTCATCCGTGCCGACCAACGGTCGGCACCCACCAAGGCCGTACGCCGTTCCGACAGATCGCGGAAGTCTGTCGAAGGCGGGGTGGGTCCGGTTGAGGGGGTGTGAGCCGCATGGATGCGGCGACCGAGCTTACATGGACGTACTTGCAGCGTCCCCCTCAACCGGACCCACCCCGCCATCCCACGGAAAGCCCGCTTTTGAATTTGACGTGGCTGTTGCCGTTGCTGTGGCTTGAAGCAGGTGCAGGGCTGCAAGCCCTGCCCGCAACACCCCCTCGTGCACAATGGGGCCGACCCCGCCTGGACACCGTCCTGATGTCGAGCAAGCCGTATTCAGAAGCCTGCGAACGCAACCGCGAACCCATCGCCGCCGCGCTCGACCCGTGGATGGGCGACCGCCACCGGGTGCTGGAGATCGGCAGCGGCACCGGCCAGCATGCGGCCTTCTTTGCCGAGCGCTGGCCCTGGCTGCGCTGGCAGCCCAGTGATCATCCGGACCACCTGCCAGGCATCGAGGCATGGCGTGCCGAAACGGCGTTGCTGAATCTGCTGCCGCCGGTAGCGCTGCAGGTGGAACTGCCGCCAGCGCCCGGCCTGAACCTGGCACCGGGCAGTACGTTCGATGCCGCATTCAGCGCCAACACCCTGCACATCATGAGCTGGGCACACGTCCAGTCATTGTTCGCGGCGCTGCCGCCCCTGTTGCGCCACGGTGCGCTGCTGGCGGTGTATGGCCCGTTCAACTACGGCGGCCGCTACACCAGCGACAGCAATGCGCAGTTCGATGCCTGGCTGAAGGCACGTGATCCGCGCAGCGGCATCCGCGACAGCGAAGCGGTGCAGGCGCTGGCCGCCGACCACGGATTCACCCGACTGGGGGATGTGGCGATGCCGGCCAACAACCGCCTTCTGCTGTGGCGGCTGGGCTGAACCGCCGGTAGCGCCGGCCGCTGGCTGGCAACCGATTGCCAGGAGGGATGCCGGCCAGCGGCCGGCACTACCATCAGGCCACCTGCACGATATGCAGCGCCTTCGGATTGCGCCACTGCGCGAGCAGGGCCGCTTCGCGCGCCTTGGCCTGCTCGAAATGCGCTTCCTTGACGTGGCCGAAGCCGCGGATGTGTTCGGGAATGCTGGCGATCTCCACCGCCAGCGCCAGGCGGTCGTCATCCAGGCCATCCAGCAGCACCTGCACAGTGGCCTCGTAATCACTGATCAGCTTGCGCTCCATGCGCCGCTCTTCGGTGCGGCCGAACACGTCGAAGCGGCCGCCACGCAGGAACTTCAGCTTCGCCAGCAAGCCAAACGCCTTGAACATCCACGGGCCGTATTCCTTCTTCAGCAACCGGCCCTGCTCGTCCTTCCTGGCGAACAGCGGCGGCGCCAGGTGGAAGCGCAGCTGATAGTCGCCCTCGAACTGCTGCTGCAGGCGTCGCTGGAAGTCGCCGCTGGTGTACAGGCGGGCCACTTCGTACTCGTCCTTGTAGGCCATCAGCTTGAACAGGTAGCGGGCCACCGTCTCGGTCAACGCGGTGGAGCCGCCGATACGCTCGGCTTCGGTAGCGCGCACGCGTGCCACCAGATCACGGTAACGCGTGGCGTAGGCAGCATCCTGGTACTCGACCAGGAAGGCGGCGCGGCGCTCGATCATTTCATCCAGCGAGCGCGACAGGCGCGCGTCGTCCAGCGGCAGGAATGCCACGTCGCCACCGTGCGAGGGCAGGCCGCGCAGCTCGCGTTCGTCGCCGGTGTTGCGCGGTGCAGCGGTGGCGCCCCATTCGTTGCCCTCCCATTCGCCCGGCGGCAGCGGATGCAGCGGGCCCGGGGTGGATTCGGTATCGGTGTGGCGGTTGCGCACCAGGCCGGCGGCCTGCTGCACGGCCTGCGGATCGACCGCGGCCAGGCGGCCCCAGGCGAAGGCCTGCTGGTTCATGGCCACCGCAGCGCCATTGAGCTCGATGGCGCGCATCAGCGACTCGAACGACAGCGGCACCAGGCCCTGCTGCCAGGCGTAGCCGAGGATGAACAGGTTGGCGGCGATGGCATCGCCCAGCAGCGCGGTGGCCAGCTGGGTGGCATCGAGCAGCAACGGCTCCTGGCCGCCCAGTGCCACACGCACACCGGCGATGATGTCGGCGGCGGGGAACTGCATGTCCGGGCGGGTGGTGAAGGTACCCGGCATCGCTTCGTAGGTGTTCAGCACCACCTGCGAACGGCCGGCACGCACCTTCGACAGCGCCCAGTAGTCGTTGACCACCACCATGTCGCAGCCCAGCACCAGGTCGGCTTCACCGGCGGCAATGCGCACGGCGTGGATGTCATCCGGGCGGCGTGCGATGCGGATGTGCGTGGTCACCGCGCCACCCTTCTGCGCCAGGCCGGTCTGGTCGAGCACGGTCGCGCCCTTGCCCTCCAGGTGGCCGGCCATGCCCAGCAGCGCGCCAATGGTCACCACGCCGGTACCGCCGACGCCGGTGATCAGGATGTTCCAGGGCTGCTCAAGCGTGCCGCGGATCGTCGGCGCCGGCAGGTTGTCCAGCAGCGTGGAGGCATCGCGCTTGCTGCCCTTGCGCGGCTGGCCACCGTGCACGGTGACGAAGCTCGGGCAGAAGCCGTTCACGCAGGAATAGTCCTTGTTGCAGTTGGACTGGTCGATCTCGCGCTTGCGCCCGAACTCGGTTTCCTTCGGCAGCACCGACACGCAGAAGCTCTTCTTGCCGCAGTCGCCGCAGCCTTCGCAGACCAGCGAATTGATCAGCACCCGCTTCTGCGGATCTTCCAGCTTGCCGCGCTTGCGGCGGCGACGCTTCTCGGTGGCGCAGGTCTGTTCGTAGATCAGGATCGAAACACCCTTCACTTCGCGCAGGCGCTTCTGCACCTCCTCCAGTTCGCTGCGGTCGTGGAACTCCACGTCGCTGGGGAAGTGTTCGCGCTGGCCGGTCCACTTGCCGATGTTGTCCGACAGCACCATGATGGTGTGGATGCCTTCGGCGCGCATCTGCTTTGCGATATCCGGCACGCTCAGCGGGCCGTCCACCGGCTGGCCGCCGGTCATCGCCACCGCATCGTTGTAGAGGATCTTGTAGGTGATGTTGACGCCGGCGGCGACCGCCTGGCGGATCGCCAGCGAGCCGCTGTGGAAATAGGTGCCGTCGCCCAGGTTCTGGAACACGTGCGGGGTGTCGGTGAACGGCGCCTGCCCGGCCCAGGTCACGCCTTCGCCGCCCATGTGGGTGAAGGTGTCGGTGCTGCGGTCCATCCAGGTCACCATGTAATGGCAACCGATGCCGGCCAGCGCACGTGAACCTTCCGGCACCTGGGTGGAGGTGTTGTGCGGGCAGCCTGAGCAGTAGTGCGGCACGCGCGGGAAGCTGGCGCGCGGCAACGCAAGCTCGGCTTCCTTTTCCTGCATCCACTGCAGGCGCTGCTCAATCGACTCGTTGTTGAAGAACCTCTGGATGCGGCGACCGATCACGCCGGCGATGGTGGCCGGGGTCAGTTCACCGGTGGACGGCAGGATCCATTCGCCGCTTTCGTCGTACTTGCCGACGATGGACGGGCGTTGGCCCCAGCTGGCCGGCCAGTTGAAGAACTGTTCCTTCATCTGGCGCTCGATGAAGGCGCGCTTCTCCTCCACCACGATGATGTCTTCCAGGCCCTGCGCGAAGCGCGCGATGCCCTGCGGTTCCAGCGGCCAGGTCATGCCGACCTTGTACACGCGGATGCCGATGTCGGCGCATGCGGCTTCATCCAGGCCAAGGTATTCCAGCGCCTGCAGCACGTCCAGGTAGCTCTTGCCGGTGGTGACGATGCCCAGCCGCGCGCGCGGCGCGTCCATCACCACCTTGTCGATGCCGTTGGCGCGGGCGAACGCCTGTGCGGCCTTCACCGCATAGCGGTGCAGGCGCATCTCCTGGTCCAGCGGCGGGTCCGGCCAGCGGATGTTGAGGCCACCCGGGGGCATTTCGAAGTCTTCCGGCAGCACGATGCGGCGCGCCATCGGATCGACCTGCACCGAGGCCGACGATTCCACCGTCTCGGCAATGGTCTTGAAGCCGACCCAGCGGCCGGTGTAACGGCTCATCGCCCAGCCCAGCAGGCCCATGTCGAGGATGTCCTGCACGCCGGCGGGGTTGAGAACCGGCATCATCGCGCTGACGAATTCGTCTTCGCTGCCGTGCGGCAGGGTCGAACTGCGGCAGGCATGGTCATCGGCGGCCAGCGCCAGCACGCCGCCGTAGCGCGAGGTGCCAGCGGCATTGGCATGCTTGAACACGTCGCCGCAGCGGTCCACGCCAGGGCCCTTGCCGTACCACATGCCGAACACGCCCTGCACGTTGGCGCCGGGGAACAGGTTGGTCTGCTGCGTGCCCCACACCATGGTGGCGCCCAGGTCCTCGTTCAGGCCCGGGGTGAACTTCACCTTCGCCGCTTCAAGATGCTTGCGCGCGCGCCACAGTTCCAGGTCGAAGCCACCCAGCGGGCTGCCACGATAGCCGCTGACGAAGCCGGCGCTGTCGATGCCTTCGGCGGCATCGCGCAGGCGCTGCATCAGCGGCAGCCGCACCAGCGCCTGCACGCCACTCAGGTAGATCCGCCCCTCGTTGCGGGTGTACTTGTGGTCGAGCGTGTAGTCACGGTCGAGCAGGTCGGCGGAAGAGGGCGAAGTGAGTTGCGCGGTACTGGTCATGGCTGGCCCGGTAGGATCGGCTGGCACCGGCCGCGTGCACGCACGCAGCGGGAAAGGCGCGAATTGTAGCAGCGGGGCCGCGCAGGCCCCGGCACTCGCGCCCGTGGCGGTGCTGGGGTTAGGATCGGGACAGAGAGAGGGAGGCTGCAGTCGCGGCCTGGGGAGAAGGGATGTCAGTTCCAGGAAAGATCCTGGCCAGCGTGCTGCTGGCCTCGGGAGCGGCCACGGCGTGGGCCGCGCCGGCCATGCCGGCACCACAGGAGTTCTACTTCGACAATGACCCGGCGGCCACGCCGATGGTGGCGGTGCAGGGCGGGGGCGATGATCTGGTCGCCCAGCTGGTCAAGCTGCGTGAACGCGGCCGCCGTGCGGTCGAGGCCACGGTACAACTGGCCTCGGTGGCCGGTGCGCAGGGCCGTGGCGAGCTGGCCGAGCAGTTGTATGCCGAGGCGATGAAAGAGGCCCCGGCACAGAGCAGCAGTGGCCGCAGCGTGCGCTGGAACTACGGCTGGGACCTGCTGCGCCAGGGCAAGCCAGAGGCGGCGCTGGAACAGTGGCTGGCCTCGGCCGCCAATGCGCGTACCAAGCCGAGCTGGGTGCCGCCGACCTATGCGCTGGCATTGTGGCGGATGGGGCAGAAGCAGGAGGCGGTGCAGTGGTATGCGGCTGCGGTACGCACCGAGCCGACGCAGTGGAATACCACGGCCAACTATGCGCAGCTGCTGCCGCAGTGGCGCGAGGATGAGCGTGCGTCGCTGGCCGAAGTGCAGCAGGCCTGGGCGGCCGCACCGCCTGCCTGGCCCTGAGGGAGGGGTTCGGCCGGGTTGCACCCGGCACTCGCAGAGGCAACAGCCGAAGCAACAGCAACAGCGGGCAATCCGCGGGATGGCGGGGCGGTGTGGGTTGGCAGGACACGCCGTAAACCCCCAGACCGGCCCAGCCGCTGGCGGCTGTGCGTTCGGGCGCTTGCGAAGCAGTGCTTCGCAAGCAAAGCGCCCTCACCCATGTAAGCTCGGTCGCCGCTTGCTCGTGTGCGCTTTCCTGCGCACACGGCAAGACCGGGGTTGGGCGTCCTGCCCAACCCGCCCGAGGCATGCCTCGGGCCCATGGCGCCAACGGTCCTGCCAACCCACACCGCCCCGCCTCCGACAGTTCCCTGCTGCTGGTAGGTGTCGACCTTGGTCGACACGGTAGATCCACGCCATGCGTGGATGAATCTGCATCGGAATCGAATACTGGAAATCTGATCGAAGAGCAGCCGAGCGTGGGCTCGGCTCTACAAAAAAGCGGCCAGCCAACCGGTTCTGCTTTTGCTCTTGCTCTTCTTCTTTCTTCTGCGTGGCTGATCGCCCCCGGAAACTGTCAGAGGCCGGGCGGGGTGGGTTCGCGGGGGTGTCCGCGGCATGGATGCCGCGGCCAAGCCCCCAGGGACGGGTTGACGGCGTCCCCCGCGAATCCATCCCGCCCGGCCAAGCGCGGCTTTTGATGTTCACGGTCAACCAGCCGCCACGAGGGGCTGCGCCGTTCGCGGGAAACCTCAGTCGTCCGCGGAAACCGTCCGTCCCGACGCCCACGCCCGCAATGCCTCCACCTGCTCGGCCATCAGCACCGACAGCGGCCGCGTGGCGCGGATCTCGTTCATCAGCAGCTCGGTGTCCAGCGGCCGGCCTTCGGCGTGCGCTGCATACAGCCCGGCCACGATCGCCTGCTCGATCTCCGCGCCGGAGAAACCATTGGCCGCGGCCGCCAGCGCCGGCAGCGCGAAGTCGTCGCCATTGAACTGGCGCCGGCCCAGGTGCAGCCGCAGCAGTTCCACGCGCACGTCAGGCGAAGGCAGGTCAACGAAGAAGATCTCGTCGAAGCGGCCCTTGCGCAGCAGCTCGGCCGGCAGCTCGTGCACCTGGTTGGCGGTGGCGACGATGAACACCGGCGCCTTGCGCTCGGCCATCCAGGTCAGCAGGTAGCCGAGTACACGGCGTGATACGCCACCGTCCTCGCCACCACTGGCCAGGCCCTTCTCGATCTCGTCCATCCACAGCACGCAGGGTGCCAGCTGCTCGGCCGAGGCCAGTGCCTGGCGCAGGTTGGCCTCGGTCTCGCCGTGGTACTTGTTGTACAGCGCGCCCACGTCCAGGCGCAGCAGCGGTACACCGAAGCCGGCGGCGGTGGCCTTGGCCAGCATCGACTTGCCGCAGCCCTGCACGCCCAGCAGCAACATGCCGCGCGGCGGGTCCAGCCCGGCCGGCGCCGAGCCGGCGATGAAGGCCACGCGCCGCTGGCTGATCCAGCGCTTGAGCCGGTTGGCGCCGGCCACATCGCCGAAGCGCGCGCTGTCATGCTCGAAGAACAGGTGGCCGCTGCGGTTGAGCAGCTCGAACTTCAGCCGTGCCAGCTGCGGCAGGTCGTCGTCGCGCAGCGCGCCATCGGCGTAGATCAGCTGGCGCGCGATGCGCCGGGCATCGACCAGGCTCAGGCCCTGCAGGTTCTTCAGGATCTTCTTCACCGCCTCGCTGTCGACTTCGACCCGGCGGCCGCCGTGCTCGCGCGCATAGGCGTCGGCCTCTTCGCGCAGCATCTTCAACAAGGCGTTGGCATCAGGCAGGCGCGGGTTGAAGCGCACCGCCAACGCTTCCAGCTCGGCCGGCAGCTCCACCTTGGCACCGATCAACACCAGCACATGCGGCTCGCTGTGGCGGCGCTGGATCAGGTCGCGCAGGGCGCGCTGATGGCTGGCATAGCCCAGGTACGGGTGGAAATCGAGCAGCAGGTAGACCCCGCGCTGGTCGGCCTGGCGGATCATCTGCAGGGCCGCGCTGGCATCGGGTGGCCCGACCGGCGGGTCTTCACTGTCCAGGTCGATGCGGCGCAGGCCCTCGGTGATCGACCAGCGGTGCAGCGCCCGCCATACGTGCATCAGCGTCTGCCGGAACAGCTCGACGATGCGACCCTCGTCCTGGGTCTCGATCACGATCAGTGGGGTATTGGCGCGGATCAACGCGCTCAGGTCCTGCAGTTCGCTCATGCCGGTTCGATCCTTCGGGAGCGCCACGATAGCAAAGGCGATGGCCGCTGGTTCAGCACGAAGCTACCTCCCGTCACCATCGCCGGTGTACGCTCGGGGAACGTACCCGGAAGCGAGGCTGGCATGAAGACGATCCTGGTGGCCGGTTCCAAGGGCGGGGTGGGCAAGACCACCGTCGCCACCCACCTGGCCGCGTACGCGGCATTGCAGGGCGAGGCCACGGTGATTGCCGATGCCGACCCGCAGGGCTCCAGCACCCGCTGGGCACAACGCCGTGCCGGGCTGGAAAGTGCGGTGCTGCCGATCGACGTATATCGGAAGAAGCAGTGGGCGCAGAAGCTGCCCGACGGTACCGACACCGTCATCATCGATGCGCCGGCCGGCGCCCTGGCCGACGATATTCCCCATTTCCTCGACGCTGCCGACGCGGTGGTGGTGCCGGTGCTGCCCTCGGCGCTGGATATCGAAGCCATCGTCGGTTTCCTCAACAGCCTGGCCCAGAACCCGCGCGTGCACAGCCGCAAGCTGCCAGTGGGTCTGGTGCTCAACCGTACCAAGCCCTGGACCCAGACCTCGCAGCAGGCGCTGCAGATGCTGGGTGAATGGCCGTACCCGGTGGTCGCGCAGCTGCGCGACAGCCAGAGCTATGTGGTCATGACCGGCCTTGGCCGCAGCCTGTTCGACTACCGCTCGGCCCAGGTGCGCGAGCACCAGGCCGATTGGGAGCCGCTGCTGTCCTGGCTGAAGCTTTGATGCCTGCATCACCCTTCCTGCTGCATCCTCTTCTTCATGGAAACCCGCGATGCGTGAATTGATCCTGCTGCGCCATGCCCATGCCGAGCCGGCGACCCCCGGCCAGGCCGACCTCGACCGGCCGTTGTCGCCGGTGGGGCTGGCCGAAGCCGAAGCCGCCGGCAAGTGGCTGAAGGAGAACAACCTGCTGCCGGACTGCGTGCTGTGCTCGCCGGCGCGACGTACCCGTGAGACCCTGGAAGCGGTGATGACGGCCATCGGCTATGTCGAGAAGCGCCTGGAAGACCGGATCTACGAAGCCACCCCGGGCACCCTGGCGGCGCTGGTGGACGAGCGTCGCGACCTGGACCGGGTGCTGATCGTGGGCCACAACCCGGGCCTGGAGCAGCTGGTGGCCCTGATGACCGACGGCACCAGCAGCGACTACCGCGGCATGCCGCCGGCCGGCATTGCCGTGCTCGGCTTCCCGCGCGAGGCTTCGATCGAGCCGGGCGTGGCCAGCCTGAACGCGTTCTGGTGGCCGTGATCCAATGAGCCTGGCGCGGCGCAGCCGCTTTCTGCTGCCCGTGCTGCTGGCTTCCGGCGCGGCCTGGCCTGCCGCGCCTCCTCCGCCAACGCCAACGCCCCTGCCGCCGGTGGTCGCCGAAGCGCATCGGGTCCTGCGCCTGGACACCCAACGCTCGCAGATCGGTTTCGAGGTGCGCACCCGCTTCGGCCAGCGCATCGAAGGTGTGTTCCCGCACTTCGAGGGCCGCATCGAGATCCTCTCCGATGGCCGCCACCAGGTGCACCTCAAGATGTTCACGCGCTCGGTCGAGATCCCCGGCAAGGCGCGCTATACCGGCTGGATGCGCGGCGAGGAATTCTTCGACGCGGGCCGCCACCCGGTGGTCGAGTTCGACTCGCTGCCGTACTGGCCGGAGACCGTGGAAGAGGGGGGTGACATCAACGGCCGGCTGACCCTGCGCGGGGTCAGCCATCCCGAGAAACTGAGGGTGGAGAAGGCGGAGTGCGCCCGACCCGGCTATGATTGCGACGTCGTCAGCCGCGGTACCGTGCAGCGAGGCCGGTATGGAATGGACAGCTGGCAGCTTGCCTTGAGTGATCGTGTGACCTTCGTATTGCGAGCGCGCCTGAGCGAGGCGCCGAAACCGTGAACCTCCTGCTGCGTGTACTGGCGCTGGCAACCGTGTTGCTGGGCAGCGGTTGTGCATCGCTGTCCAATACCGAGCGCGACCGCGCCGAAGCGATCGCCGTGCAGGCGCGCTCGACCCAGGTCGACTGCCAGCGCGCCGACCGCTGCGCACAGGACTCGCCGCTGCGGGCGCTGGCCGGCCGGGCGTTCACCGAATCCACCCCGGAGCAGCCGCGCCACTACGCCACCCTGCTGGACGAGGGAGAAGGCGCCCTGGTGGCGCGGCTGAACCTGTTGCGCAGCGCCACCCGCAGCATCGACCTGCAGACCTACATCTTCGACAAGGACGACAGCGCCCGGCTGGTCATCGACGAACTGCTGGCTGCATCGCGGCGCGGGGTGAAGGTGCGGGTGCTGATCGACCAGCTCTCGGCGATCTCCGACCTGCAGATCCTCGGCGCGCTGTCCGGCGCCCACCAGAACTTCCAGCTGCGGGTCTACAACCCGACGTTCGGCAAGGCCCGGCTGAATTACTTCGACTATGCCGGCAGCGTGCTGTGCTGCTTCCGGCGCTTCAACCAGCGCATGCACAACAAGCTGCTGGTGATCGACGACGCAATCGGCGTGGTCGGAGGCCGCAACTACCAGGACGACTACTACGACTGGGACCGCGAGTACAACTTCCGCGACCGCGACGTGCTGATTGCCGGCCCCGAGGCGCGTGCGATGGCGGCCAACTTCGATGCCTTCTGGCGTGCCCAGCGCAGCGTGCCGGCCGAGCGCCTGAATGATGTCGGCCGCACCCTGCTGCGCGAGGGCGTGCCGGCGCTGCCCCCCGCCACGTTCCGCCGCCCGGAACGGGTGCAGCGGGTCAGTGCCGAAGCCAATGACATGGACTTCGTCACCCGTTCCTTCGTGGATACCGCGCTGCCGGTGGCCTCGGTGCGCTATGTCGCCGACCTGCCGCGCAAGCACCGGCGCGAGAAGGCCGATGCCCCGCTGGCCGGCCAGCACGTGACCGAGCCCCAGCTGGATGCGCTCATTGCCGGTGCGCAGAAGGAAGTGATCCTGCAGACGCCGTACCTCGTACTGTCCAAGCCGGCGCAGAAGCTGTTCCGCGAGCTGCGCAAGCGCCCGCAGCCACCGCGCGTGGTGGTGTCGAGCAACAGCCTGGCGGCCACCGACAATCCCATCGTGTATGCGCTGTCGTACAAGTACAAGCGGCGCAACATGCGCGAACTGGGCTTCAACATCTTCGAATACAAGCCGTTCCCGCTGGATGCGCCGGTTGATTACCGCAACCTGCTGCCCGACCCGATCGCCGCCCCCGGGGCAGACGACGACGGCGGCCGCAACCCGCTGATCGGCGGCAGCGCCGCCGGCAGCAATGCCGGGGGGGGCAGCGAGGGGAACCGGGCAACAACGCGCAGGCAGGCAGTGGTGAATCATCCGCGTACCGGCAGTGCCTACCAGAACGCGCGCGAACGCCGCCGCGCGGCCGGCAGCGAGGTGGAAACGCGCCTGCTGCGCACCGAAACGCGGCCCTCGTTCCTGGGCAGCAAGGCGGTCAACAAGCCATTGCCGGTCACCCGCAAGGGCGCGCGCATGGGCCTGCACGCCAAGTCGCTGGTGGTCGACCGCCGCATCGGCGTGGTCGGCACCCACAACTTCGATCCGCGCAGCGAGAACTACAACACCGAAGGCGCGGTGATCATCGATGATCCGGTGTTTGCCGAGCAGCTGGCCGAGAGCATCCTGCGCGATACCCATCCGCAGAACTCCTGGACGGTGGCGCCGCGGGCCAAGCCGCCGGTGCTGTCGGGGCTGAACTACAGCGTCGGCAAAGCCTCCGAAGCGCTGCCGATCCTCGACTTCTGGCCATGGCGCTATGCCACCGACTACGAGTTCAAGCCCGGCCCGGACTGCCCGCAGCCGCTGCCACGGCAGGACCCGGAGTTCCATCGCTGCTACGTTGCCGTCGGCGACTTCCCCGAAGTCAACGTCGGCCCGAAGTGGCTGCTGGTGCGCATGCTGACCGCATTCGGTGCCGGCCTCGTTCCCATTCTCTGAAGGTGACCGCATGACCCAGGTGTTCCGCGAAGCCGTTTCCCTCGAGCAGCTCAATGCGCTCAGCCGCAACACGGCGATCGAATCCCTGGGCATCGTCTTCAGCGCAGCGGGCGAAGACTGGCTGCAGGCCACCATGCCGGTGGACCAGCGCACCCGCCAGCCCTACGGCATCCTGCACGGCGGGGCCTCGGTGGTGCTGGCCGAGACGCTGGGCAGCAGCGCCGGCAACCTGTGCGTGGATACCGCAAAGCAGGTCTGCGTGGGCCTGGAGATCAATGCCAACCACGTGCGGGCGGTGCGCTCGGGGATTGTCACCGGCACTGCCCGCGCACTGCATGTGGGCCGCAGCACCCAGCTGTGGGAGATCCGCATCGAGGACGAGCAGGGTCGCCTGGTATGCATTTCGCGGCTGACCCTGGCGGTGGTGGCGGCCGGCCACGGTTGAGCCCCCGGTCGGGCGTGTTGACGACGGCAGAACCCAGCGTTCCCCACCGATTGCCCCGGTCAATGGCGGTTATGGCCTAAATCGGCTGGCAGCTGCTGCGACGCTCCGGTATCGTGCGCGGATGACTTCCCCCACTCCGGCCCCCCGTGGCGGCGTGGCGCGTGTGTGCCGTTACCTGTACCGCGTACCGCTGCTGTTGGTCCACATCACCGTGTTCCTGCCGCTGATCCTGATCGGCATGCTTCCGCCGTGGGGCGAGCTGCGCGTGGGCGAGGATACCTTCGGGGCGAAGGTGGTGAACTGGTGGCAGGGGGGCCTGATGTGGATCTTCGGCTTCCGCCTGGTGCAGATGGGCGCGCCGCTGCCCGGTGCCGTGCTGTTCGTGGCCAACCATGTCAGCTGGGTGGACATCTGCATCCTGCACAGCCAGCGCATGATGGGCTTCGTCGCCAAGCGCGAAATCGCCAGCTGGCCCCTGGTCGGCTGGCTCGCTGCGCGCGGGCAGACCATCTTCCACCAGCGTGGCAACACCGAGTCGCTGGGCGGGGTGATGCAGGTGATGGCCGATCGCCTGCGTGGCGGCAAGGCAGTGGGCGTGTTCCCGGAAGGGCGCACCCGCGGTGGCCACGAAGTGGGGCCGTTCCATGCCCGCATCTTCCAGGCCGCGGTTGAAACCGGCGTTCCGGTGCAGCCGGTGGCGCTGGTCTATGGGCTCAAGGGTGACGCACAGACCATCGTGGCATTCGGCCCCGGCGAGAGCTTCTTCGCCAATTTCCTGCGCCTGCTCGGTGAGCCGGCGCGGCGTGCGGAAGTGCACTTCCTGGCACCGATCGGTGCACAGGACCTGGAAGGCCGTCGGCGCATCGCGGAGACCTCGCGCGCGCGCATCGTGGCGGCCATGAGCACCGGTTGAGGGCACGGTGGCCCTGGTTCCGCCACCTGTCCTGGACGCCGGTACGCCGACGTTGCATGCGGCTGACTACCAGCCGCCGCGCTGGCTGCGCAACCCGCACCTGCAGTCGATGCTCAGCTCCAGCCGCATGCGCCTGCAGCGCGGCCTGCTGCTGCTGGCGGCCACCGGCGCGGTCAGCGAAGAGCTGATCCTCGACGGCGGCGATGGCGTGCGCCTGCAGGGCTGGCACAGCCATGTCGAAGGCCGCGAACCCAAGGGCATGGCCCTGCTGCTGCATGGCTGGGAGGGCAGTGCCGAATCCAGCTACATGCGCATGGCGGCCGCGCGCATGATCGAACAGGGTTTCGATGTCGTGCGCCTGAACTTCCGCGACCACGGCAACACCCATCACCTGAACCCCGGCATCTTCCACTCCAACCTGATCGATGAAGTGGTGCATGCCGCAGGAGACATCGCCCAGCGCTGGCCGCAGCTGCCGCTGGTGGCGGCCGGCTACTCACTGGGCGGCAATTTCGTGCTGCGCCTGGCCCTGCGCGCGCCGGCCGCCGGCGTGCCGCTGCTGCGCGTGGCCTCGGTGTGCCCGGTGCTGGACCCGGGGCTGACCATGGAGAGCATCGAGAATGGTCCGGCAATGTACGATTGGTACTTCCGACGCAAATGGGCCGGCTCGCTGCGCCGCAAGCGCGATCTGTTCCCCGAGCTGAGCGACTGCGACGACCGCGTGTTGAAGCTGGATATCCGTGCGCTGACCGCCTGGTTGGTTGAACGGCATACCAGCTTTGGCTCGCTGCAGGCCTATTTCGATGGCTACTCGATTGCCGGTGACCGCCTGTCGGCCCTGCAGGTGCCGGCCGACATCCTGATGGCGCAGGACGACCCGGTGATCCCCTATGCGACCTTCAGCGACTGGCAGCTGCCGCGCCACGCGCGCCTGGAGACCGCCTGCTGGGGAGGCCACTGCGGTTTCCTGGAAAACTGGCGGGGCGACGGCTTCTCCGAACGGTGGGTGGCGCAGCGCCTGCAGCGGGTGCTGGCGGGCTGAACCGGCACCGGCGCGTGGACCGCTACAATGCGGGTTTGCACTCGAACCGGACCGCCATGCAAGACCAGATCATCCAAGCGTTGCGCCAGAACCAGGCCGACCAGGCCGTGCAGCTGGCCCAGGCGTGGACCCGTGACGAACCCGGCCAGGCCGGGGCCCACCGCTGGCTGGCGCTTGCGCTGCAGCAGCAGGGCAAGGCCGAAGATGCCATGGAGGCCCTGCAGCAGGCATTGCAGCTGGCCCCCGATGATGCCCAGCTGCACCTGCAGCACGCTGGCCTGCTGCTTGCCCTGCGCCAGTACCAGGGCGCGGACGAGGCACTGGCGCGCACCACCGGCCTCGACCCGAATTCCTTCGCCGCCTACCTGATGCAGGCGCACCTGGCGGTTGGCCGCAATGACTTCGACGAGGCACAACGCCTGTCCACCCTGGCCTCGCGCGTGGAGCCGGACCACCCCGAGCTGCTGACCATCGACGGCATGATCGCGCTGCGCCGCGATGACCCGGACCGTGCGCTGGTGCTGCTGTCGGCAGCCAACAAGGCCCAGCCGAATGACACCCGCGTGCTCTATGCGCTGGGCTTTGCCTACCTTGGCAAGGACATGCTGGCATTCGCCGAGCAGGCGTTCCGCCGCGTGCTGGAACTGAACCCGGCCATCAGCTCGCTGCATGGCCTGGTGGTGCAGCTGGCGCTGCGCCAGGGCAACGTGCCGGCGGCGGCCGAAGCCATGGAGGTGGCCCTGCGGCAGCCGGAGCTGGACGTGCCGGCGATGCGGCGCCTGGCCGGTGAGCTGGCGTTGCGCAACGGCCAGCCGCTGCAGGCGCTGGACCATCTGCTGCCCTTGCTGGAAGCGATCCCCGATGACCGCCAGCTGCTGCAGCTGCTGCTGATGTCCTGGCAGCGCCTTGGCCGCGAAGACGAGGCGCGTGCACGCCTCGACGCTGCCCTGGAGCAGCACCCGCAGCTGCGTGACCTGTGGCTGGCGCGCCTGGCCGTGGAAGAAGTTGGCAGCCCCGCTGCCGCGGCGACCGTTGAACGCTGGATGGACGCCATGCCGGGCCACCTGCCGGCGCTGGAAGCACGCCTGCGCCTGCACGACATGGTGGGCGAGCACGAGCAGGCCGAAGCCATTGCCGAGCGTATCGTCAGCATTGAACCGGGGCGTGTCAGTGGCGAAACCCGCCTGGTTGAAGGGTTGCTGCAGCGTGATCCGCCTGCTGCAGTGGCCCGCGTGCAGGCGCTGGTCGAGCAGGCGCCGGAAGCGCATCGCGCCGATCTGCGCACCTGGATGGGCGAGATCCAGGACCGTGCCGGCCAGCCGCAGGAGGCCCTGCGTACCTGGCTGTCGCTGCAGGCCGACCAGGCCCCGCAACGCCTGCCGCTGCCACCGCAGGCCAAGTCTCCGCCAAGCTGGCCGGAGAAGGGTGAGATTGACGGCAACACCAGTTCCGCGCCGATCTTCCTCTGGGGCGCGCCGGGCTCGGGCGTGGAGCGCGTGGCGACCGGCCTGGCGGCCGCCAGCCCGGTGCTGCGCAGCGACCGCTACACCAGCAACCCGCCCGACGATGCGTTCCAGAACTACAACACGCTGCAGGATCTCGCTTCGGGCGTACTGACGCCGGAGCGGCTGGTGCAGCGTTGGCGCGAACAGCTGCCGGCGCGTGGCCTGCAGAGCGATACCGTCATCGACTGGCTGCTGTGGTGGGACAACGCCCTGCTGTGGGCGTTGCGCCCGCAGCTGCCGCAGGGGCGACTGGTGCTGGTGCTGCGTGATCCGCGCGACATGCTGCTGGACTGGGTGGCCTACGGTGCCGCCGCGCCGCTGGCGATGACCTCGCTGGCCGAAGCCAGTGAATGGCTGACCCGCGCGCTGAACCAGATTGCCACGCTGCATGAGGACGACCTGTACCCCCACGTGCTGCTGCGCATCGACCAGGTCGGCAACGATCCGCAGGCGATGGCCGAACTGCTGGGCCGCCTGTTCGAGCGGCCGATGCCGCCGGCGGCGCAGTTGGGCGCGCCGCGCTTCCCGCCCGGCCACTGGCGCAACTACCGCGACGTGATGAGCGCCGCCTTCGCCCAGCTCACCCCGGTTGCGGTGCGCCTGGGTTACCCGGAAGAGTGAGGAGATCCTGATGCAGCTGACCAGTAACAGCCTGACCAATGGCGCACCGATTGATCGTGAGTTCGCCGCCGGCGATGCCAATGGTTTTGCGCCCGACCGCAACCCGCACCTGGCCTGGAGCGGGGCGCCGGCCGGCACCCGTTCGTTCCTGCTGGTATGCGTGGACCCGGACGTACCGACCGTGCCGGAGACGGTTGGCCGCAGCGACATGAGCGTGCCGCGCGACCAGCCGCGCTGCGATTTCGTGCACTGGGTGATGGCCGATATCCCGGCCACGGTGCAGGAGATCGCCGCTGGCAGCTGCAGCGACGGCTTCGTGGTGAAGGGCAAGACCACCCCGGCCGGCCCGGCGGGCAGCCATCAGGGCCTGAACGACTTCACCGGCTGGTTTGCGGGCAACCCGGACATGGCCGGTGACTACCTGGGCTATGACGGCCCGTATCCGCCGTTCAACGACGAGCGCATGCACCGCTATTTCTTCCGGGTATTCGCGCTGGACGTGGCGTCGCTGGACCTGCCGCAGCGTTTCAGCGCCGCCGACGCGTACCGCGCCATGCACGGCCACGTGCTGGCCGAAGCCGCACTGCACGGCACCTACACGTTGAACCCGGCGCTGTAACCGCAACCCCGGTAGCGCCGGCCGTGGGCCGGCGTTGCTTTCGGTAGCGTCGAGCCATGCTCGGCTGCTTTTCCCGATAGACAGCAGCCGAGCATGGGCTCGGCTCTACAACGCACAACGAAGAAGGGCGGCCTCGCGGCCGCCCTTCAAGTGCCAGCCGACTAACAGTCGGCTCTACATCACTTCTCGACGGCCGACTCGACCACCATGTCCAGCACGTACGCCTGCGACGGCGCATCGGCCGGCGGGTTCTTCACCTCGTAGCGCTTCACGCGCACCACGTTGCGCACGCCGTCTTCGTGGGTGTAGCCCTCGATGGTGCCGTAGAAGTTCTCGAACTTGCCCGGCTCGCCCTGCTTCAGGCCCTTGTCGTCGAACTTCACTTCACGCACCTGCAGGCACTGGTAGTCCGGGATCAGCGGGTGCGAGCACTTCTCGGTCTTCGCGGCCACTTCCAGGAACACGGTTTCGCCGGCGCCGCCGTAACGGGTTTCAGCGGTCGGTTCCGGGTTGAAGACCAGCGTGTCGCCCTTGGCGTTGGTCAGGGTCAGCTTGCCATCGGCATCCTGCTCGGCCTTCAGTTCGCCCTGCAGGCGGCTCGACACGGCCTCGTCCAGCGCCATCAGCGCCTTGTCGGTGCAGGCCATCATGGTCGAGGCCATCGCGCTGACGGCCAGCTTGCCAGCGTCGAAGGTGTAACCACCGCCCATGCGGTTGCAGGTGTTGCTGACCGACAGGCGGCCGTCAGCGAAGTCGAGGGTGACCGGCTTGTCCTGGCGGGCGAACAGCGCGTCGATGCGCTTGCCGTCGGCGCCGGTGGCCTGCTGCAGCAGCCAGTGCTGGCTCTGCAGGCGCTGCGCGTCCAGATGCGCCAGCGTCTGCTGGTCCGCTGCCTTGGCCGCGGCCGGGGCCACGTCATCGCCGCCGGTGCCGGCCGGGGCCGGGGTCTGGCTGCACGCGGCCATCAGGGCCAGCGGGAGGAGCAGGGTGAGCTTGCGGTTCATGGTGATTCTCCTTGGGGAACCGTGGGGGAAACGGGGTGGAGCCGGCATTGGGGTTACCGTGCCCCGGTGCTGTTCAGCTGCCGGAGGGCAACCACAGCAGCAGCGCCGCGCCCAGCGCGATGCGGTAGAGGGCGAAGGCCGTGAACCTGTGCGACTTGATGTAGCCCATCAGCCACTTCACTACGACGAAGCCGGTGACGGCCGCGGCAAGGAAGGCCACGCCCACCTCGGTCCAGTTCTCGCTGCCCAGCTGCCCGTCCCTGGCCAGTTCCAGGAAAGTGTAGGCACTGGCGGCGAACATGGTGGGAATGCCGACCAGGAACACGAATTCGGCCGCCGCCGCGCGGCGGCTCAGGCCCAGCAGCATGGCCAGGAAGATCGCCGAGGCCGAGCGCGAGGTACCGGGGAACACGCCTGCCACCACCTGCGCCAGGCCGACGCCGATCGCCACGGTCCAGGTCACCTGGTCGCGGTCAGGCAGGCGCGCGGTGTAGGCCTCCACCAGCAGCATCCAGACACCGCCGATGATCAGCGCCCAGGCCACAGGACTGACCGTCTCCGGCAGCGACCAGCCGGCTTTGCGTACCACCAGGCCGACCACGGCGGTGACCAGGAACGCAGCGCCCAGCTTGAATACATACTCCCGGTTCTCACGCTGGTTGAAGCCGGTGGCCAGCTGCAGCAGGCGCTGGCGGAACACCAGCACCACCGCGACGATCGCGCCGGCTTGGATGACGATGTTGAAGAAGTCCGAGCGGGCACCCAGCCAGTGCTGGGCAATGAGCAGATGGCCGGTGCTGGAGATCGGCAGGAATTCGGTCAAGCCTTCGAGGATGCCCAGCAGCAGGGCAGAGAGCAGGTCGGACATGGACGGTGCGGGCACGCGCGGCAGGAAGGAAGAAGGTCGAGAGGATAGACGATCCCTGCTGCACCAAACGGGTGCGCCTGCTGCCGACTGCACCCGTTTGGTGCGCGCTGTCCCGCACCGGTGCGGGGCGGGCTTAGGGAAATCAACGACTTGCGGGTCGCAAAAAGTTGGCACGGTCATTGCTGTACCTCAGCAGGCATTCATCCCCATCCGAGGTCGTACCGATGTCCGTGGAAAACGTTGAGAAGCTGATCAAGGACAACCAGATCGAATTCGTCGATCTGCGTTTCGTGGACATGCGTGGCGTCGAGCAGCACGTCACCTTCCCGGTCAGCATCGTCGAGCCGTCGCTGTTCGAAGAAGGCAAGATGTTCGACGGCAGCTCGATCGCCGGCTGGAAGGGCATCAACGAATCGGACATGGTGCTGCTGCCGGACCCGTCCAGCGCCTACGTCGATCCGTTCTACGCCGATCCGACCCTGGTGATCAGCTGTGACATCCTCGATCCGGCCACCATGCAGGCCTATGGCCGCTGCCCGCGCGGCATCGCCAAGCGTGCCGAGGCCTACCTGAAGTCCTCCGGCATCGCTGAAACCGCGTTCTTCGGCCCGGAGCCGGAATTCTTCATCTTCGACTCGGTCCGTTTCGCCAACGAAATGGGCAACACCTTCTTCAAGGTCGACTCGGAAGAAGCGGCATGGAACAGCGGCGCCAAGTATGACGGCGCCAACAGCGGCTACCGTCCCGGCGTGAAGGGCGGCTACTTCCCGGTTCCGCCGACCGACACCCTGCACGACCTGCGCGCCGAGATGTGCAAGACCCTCGAACAGGTCGGCATCGAAGTGGAAGTGCAGCATCACGAAGTGGCCACCGCCGGCCAGTGCGAGATCGGCACCAAGTTCAGCACCCTGGTGCAGAAGGCCGACGAGCTGCTGCGCATGAAGTACGTCATCAAGAACGTCGCGCATCGCAACGGCAAGACTGTCACCTTCATGCCCAAGCCGATCGTTGGTGACAACGGCAGCGGCATGCATGTGCACCAGTCGCTGTCCAAGGGCGGCACCAACCTGTTCTCCGGTGACGGCTACGGTGGCCTGAGCCAGCTGGCGCTGTGGTACATCGGCGGCATCTTCAAGCACGCCAAGGCCATCAATGCCTTCGCCAACTCGGGCACCAACAGCTACAAGCGCCTGGTGCCGGGCTTCGAGGCGCCGGTGATGCTGGCCTACTCGGCCCGCAACCGTTCGGCCTCGTGCCGCATTCCGTGGGTGTCCAATCCGAAGGCGCGCCGCATCGAAATGCGCTTCCCCGACCCGATCCAGTCCGGCTACCTGACCTTCACCGCGCTGATGATGGCCGGCCTGGACGGCATCAAGAACCAGATCGACCCGGGTGCACCGAGCGACAAGGACCTGTACGACCTGCCGCCGGAGGAAGAGAAGCTGATCCCGCAGGTCTGCTCCTCGCTGGACCAGGCGCTGGAAGCGCTGGACAAGGACCGCGAGTTCCTGAAGGCCGGTGGCGTGATGAGCGATGACTTCATCGACGGCTACATCGCGCTGAAGATGCAGGAAGTGACCAAGTTCCGCGCGGCCACCCACCCGCTGGAATACCAGCTGTACTACGCCAGCTGACCGGATGCGATGGCGGTGGGCTTCCCCTCCCACCCGCCGCCATCGCTTCTGTTCTCGCGGCTGGGGAGCCGCAAGGCGGCCGCAGGCCCGCCGTTGTAGAGCGGACTGTCAGTCCGCTGCATTGGAACGCGGGCCTTTGGCCCGCTTATCCAGGGGCAAGAGAAAGACCGGATACGCGACCAGGGCCGCCCTCCCTCCCGCGTCGGTCGTGCAAGGAGAGAGCCACGGCCGTCCCGGCCCTGTACGTGTCCGGTGCAACAGCCACGGTCATCATCCTGATGACCCGTGGTTGCCTGATGCCAACGCGCGCTGGCGCGCTGGCCCCATCCACCCTCGGGACATGCGCATGAAACTGATCTCCGCCATCATCCGACCGTTCAAGCTCGACGAGGTCCGCGAGGCCCTGTCCGATGCAGGCGTGTCGGGCATCACCGTGACCGAAGTGAAAGGTTTCGGTCGCCAGAAGGGCCACACCGAGCTGTATCGCGGTGCCGAGTACGTTGTCGACTTCCTGCCCAAGATCAAGATCGAAACCGTCGTCACCGACGAACGTGCCGACGCGGTGATCGAAGCGATCCAGTCGTCTGCCGGCACCGGCAAGATCGGTGACGGCAAGATCTTCGTGACCGCTGTCGAGCAGGTCATCCGCATCCGCACCGGCGAAATCGGCGCCGACGCGCTGTAAGCCCCCTTCCGGAGACTCCCCCATGAAGATGCGCCTTCTCACCGGGTGGCAAGCCCGGTTCCATCTGGTGTGCCTGTTGATGCTGCTCAGCGCGCTGGCCGCTGGTGCCTGGCCGGGCAGCGCCCACGCCCAGGCACAGGTGTCGCCGCTGCCGAGCGAAACCGTGGCGGTCGAGCCGCTGCACGATCCGGCCGCCACCGCCGCCGCGCCGGCCGTGGCCGAAGCGGCCGCTGCCTATGATCGTGGCGACGTCGCCTGGATGCTCACCTCCACCCTGCTGGTGCTGTTGATGGTGGTTCCAGGCCTGGCCCTGTTCTATGGCGGCCTGGTGCGTTCGAAGAACGTGCTGTCGGTGCTCAGCCAGATCCTGGTGGTGTTCTCGCTGGTGCTGCTGCTGTGGGTGGCCTATGGCTACAGTGCGGTGTTCAGCGCCGGCAATCCGTTCTTCGGCTCGTTCACCGAATTCGCCTTCCTCAAGGGCTTCACTCCGGAGTCGGTGGGCAATACGCCGATCAAGGGCCTGCCGGATTACCTGTTCGTCGCCTTCCAGTCGACCTTCGCCGGCATCACCACCGCGCTGATCGTCGGTGCCTTCGCCGAGCGCATCAAGTTCCGTGCGGTACTGCTGTTCTCGGCACTGTGGTTCACCCTCAGCTACATCCCGATGGCGCACATCGTCTGGGGCGGCGGCTACCTGGGTGAACTGGGCGCGATCGACTTCGCCGGTGGCACCGTGGTCCACATCAATGCGGGCGTGGCCGGCCTGGTCGGCGCGTGGTTCGTCGGCAAGCGCCTGGGCTACGGCCAGACCGCGCTGAAGCCGCACAACGTACCGTTTACCTACATCGGCGCCATGCTGCTGTGGGTAGGCTGGTTCGGCTTCAACGCCGGTTCCGCCGCCGCCGCCGATACGGTGGCCTCGCTGGCCTTCCTCAATACCGTGCTGGCCACCGCCGCCGCCGTGCTCGGCTGGACCCTGGTGGAAGCGATCGGCAAGGGCAAGCCGTCGGCGCTGGGTGCAGCCTCGGGTGCGGTGGCCGGCCTGGTCGGCATCACCCCGGCCTGTGGCACGGTCGGCCCGCTTGGCGCGATCGTGATCGGCTTCGTCGCCGGCGTGATCTGCGTGTGGGGCGTGACTGGCCTCAAGCGCCTGCTGAAGGTGGACGACACCGCCGACGTGTTCGGTGTGCATGGTGTCGGCGGCATCGTCGGCGCGATCCTCACCGGCGTGTTCAGCGCGCAGTCGCTGGGCGGCACCAAGGCCGATCTGGATATCGGCCACCAGGTGTGGGTGCAGGTGGTCAGCGTCGGCCTGACCGTGCTGTGGTCGGCGGTGGTGACCGCGGCCATCCTGCTGCTGGTAAAGGTCGTGGTGGGCCTGCGCGTGACCGAAGAGGCCGAACGCACCGGCCTGGATGTCACCTCGCACGGCGAGTCTGCCTACGAGGCCTGAGGTAGCGGCGTACTGACGTGGTGGGTGCCGACCGTTGGTCGGCACTTCCCCTGTCCTGGTTCTGGTAGGTGCCAAGCTTGGGTCGGCACTCCGCTTTGACTAGGTGGGTACCGACCGTTGGTCGGTACCGCGTCATGCACCGTCGCGCGCGATCGCGCACAATCAAACGCATGCACCCGATCCGCACCCCCCTGATGCTCTCGGCCTGCCTGTTGCTGGCCGCCTGCGCTTCCACGCCACGGGAAACGCGCAACCCGCTCGCCACGTGGGTGCCGTCGCCCAACCAGAACGCGCGCACGCCGGTCATCATCGTCATCCACCACACCGAGCAGAAGTCTGTGCAGCAGAGCCTGCATACGCTGCGTACCGCCAACAGCGGTGGACCGGTCAGCGCGCACTACCTGATCGGCGCCGATGGCCATCGCTACCAGCTCGTCGCCGATGAGCGCCGTGCCTGGCATGCCGGCGCCGGGCGATGGGGCACCATCACCGATCTCAACTCGGCCTCGATCGGCATCGAGCTCGACAACGATGGCCGCAGCCCGTTCAGTGCGGCGCAGATCGAATCGCTGATCGTGCTGCTGCGTGACCTCACCACCCGCCTGAACATCCCGCCGCGCCAGGTGATCGCCCACGCCGACCTGGCACCGACGCGCAAGCAGGATCCGAGCCGCTTCTTCCCGTGGCAACAGCTGGCCGAGGCCGGCTTCGGCGTGTGGCCGCGCGCGGCCGACGGCGCGGCACCGGAAGGCTTCGACGCGTGGAATGCGCTGGCCCGCTTCGGCTATCCACTGGACAACCGAGAAGCCACCGTCGCCGCCTTCCACCGCCGTTTCCGTGGCCGCGACGACCTGCCCAAGGCGCTGGATGCCGAGGACGCCCGCATCCTGCATTCGTTGCTGCTGCAGATGCCGTGACTCCGCGCATGAACGCTTGACCCCGCGCCGGGTTGCCGCCCAGCGGCCGGCCCGCCACCATGGCGGCATGATCGATTCCGCTACCTTCTTCAAGCGCAAGCACTGGACCCTGTTGGCAGCGGCGGTGCTCGCCGGTTGCGCCACCACCGCTCCCCGCACGGGTTCCGAAGCGCCCACGGCGACCTCACCGCCGGCGGCCACCTACGCCAAGGTCGACTGGAAAGCCCTGCCAGCGGTCTCAAACAGCGATCTGCAGGCCGGCTTCGTTGCCTGGCGCAGCAGCTGCACCCGCCTGAAGAACGACGCTGCCTGGGCCAAGCCCTGTGCCACCGCCGCAGCCGTGTCAGACAAGGACCCGGCCGCGATCCGCCAGTTCCTGCAGCGCGACCTCGATGCCTATGCGCTGCGTGCTGGTGGCCGTCAGGCCGACGGATTGATCACCGGTTACTACGAGCCGATCTACCCCGGCAGCCTTACCCGTACCGATAAGGCCACGGTGCCGGTGTACGGCACGCCGGATGATCTGATCGTGGTGCAGCTGGACAGCCTCTACCCGGAACTGAAGGGCAAGCGCCTGCGCGGGCGGGTTGAGGGCAAGGTGCTCAAGCCCTATGACGATGCCGGCACCATCGCCGCCAAAGGCGTAAAGGCGCCGGTGCTGGCCTGGCTGACCGACCCGATGGACCTGCAGCTGCTGCAGATCCAAGGGTCCGGCCGCGTGCGCCTGGCTGATGGCACGCAGGTGCGGCTGGCCTATGCCGAGCAGAACGGCCACCCCTATCGCGCGATCGGTCGCTGGCTGGTGGACCAGGGCCAGCTGAAGAAGGAAGACGTCACCATGGACGCGATCCGCGCCTGGGCCCGGGCCCATCCCGCGCGCGTGCCGGAACTGCTGCGCAGCAACCCCAGCTACGTGTTCTTCGTGCGCACTCCGGACAGCCCGGAAGGTCCGCGTGGTTCACTGAACGTACCGCTCACCGCCGGCTACAGCGTGGCGGTGGATCGCACCGTGGTACCGCTGGGCAGCCTGCTGTGGCTGTCCACCACGCGCCCGGACGGCAGCCCGGTGGTGCGCCCGGTGGCCGCGCAGGACACTGGCGGTGCCATCGCCGGCGAAGTGCGCGCCGACCTGTACTGGGGCAGCGGCGAAGCTGCGGGCAAGCTGGCCGGCGACATGAAGCAGAAGGGCAACATCTGGATGTTGTGGCCGAAGGGCGTGGCGTTGCCAGCGCCGGCCCGCTGAAGCGCCCACCTGCGCGCTGCGAGGTCGGGCGATAATGGCGCCATTCCGCACTTTCCGGCCGCGCCAGCGGCCAGGGCTCCTGCAATGACCTACGCAAAGCACAACGCAAAACCCGGCGCGAAGTCCGCCGCAAAGAAGTACTACAAGCACTGGGCCGAATCGGGCCTGGGCAAGGGCAACGTGCTGATGGAAGCGCGCGGCGAGAAGATCGTGCGGCAGGTGGAAATCTACGGCACCAGGATGGTCTGGGCCGACGAGCATGCCCACAGCGACGACCGCTTCCTGCTGGCCGACCAGCCGGTGTCGTTCCTGGATTTCGACGAGGACGACGAAATCTCCGCGCGTGAATTCGAAGCCGCCTGGAAGAAGGCACGGGAAGCCACCGGCTACCCGGTGTAATCCCCCCGGCTCCCGCCCTTGTAGCGCCGAGCTTTGCTCGACGCTGCAAAAGCGGACACGTGAAATGTTATATGATTACATTTCACCGTAACCGCCCCTTCCCATGACTCCCACCCTTTTGGCCGCCTTGGCGGCCGCGCCGTTCGCCCCTGAAGCTTTCGCACAGTCCGCCGATGCCGCGCTCACCCTCGGCAAGGTGCAGGTGCACCAGCACGGCGAAGGCCAGCTCAGTGCGCACCAGGTACTGACTTCGGTGGACGTGCTCGGCGCGGACCAGATCGAAGACCGCAACGTCTCGCACAGCTGGGAGCTGCTGGGGCAGATGCCCGGCATTCAGCTCACCGAAACGCGGCAGGGTGCCGAATCGGGCAAGGTCAGCTTCCGCGCCTTCAACGGCGAGGGCTACCTCAACGCGATCAAGACCCTCATTGACGGCATCCCCAGCAACGTCAACAGCGGCAACCAGCGCTTCATCGACATGCTGTTCCCGCTGGACATCAGCTACATCGAAGTGGTGCGCGGTACCAACGACCCGCGCTACGGCCTGCACAACATCGGCGGCAACGTGAACTTCGGTACGCGCCAGGGCGGCACCTACACCGACGTGCGACTGGCCTATGGCAGCTACAACACCCGAGATGCACAGCTGGCAGTCGGCCGCGAAGCCAATGGCTTCGCGCAGAACTATTTCGTCGGCACCCAGGCCAGCGACGGCTACCGCGATCACGATGCCTCGAAGAAGTATTCGCTGGGCGGCAAGTGGTTCCATGGCTCGCTGGACGACGGCCTGCGCGTGGGCCTGACCGCGCGTGCGTACCACCACGAAGCCGACGAACCCGGCTTCATGACCGCCGAGGAGCTGCGTACGCACCGCCGTGGCAGCGACCTGCGCAACGGCAACGATGGCGATGAACGCGACATGCGCCAGATCGCCGCGCACCTGGACATGAAACTGTCCGACGCGCTCACCTTCGGCACGCGGCTGTACTACAACCGCTATGAAGACGACCGCCGCGTGACCTTCAGCGACGTGCCCAACGGCAACCTGCCGCGCCAGCGCCGCGTGTGGGACGAGCGGCAGCATGGCCTGCTCAGCACGCTCACCTGGCAGGCCAGCCCGACGCTTACCGTCGAGGGTGGCCTGAACTACGAGCAGCAGGACAACGGCTACATCCGCGAGCGCTACGCCTACGCCGAACCCACCGACTTCAGGCAGCCACCGGCGCGGGTGCAGAACAATGATCGCCACAGCTTCGACAACTGGGGCGCCTACGTGCAAGCCGTCTACCAGCCCGTCGAAGCCTGGAAGGTCGTGCCGGCCTATCGCGTCGACCGCTTCAGCGGCCGCACCCACCTGGTGAACGGCGTCAGCGGCCGCCTGCAGGACTACGGCACGATCGGCCAGCCCAAGCTGAGCATCATCCACACCCTGGGCCAGACCACCCACGTCTACGCGAACTGGGGCCGCACCTTCCAGGTACTGACCGGCTCCACCGCACCGGCCTACCTCACCCCGGGGCAGGCACCGATGCAGCCGTCCACCAACACCGGCATGGAGCTGGGCCTGAAGTTCCAGCCGTTCGCGGGCGCCCAGGCACGTCTGGCGGTGTGGCAGCAGGACGCGGAAAACGAGGTATCCAACATGCCGGCCACCGGAACCACGGTCATTCTGGGCAAGACCCGCCGGCGCGGCGTGGATGCGCAGTTGAGCCTGCAACTGGGCGACGACTGGACGGTGTGGGCGTCGCACGCCTACCAGGAAGCGAAGATCACCCGCGACGACCGCGATGCCGGCGTTTCCCTGCAGGGACGCGAAGTGGCTGCCACCCCGCGCCACATCAGCAATCTGGGCGTGGATTACCGCGCCGGTGATGCGCTGCGGCTGGGCCTGCAGGCGCGTGCACAGGGCGATTACTACCTGGAAGAGCGCAACGTAGCCGGCAAGTTCGGTGGCTTCGCCGTGCTCGACCTCAGTGCTGCCTACCAGCTCACCCCGCGATTCAGCGTGGACCTGCAGCTGAAGAACGCCACCAATCGCCAGTACGCCTACGCCTGGTACGACAGCTTCTTCTGGGACAGCGCCCGCCCGATGTTTTCGCCGGCCCCGGGACGCAGTGTGTTCGTCGGCCTCAACATGAAGCTGTAACCGGCCACGCATCTGGTAGTGGTCGAGCTCGCTCGACCTGCGGCGGGGGCCGGAGCCCTTTTCTGGCGGAACGTGCTCTGACCCCGAACCCCGCATTTTGCACTACATTGGTGCAATGTCCGACCCCGCACCCCCGCCGTCCCTCGATGCCCTGGGCACGCCGCTGGCCTGGGCCGGGGCCGATGGCCGCATCATCGGCTGCAATCCGGCCTTCGGCCGCTGGCTGGGTGTCAGCGGGCGCCGCCTGCTGGGCCAGCCGCTGGCTGCACTGGAAGTGCAGGGCGAAGCGCTGGCCCACTTCCTGGCACGCGATGAGCGCGACAGCCTGCGCCTGAACCGGTTGGCGCTGGCGGTGCCCGGCGAGGCGCCGCGCTTCGCCGAGGGCTGGATGAGCCGCCGCGACGATGGCGGCTGGTTGCTGGAGGCACATCCGGTCGACGAATTCCCTGGGCTGGACCCGACGCAGGCCCTGCCCAGCGCGCTCAGCGCGGCGCTGAAGGGCCTGGCCCACGAGCTGCGCAACCCGCTGGCCGGGTTGAAGGGTGCGGCCCAGCTGCTGGCCCGCCGCGCGGCCCAGCGCGAGGCCAGCGAGCGCGAACTGATCGAACTGATCGGCTCGGAGATCGAGCGCCTCAACGGCCTGCTCGACCAGCTGCTGTCGCCGGCCCCGGCCGCACCCCACGCCGAACTGAACATCCATGCCTCGCTGGAACGCGTGCTGCGCCTGGCCGAGAACGAGGCCGGCTGGGCAGTACGCCTGCAGCGCGACTACGACCCCAGCATTCCCGAATTCCGTGGCGACGCCGACCGTCTTACCCAGGCGGTGTGGAACCTGGTGCGAAACGCAATCCAGGCCGGTGCCGGCAGCATCACCCTGCGCACCCGCGTGGAGCATGGCGCGCGCATTGCCGAACAGCTGCACACGTTGGCCTTGCGCCTGGAAATCGCCGACGACGGCCGTGGCGTGCCCGAGGAACTGGCCGAACACCTGTTCCTGCCCTTGGTGAGTGGCCGCGCCGAAGGCACTGGACTCGGCCTGGCATTGGCCCAGCAGGTCGCGCGCGAGCATCGCGGCACGCTGACCTACCGCTCGCGCCCGGGCCACACCGTGTTCACCCTGCTGCTGCCGATCGTCAGCGGCGCCGCCCCGGCCGAGGAGGCCCCGCGCGATGTCTGAGTCTTCTTCGTCCCCGCAGCGCATCTGGGTGGTCGATGACGATCGTGCCGTGCGCTTCGTGCTGTGCACCGCGCTGCGCGAGGCGGGCTACCAGGTCGTCGATTTCGACAGCGCTGCGGCAGCCCTGCAGGCCCTGGGCGAAGGCGCGCCGCCGGCGCTGCTGTTCACCGATGTGCGCATGCCTGGCGACGATGGCCTGGTGCTGCTGGACAAGCTCAAGGCCGCGTTGCCGCAGCTGCCGGTGGTCGTGATGTCGGCCTATACCGATGTGGCCAGCACGGCCGGTGCGTTCCGCGGCGGCGCGCATGAATTCCTGTCCAAACCGTTCGACCTGGACGATGCCGTGGCGCTGGCGCAGCGCGTGCTGCCGGCGGTGGCGCCGGCACTGGCAGCGCCCACGCCTGCGCCGGAAGCGCATGGCGACCAACCGCCGCAACTGGTGGGTGAGACGCCACCGATGCGCGCGCTGTTCCGCGCCATCGGTCGCCTGGCGCAGGCGCCGCTGGCGGTGCTGATCACCGGCGAGACCGGCACCGGCAAGGAGCTGGTGGCCAATGCACTGCATCGCGAATCGCCGCGTGCGCATGGGCCGTTCGTCGCGCTCAATACTGCTGCCATTCCGTCCGAGCTGCTGGAAAGTGAGCTGTTCGGCCATGAAGCCGGCGCCTTCACCGGCGCGCAGCGCCGCCATACCGGCCGCTTCGAGCAGGCCGATGGCGGCACGCTGTTCCTGGATGAGATCGGCGACATGCCGCTGCCGTTGCAGACCCGGTTGCTGCGCGTGCTGGCGCAGGGCGAGTTCTTCCGCGTCGGTGGCCGCGAACTGATCCGCGTCGATGTGCGCGTGGTGGCCGCCACCCACCAGGACCTGGAAGGGCTGGTCGCGCAGGGGAAGTTCCGCGCGGACCTGCTGCACCGCCTCGACGTGGTGCGCCTGCAGCTGCCGCCGCTGCGCGAGCGCCGTGAAGACATCGCGCAACTGGCCAGCACCTTCCTGGCCGCCGCCGCACGCAGGCTGGACACGCCACCCAAGCGCCTGACCGCCGCCGCACTGCAGGCGCTGCGCGAACACGACTGGCCCGGCAACGTGCGCGAACTGGAAAACGTGTGCTGGCGGATGGCCGCGCTGGCCGCCGCCGACACCATCGGCGTGGCCGACGTCGATACCGCGCTGAACCGTACGCGGGGCGGTCGCGGCAGCATCAGCGGTGCCGATCCAGGCCAGTGGGAAGCGCTGCTGGCCGAATGGGCGCGCCGCCAGCTCGCCGAAGGCGTGGAAGGGCTGCATGCGCAGGTGCGCGAGCGGGTCGACCATGCGCTGCTGGAAGCGGCACTTCAGATCACCCATGGCCGCCGCGCCGAAGCCGCCGCCCGCTTGGGCCTGGGCCGCAATACCCTTACCCGCAAGCTGGGCGCTGGCCGCCGCCGCGGGGGCCATTGAACGGTCCCTGCACGCGGTCCTCGCGCCTGCTTGCCGAACTGTTGATCGTTCATGGACGATGCAACGCTTAGTGTCACCTGCAAGGAGTCTTCAATGCGTCTGTCCTTTGCCATCCTGCCGTTGTCCGCCGCCGTGCTGCTGTCTGCCTGTGGCAGTACGCCGAAGAAGGCCGAGCCCACCCCGCCGCCGCCGACCGTGGTCAGCGCTGCGAAGCAGGGCGAGGCCAATCTCGCGCCGGCCTCGGCCAGCATTGTCAGTGGCCGCATCGCACTGATGGTGGAGCCCGGCGGCATGCACATCACCGGTCTGGTCGGTGGCCTGCAGCCGATGCAGCAGGCCGGCTTCCACATCCATGAGCGCGGCGACTGCAGTGCGGTGGATGCCAGCAGTGCCGGCAATCATTTCAATCCCGGTGGCGCTGCGCATGGCCGCGCCGGCACCGGCAAGCACCACCTGGGCGACATGGACAACCTGCGTGCCGACGCCCAGGGCCGCGCCAACGTCGATATCCACCTCAAGGGCGTTACCCTTGGCGGAGGCGCCGCCACCGATATCGCCGGACGTGCACTGGTCGTGCATGCCAACGCCGACGACTATCGCAGCCAGCCCGCCGGCAATGCCGGCGTCCGCATCGCCTGTGGCGTGATCCGGGTCGTCCGCTGATCACTGCAGGCATCATCGAGGGAGAGATTCCAATGCGTCTGATCCACACTTCGCTGTTTGCGGCCATCGCCGCGCTGGGCCTGGCGGCCTGTAATCAGCAGCCCGCCACGCCGCAGACTGAAACTCCGCCGGCCGCGCCGGCCGACGGCGCCACCACCGGACCGGCGGCAACTCCGGAACCGGCTGCGGCACCGGCGGCCGATGCTTCGGCAACGGCCGAGCTGGCACCGACCCAGGGCAACGAGACCAAGGGCAGCGTCACCTTCAAGGTGGTTGATGGCAAGGTGCACGTGACCGGCCAGGTTACGGGCCTGAAGCCGGGTAGCGAGCACGGTTTCCACATCCACGAGAAGGGCGACTGCAGCGCGCCGGACGGCATGAGTGCCGGCGGCCACTTCAATCCCGGCAAGCAGGATCACGGCAACGTCGCCACCGATCCGCACCACGGCGGCGACATGCCCAACATCAAGGCCGACGACAAGGGCGTGGCCACCATCGACGGCCCGGTGTCGAGCAACGTCAACATCGGCAAGGGTGATGACTTCGACATCATCGGTCGCGGCCTGATCGTCCACGCCGATGCGGATGACTACAAGACCCAGCCGACCGGCAACGCCGGCGCGCGCCTGGCGTGTGCGGTGATCCAGAAGGCGCCGTAAGGACGCTTTTGCTGGAAACGGAAAACGCCGGCGCAAGCCGGCGTTTTTCTTTGCATCGCTTCCTGTAGAGCCGAGCCCATGCTCGGCTGCTCTTCGGTGGACCTGAGCCGAGCATGGACTCCGGCGCTACAGCAATACGCACGGCGGTCGCGCCCCGGCGATACGCAATTGCACGGTAGCGCCGGGCCATGCCCGGCGGTGCGCATCCGCAGATCAGCGCGCCAGCAGCTCGCGCGCGTCCTGCCCGGCCTCGCAGTGCACGAACAGCACCGGCACGCCGTGTGCCTCCAGCACCGCAGCCATCTGCCGCTGGCGCATCAGGAACTGTTCGTAGATGCCCTTCAGGCGGTCGCAATCGTTCTTGCTGTGGTTGTAGTGCGCGCACCAACCGGCCGGGTCGAACAGTGCCATGCGTGCTTCGCCGTGCGTATAGCGCAGCAGCGGCTCGGGCGCGGCATTGAGCCACTCGTCCTCGCCCGGCGCCATGATCGCGGTCTCGATCAGCGGCCACAGCGCGGCCAGGCCCTGGTTGTCGTACTGCATCGACATCATCGCGGCCAGATCGTTCACGGTGAAGTAGCGTGCGTGTTCGATCCGCGCACCGAAGCTGTTCTGCGCCATCAGCGCGGTGTCGGCATGCGCCATGCCGTTGGCGAGCAAGGTGTCTTCCAGCGCATGCGCGACCGCGTTGGTGGTGGCCACATCGCTGCCGGTCAGCAGGAACGGCACCACGCGCAGGCCACCGCCAACCAGGCTGGCATCGGCCTGGAACGGCAGCGGCACATCACCCTCGGCATCGGTACCGAAGGCCAGCAGGCGCGGGCCCTGGTTGCGGCCCGGAGCACGCATCTGCAGTTCTTCCAGGCGGCGATGGATCGGCCAGCCCGGGCGCAGCACTTCGGCCGGGTCGAAATGGGCGGCGGCGAACACCAGGTCCAGCTCGGCTACCTGTGGCACCAGCTTGGACAGGTCACGGCCGACGCGTTCGGCCAGTTCACCGGCCTGTTCTGCGCTGAGCACCGCCTGGCGGGGGATTTCACCGCCGGCCAGTTCCAGGGCCAGCACGCCAAGGGCATTCATCGCGGGGTCGGGTTTGCTCATGGTTCCACGGTTGGCCCATCACAGGGCGGCAGCTACACTTGGCTCCATTATGCCTGCTCCGCCGTGCAGGCCATGTTGCAGACACCCTCATCCATGCCAGGTATCTCCATGCCCAACGCTCGTCCCGTCGCCATCCTCGGTGGCGTCCGCATTCCGTTCTGTCGCCAGAACACCGCGTATTCGGATGTCGGCAACCTCGGCATGTCGGTCCGTACGCTGGGTGCGCTGGTCGAACGGTTCGGCCTGCATGGCCAGCAGCTGGGTGAAGTGGCAATGGGTGCGGTGATCAAGCACTCCAGCGACTGGAACCTGGGCCGCGAAGCCACGCTGTCCTCCGGCCTGTCGCCGCTGACCCCGGGCATCACCCTGCAGCGCGCCTGCGGTACCTCGCTGGACAGCATCATCACCTTGGCCAACAAGATCGCGCTGGGCCAGATTGAATCGGGCATCGGTGGTGGTTCGGACACCACCTCCGACGTGCCGATCGTCTACGGCAAGAAGCTGCGTGCACGCCTGCTGGCCGCCAACCGCGCCAAGAGCACCGGCGACAAGATCCGCGCACTCACCGCTGGCTTCAAGTTCTCCGAGCTCAAGCCCGAGTTCCCGGGCGTGGCCGAGCCGCGCACCGGCAAGAGCATGGGCGACCACTGCGAGGACATGGCCAAGGAGTGGAACATCTCGCGCGACTCGCAGGACGAGTGGGCGGTGTCCTCGCACAAGAAGCTGGCTGCCGCCTATGAGCGCGGATTCTTCAACGACCTGATCGCACCGTTCCGTGGCGTCGAGCGTGACAACATCCTGCGCCCGGATACCTCGCTGGAAAAGCTGGCGACGCTGAAGCCGGCGTTCGACAAGGTCTCCGGCCGTGGCACGCTCACCGCCGCCAACTCCACCCCGCTGACCGACGGTGCCGCTGCGGTACTGCTGGCCAGCGAAGAGTGGGCACGCGCGCACGGCCATGAGCCGCAGGCCTATCTGCGCGATGCGCATGTCTCTGCGGTGGACTTCGTGCATGGCGAAGGCCTGCTGATGGCACCGACCGTGGCCGTGCCGGAGATGCTCAAGCGCAATGGCCTGACCCTGCAGGACTTCGACATCTACGAGATCCACGAGGCCTTCGCCGCGCAGGTGCTGTGCACCCTGCGTGCGTGGGAGAGCGAGGATTACTGCCGCAACCGCCTGGGCCTGGACGCGCCGCTGGGCCGCATCGACCCGGACAAGATCAATCTGCTGGGCTCGTCGCTGGCCACCGGCCACCCGTTCGCCGCCACCGGCGCACGCGTGATCGCTACCGCCGCCAAGCAGCTGGCCGAACGCGGCGGTGGCCGCGCGCTGGTGTCGATCTGCACCGCCGGCGGCATGGGCGTGGTGGCGATCGTCGAACGCTGATCGCTGCGACTACCGGGTTCCACATATGAAAACGCCGCCCGGTGGGCGCCGTTCTTTTTCTCCGGTGGGTGCCGACCGTTGGTCGGCACGCTTCACGGCAACCGCGGGTTGCCGAATTCGTCGCGCTCTTCGTTGGCGTCATACACCGGGGGCTGGACCGCGATCGGCTGCTCTTCCACCGTGGCACGCAGCGGCGCTTCGCTGCCGCGTACCAGTTCCACGCTGTCCTCGCCGCGCTGCAGGCGCAGCGCATTGGCCAGGCACTGTGCCGCCAGCGCGTGTTCGCCACGCTGCGCGAACAGTTCACCCAGTGCCTCCCACGCTGGGGCACCGGCGCCGGCGGCGATGGCCTCGTGCAGGAACGTATCGGCGGCATCCCACTGCTGCTGGGCCAGGGCCACGCGGCCCTGCGCCAGATGCAGTGCGGCCGAGCCATCATGCACATTGCGCCAGCGCGCCAGGTTGGCCTGGCGGGTGGCCAGGCGCTCGGCCGGCAGGCGGCCGTACAGCGCCACCAGTTCGTCGTCCCAGCGCTGTTCCAGCGCCTGTTCCAGCGCCAGCAGCGCCGGCTCATCCCAGTTCAGGGCCACCGCGCGGCTGGCATAGGCGCCCACCACGTCCGGGGTCGGCCGCAGCGCCTTCGGCGTGGCTTCCCACTGTGCGGCCAATGCGTTGACGTCGGCCGCTTCCAGCAGCGCCTGTGCGGCCAGGCGGGCTTCCAGTTCGCTGTTTGATTCGGCCGGCAGTACCTTGCTCTGGCGCAGCGCACCCAGCTGGCCATAGGCCTCGTGTGCGCGGCCGGCACGCGCCAGCGCTTCGGTACGCAGCCACAGGCCGCGCGGCGGCAGCGGCTGGATCGCGGCTACGTCCAATGCGTTGATCGCATCCACCGGCAGGTCGCGCGCCAACAGCTGTTCGGCGCGCAGCAGCGCCTGCAGCGTGGCATCGCTTTCGCCCAGGCGCTGCAGCAGTGCTTCACCGGCGGGGCCGTCGGCGCGCGCCTGTGCGCTGCGCACCGCATTGGCCAGTGCCACCGCGCTCACCTCCGGGTCCTTGGCCGCACCGTCCAGCAGTTTCTCGGCACGCTGCCACTGGCCATGCTCGTAGGCCTGCAGGCCGTCGATCAGGCGCACCCTGCCCTGCTTGCGGCGGTAGCGGCCCCAGGCACGGAACGGTGCAGCGATCAGGCTCCACAGCAGCCACAGCACCAGGACCGTGATCACCGCCAGCAGCGCTACCTTCGGCAGGTTGCTGTGATAGTCGTAGCCGCCGTAGCGCAGGGTCACCTCGCCGAAGCGGTTCAGGTCATCGGCGCCGAGCCATTGCGCGGCGACCACGCCGATGGCCACGGCCAGCAACAGCACGACCAGGGATTGCAGGGGTTTCATGCGGGCTTACCTCCGGTCGGTCTGGGTGCGCAGTTGTTGCAGGGTGCTGCCAAGGACAGCGTCGTTGGCCTGCAGTGGAAGTTCGCGCAAGGCCTTCAGTTCAGCACGTTGCGCGCGCAGGGCCGGTGAATCCGGCCAGCGTCGCTGTGCCCAGTGTTCCACCCGGTCCAGGGCGGAGTTGCGGCCCGCGCGGTCGCCACGCTCGATGGCGGCACGTGCCAGCGTCAGTTCCAGCTGCAGTGCATCGTCGGCGTTGCGCTGTTCGGCGGCCGTCAGTGGGCCGTTCTGGCGGCTGGGGGTGATGTCCACGAACGGGGCCAGGGTGGCCTGCCACCACGGCTTGGCAGCATTGCCGCCGACCGTGCTGGTGATCTGTGACGGTAGGCCCTGCAGCGCCCGGGCCACAGCATCCAGACGCTGCAGCGACTGCACGCGCGGGCCGCTGCCGAGCGCGTCCAGTGCCTCGCGCTCCTGCACCAGCGCCTGGCGCAGGTTCAGGCCATCAGCGTCGGGCAGTTCGGCCAGTGCGGTGGCCGCCTGTGCGTACAGGCGGCGTGCGCCCTCCACGTCGTCGGCATAATTCAGCCGTTGCGCCGCCTGGGTCAGCAGCAGTTCGGCCTCATCGCGCTGTACCGCCTGGCGGCCCTGGTTGGCGCTGTCGGCCAGCTTGGCAAGGTTCTCTTCCAGCAGCGCACTGCGCTGCGAAAGGCCCAGCATCTCGTCGCGCAGCACGCGGTTGGTGGTGGCCGCGTCCTGCAGGCGCTGGCTGGTTGCGCGCTGGTCACGACGCAGCGCATCCAGCGTGGCCTCCAGGCCCTTCAGCTGGACGGCCGTGGTCTGTGCCTGCGCTTCCTGCTCATGCTGTTGCTGCTGCCAGACGTACCAGCCGGCATAGCCGCCCGCGCCAAGCACGACCGCAGCGGCCAGCGGCAGCAACCAGCGCACGGGTCTACGGGGCGGGGAAACGGGCGAAGTCTCGTTCATGGGGCTTCCTTGTCGGCAACGTCGCCGGTCAGGGTCCGGCAGGCCGCATGGTGCACAGCATCACTGTTGCCGACCACAGCGGCAAGCGTGATCCACGTCCCTGTTCAGTTCGCTGCCGGGACGGTGAGCGTGGCGTGTGCAGCGGCCACCAGCTGCGCAGCAGTGGGGCCGGCGCTGCGTGAGATGTGCCGCAGGCCGAGCGACCGCGCCTGTTCGCCGAGGCGGTCGCTGGCAACCACCACGCGGGCAGACGCCCGCAGGCGCTGCTGCCAAGTCGGCGGAAGCTGCTGCCAGAAATGCAGCAGCGCCTCGCCACTGCTGACCGCCAGCACCCACGGCTGCGCTGAATGCGCCAATCGCGCTAGCGTGCGGGGCGAAAGGCGCAGCAGGCGACGCTGGTAGACATCGGCACGTTCGATCGCGGCACCGGCGGCCTGCAGGTGTGCAGCAATCAGGCCGCGTCCGCCGGGCGCGGTGACCAGTCCGATGCGCAGGCCGCGGACGTCCGCCAGCACCGGCAGCGCCAGCAGCCCCTCGCTGTCCATCCGCTGCGGCGCATGCACCCCGGCGACGCCGTGCTCCCGCAGCGCGCGCGCGGTGCCTTCGCCCACGGTCAGCCACGGGCTGCGTTGCGCCTTGGCCAGCGGCAGCAGGGTGGCGGCCGCGGTAACCGCGGCCGGGCTGGTGAACACCACCCGGTCGCAGTTCAGCGCGCGTTGCAGCTGACGCACCACTGGCATGCCGTTCAAGCGCTGCAGGCGCCAGGGCGGCAGGGCCACCACATGCCCGCCCAGCCCAGCAACGGCGCGGCGCAGCGCGGAATTCTGGCCCTGCGGTCGCAGCGAAATGAAGGTCCAGCCCGGCTCGGAACCGGCGGCGCCAGTGGGTATCGTATGGTCGGCCATTGCCTGCATTATGCGGGCCCTTCGTTGTCGTGGTCGCTGCTCCGATGTCCGTTGATGCTCTGACTCCCTCGCTGGCCGCCCTGCAGGACGTGCTGGACTGCATGCCGGCGGTGCGCGCCATGCAGATCCAGCTCGATGGCTATGCCGATGGCGTGCTGCGCATCACCGCGCCGCTGGCCGCCAACGTCAACGACAAGGGCAACGCCTTCGGTGGCAGCCTGGCCTCGGTGCTGACCCTGTCCGGCTGGGCACTGGTCAGCCTGCGCCTGCGCCTGGCCGGCCACGATGCCGAGGTCTACGTGGCCGACAGCAACCTGCGCTACCTGGCCCCGGTCTACGAAGACCTGCATGCCCATGCCGAAGCGGCCGAAGCCAGCGGCTGGGATGCCTTCCTGAATACCTTCCGCCAGCGCCGCAAGGCCCGCATCAGCATCATCGCCACCCAGCCCGGCGCCGATGGCAAGCCGGCCGCCGAGTTCAGCGGTCGCTTCGTTGCCTTCGCCAAAGGGTAGGATGGCAGGCTGACGTCCTGGGGAAACCACCGATGCGCCGCCTCATCCAGTTCCTGATGTGTTCCCTGCTGCTGGTCAGCGCCGTGGCTTCGGCCGACGACCTCAGCCGCAAGCAGCGCAAGTTGCTGGAAGAGACCCAGATCGCCTACGGCGCCACCATCCGCTGGGGCAGCATGGACGATGCGATCGGCTATCTGGACCCGAAGCTGCGCAAGGAAAAGCCGCCGACCGAGTTCGAGCTCAACCGCTACGCACAGCTGCGCGTGTCGTCCTATCGCGAGCGCAGCAGCGCCGCGCTGGATGGCGGCCTGGTCGAGCGCCGGGTCGAAATCGGGGTGATCAACCAGAACACCCAGGCCGAGCGCACCGTGGTCGTGGTCGAGCGCTGGCGCTGGGACCCGGAGGCCAAGCGGTGGTGGCAGACCGCCGGCCTGCCGGACCTGTGGAAGGGGCAGTGACGGGCCGCGTCCGGCTTGTGCGACAATCGGCGCCCGCTTAATCGACCCGTGACCTGAGTGAATTACGAAGAGTTGCTGGCCTTTGCAGGCCGAAACCCGATGCTGTCCGCGGCCCTGGTCGGCCTGACCGTGGCCATCATCGTCACCGAGATCCGCCGCCTGTTCCGGGGCTTCAAGGGCATCAAGCCCGCCGAACTGACCCAGCTGATCAACGCGGGCGGCACGGTGGTGGTCGACCTGTCGGCCAGCGGTGACTTCGAGAAGGGCCACATTGCCGGCAGCCGCAACGCCCAGGCCAGTGCCTTCGGCCCGGAGCACAAGCTGGTGGCCAACGCCAGGCAGTCGCCGGTGGTGCTGGTGTGCCGCAGCGGCAACGCCTCGGAAACCGCCGCCAAGGCGCTGAAGAAGGCCGGCTTCGAGAAGGTCTACGTGCTCGACGGCGGCATTCCTGCCTGGCAGCAGGCCGAGCTGCCGCTGGTCAAGGGCCGCAACTGATTGCCGCAGGTGGCGGATCCGGCCTTGTATGGGCCTGATCCCGCCCCCATCGCAGTAATTCGACCATCGTTTTCATTGCATTCATTGGAGTTACTGGAAATGTCCGAAGAGATCACCAACGGCGCTGCTGCGCCGGTCGATGCCGCCACCGGCCCCGCTTTCACCGTCGAGAAGATCTACGTCAAGGACGTCTCCTTCGAGTCGCCGAACGCCCCGACCATCTTCAATGACCAGGTGCAGCCGGAGCTGCAGCTGAACCTGAACCAGCAGGTGCAGCGCCTGGGCGAGAACGCCTTCGAAGTCGTGCTGGCCGTGACCCTGACCTGCCAGGCCGGTGAGCGCACCGCCTACGTGGCCGAAGTGAAGCAGGCCGGCGTGTTCGGCCTGGTCGGCCTGGACCCGCAGTCGATCGACGTGCTGCTCGGCACCCAGTGCCCGAACATCCTGTTCCCGTACGTGCGCCAGCTGATCAGCGACCTGATCCAGGCCGGCGGCTTCCCGCCGTTCTTCCTGCAGCCGATCAACTTCGAAGGCCTGTACGCAGAAACCCTGCGCCAGCGCCAGGAGCAGGGCGACGCACCGTCGCTGGCTGACTCCGAGCCGGCCGGCAACGCCTGATTCCTGCCGCGACGTCACGGATGAGCACTCCCGCTGACAAGATCGCCGTGCTGGGCGCCGGTTCCTGGGGAACCGCGCTGGCCAGCCTGCTCGCACGGCACGGTCACCCGACCGTGCTGTGGGGGCGCGATGCTGCCGTGGTCGACGCCATCGACCAGCGCCACGAGAACCCGCGTTACCTGCCGGGCATCCCGCTGCCGGACAGCCTGCGTGCCACTACCGACCTGGCGTCGGCGGTGGAGGGCGCGGCCTGGATCCTGGTGGTGACCCCCTCGCATGCCTTCGGCGAAACCGTGCGCGCGCTGGCGCCGCTGCGCCCGGCCGGTGCCGGCGTGGCCTGGGCCACCAAGGGCTTCGAACCCGGTTCGGGCCGCTTCCTGCATGAAGTGGCGCGCGAAGTGCTGGGTGAGGACGTGCCGCTGGCCGTCGTCACCGGGCCGTCGTTCGCCAAGGAAGTGACCCAGGGCCTGCCGACCGCGATCACCGTGCACGGCGACGTGCCCGAGTTCGCGCAGACGGTGGCCGAGGCGATGCACGGCCCGGCGTTCCGCGCCTATACCGGCGACGACATGGTCGGTGCCGAGCTGGGCGGCGCGATGAAGAACGTGCTGGCCGTGGCCACCGGCGTGGCCGATGGCATGCAGCTGGGCCTTAACGCCCGTGCCGGCCTGATCACCCGTGGTCTGAACGAGATGCTGCGCCTGGCCGCTGCGATCGGCGCCAAGCCGGAAACGCTGATGGGTCTGGCCGGGCTGGGCGATCTGGTGCTGACCTGCACCGGCGACCTGTCGCGCAACCGCCGCCTGGGCCTGGCCCTGGGCCGTGGTCAGACGCTGCAGGATGCTGTTCGCGAAATCGGCCAGGTGGTCGAGTCGGTGCAGACTGCCGACGAAGTGATGCGACAGGCACGCCGCCATGGCATTGACCTGCCGATCTCCGACCGCGTGCGTGCCGTGCTGCACGGCGAGCAGACGCCGGAAGAAGGTCTGCGCGCGCTGCTGGCGCGGGAACAGAAACCGGAATACCCGGACACGCTGTTCAAGTGAATCGAAAAACCCCGGCCACGCGCCGGGGTTTTTTTATGCGCGCCCCATCCACGCATGGCGTAGATCCAGGACGGATCCCGCTTCTGGTAGCTGCCAACCTTGGTTGGCGCCCAGCAGCGCCGGGCCATGCCCGGCGGCATTCATCACCGCGCGCGCGGCCGCGCGTTGCTGTTGTCCATGTCCGATAAAATCAACGACGGCCCATCCCCCTCGCGCTTCAGCATGAGCGTGAACTTGCCGGTATCCCTCACGTTGCTGCCGTAGCTGTACGCACCAATGATGTAGCCCGTGCTGCCCTCCATCGAATACGGCAACGCACGCAGCCGCAACGGACTGCCACCCCGGCCGGCATACGCGGCCTCGATCGCGCTGCGGCCGCGCATCGGCAGCTGGTTGCTCTGCAGCACAAAGCCATCTTCGGCGAACAGCGCATTAGAATCATGCGGCCGTCGATTCGGCGGACGCAGCGCAGATCAGACAAGGACACGCGATGAAGATGCGAATCACAGGGATGGCGATGATGGCCGCGCTGCTGGCAGCCTGCGGACAGGCACCGGAAAAGACTGGCGAGACTGCACCTGCTGTGGCGCCAGCGCCGACCGCCGAAGCGCCGGCCGCCGCGGCGACGGTGGTCGAGAAGGAACCGCCCGCCGAAGACGGTGTGGACCCCTCGGTGTGGGACAACGAAGGCGAACCGGAAGACCCGAGTGCCGGCGGCGAACTCACCTGCGCGGACAACCCGCTGGCGACGCATTTCTTCACCCTGGTGGGCGGCAATACCGTGGACGACTGCGGCCGCGAGGACCCGAAGGTACTGGCCGCGTTCAACGCCCTGATGAAGAACACAGCTGCAGCCGAATCCGCTGACAAGGAGATTCCATCGCTGCGCGAACGCCTGTTGAGCGGGCCCAGCGGTCCTGGCGATCTGGTGGTGCTGCAGGGCGAGCCGTGGTGGTTCTATACCGCCTGCCAGGCCCATGACTGCCCCGGTACCGCGTTGGCGATGCTGTATTCACCCGACCAGTCGAAGATGGTCGGCCGTCTCACCGCACGCTGCCGTGTGTGGTGGCTGGGTGAGCCGACGGCGGAACAACGTCAGCAGATCGAACAGCGCCAACCACTGCAGGATGCCGCGTTGAAGGAAGACAGCGCGCTCTGCGAGTGATGTGGCGCGCTCCGCAGCGCCGGGCCGCGCACGGCGCTGCAGTGTGCGTTGTTCCCCGTATTACCCTTCCGGCCGCATGCGTGCGCTGACCTGTGCGGCCAGCGACAGGCTGGCCATCATCAGGCCCTCCATCACGCGGTCGCCCACGTACTCCTCGTCGGGTCCGTTCTGGCGCACGCGCTCGGCAGCCAGCAGCATTTCCAACGCCACGCGCAGGCCGGTCAATGCGCAATCCGCGTCGGCCAAGGACATGCGGCGGCCAGGCATCTGATGACGTTCGGGCCAGGGCTGGCCGTCGGCGGCAGCGCCCTTGCCGATGCGGTCGAGCGTGGCGATGAAACCGAGAGGATCGCGCGCGTGCGCCGCCTCCGAAGGCGCGTCCGCGTTGGCGGGTACGTACTGCGTGCGCAGCCGGGAGGATTCGGGTGTGCTCATGGCAAGGGCTCCGTGCAGGACAGACGGCAGCCGCCACGCAAAGGTGGCGGGCGGAGACGTGGTTCGAAAACCGGGCGCTTGTTGAAACCGGCAGGCACAAGGCCTCCACGCTCCGCCCGCCATGACCGGCAGACGGAATGCCCGCCGGCGCCACGAGGGGTGACGCCGGCGGGCAAGCGTTGTCAAACAAGCGCACGGGTTTTCGAAGCCCGGCCATCCTTTTTCGATGGCACGTCATCTGTACGCGTGCTGCTGCGCGGTGCCAATCAGAACAGTTGCATTCAATGCTTGATCAAAGACGCTTTTGGCATTTTTGCATGCTGTTAAGCCGTCGCAGACGCAGGCGCCGCAACGTCCGTAGCGGCATGGGGAATATGCGACATGGGTCGAAGTTGATGACGTGGCGTACGGGTACCCCACCAGGCCGATGACGACAGTGCGGGGCGAAGGACGTAAATAGACTTCGACGCACTCCGGTCTGTCAGTGCTCTTCGCGTCTCTCGTACCAGGCTTGAGTACGGTTCACGATCCGCACCACAGACAACATGACCGGCACCTCGATCAGCACACCAACTACCGTCGCCAGCGCAGCCCCCGAATGCACGCCGAACAGCCCCACCGCGGTGGCAACCGCCAATTCGAAGAAGTTGCTGGCACCAATCAGTGCTGAAGGGCCGGCCACGCAATGCGCCACGCCCAGGCGACGATTGAGCAGGTAGGCCAGGCCGGAAGTGAAATAGACCTGGATCAGGATCGGCACCGCAATCAGTGCGATCACCAGCGGTTGCTTCACGATCTGCTGGCCCTGGAAGCCGAACAGCAGCACCAGTGTGAGCAGCAGCGCACACAGCGAGACGGGCCCAAGCTTGCGAAGCACCCGCTGCAACGCCGCCTCGCCACGATGCATCAGGATCCAGCGCCGCAGCAACGCAGCCAGCAGCACCGGCACCACGATGTAGAGGCCAACGGACAGCAGCAGGGTATCCCACGGCACGGTGATCGCCGACAGGCCTAGCAGCAGTGCAACCACCGGCGCGTAGGCCACCACCATGATCGCGTCGTTCAACGCCACCTGGCTCAGGGTGAAGTTGGCATCGCCACGGCACAGGTTGCTCCACACGAACACCATGGCGGTGCAGGGCGCGGCCGCCAGCAGGATCAGCCCGGCGATGTAGCTGTCGATCTGTGCTGCGGGCAACCAGTCGGCGAAGGCATGGCGCAGGAACAGCCAGCCCAGCAGCGCCATCGAGAATGGCTTGACCGCCCAGTTGATGAACAGCGTTACGCCGATGCCCTTCCAGTGCTGCTGCAACTGGCGCATCGCAGTGAAGTCGACCTTCAGCAGCATCGGGATGATCATCAGCCAGATCAGTACCGCAACCGGCAGGTTGACCTTGGCGATCTCTGCGGATGCCAGCGCGGCAAAAGCACCGGGTAGGAAGTGGCCCAGCAGCGTGCCGACCGCAATGCAAAGCCCGACCCAAAGCGTCAGGTGGCGTTCGAACAGATTCATGCGGGAAGTCACGGCATGCTGTCGGTCGGCTGCAACTGTCCAATCTGATCCAGCGCGTGCTGCAGCGCTTCGCGGTCGGACCACAATGAGTCAGGCAAGGCGAGCAATGCACGCAGTCGCAGCTTCACGATGGCATGGGCCTGCGCGAATGCCGCGACCTTGTCGGCATCGTTACCCGCTACGGCCGCCGGATCGGGCAGGCCCCAGTGGCTGCGGATGAAGTCACCGAACACCACCGGGCAGGCCTCCGCTGCGGCTGAATCGCACACGGTGATCACCAGGTCCGTCGGCGGTGCATCCACGAACTCATCCCACGACTTGCTGCGCAGCCCTTCAATGGGCATTCCTTCGGCCTGCAGCTGGGCCAGCGCGAAGGGGTTGATCTGGCCAGTGGGCTGGCTGCCCGCACTGAATGCGCTGAAGCGATCGCCGCCCCAGGCGCGCAGGGTGGCTTCAGCAAGCACGCTGCGGGCGCTGTTGCCGGTGCAGAGGAACAGGACATTACGGGTCATGTGGCTTCCGTGGTCAGTGAGTGGCTTGGACATGCAAAGCGCGCTGCCCGGACAGAGACGGGTGAACTCGGCAGAGCTGCGGATCGCCTCCGCTATCTGCGCGCGATCGCATCCGGCATAGCCGTGCCGCGCGAACCACGAGCCTGCCGATGTTGTCAGCAGCACCAGTTCCCTGACCTGCATACGGTGGGCCATCTCTTCGGCCGCTGCCAGCAATGCGCGTCCAAGGCCGGTGCCGCGTCGGTCATCAGACACCACCAGGGAGCGGAGCAGCGCCGAGGCGCCGAAAACCTGCAATCCAACGGCGCCCACGGGGACGCCGTCGAGGTCTGCGACGAGAAACACGACCTCGCTGCTTTCCAGATCGGCCACGGGCAACTGCGCCCGCTGCAGAAGGTCTCGGATGCAGGACAGGTCGTCGCGTGTGCCGGCACGAATCACGGGGTCTGGCTTCATCTCAGCACCTGCAGGCCGGTTCGCTTGCCGCGCACTGCTGGTCCGGCGAACCCGCGCAGCAATTGTGCGTCAGGTACTGGATCAAGCCGTTCATCGCATCGAAGTTGGCGCGATAGCAGACATGGCGGCCCTGGCTTTCGCTCTCCACCAGCCCGGCCTGCACCAGCTCCTTCAGGTGGAAGCTGAGCGTGGCTGGGGGCACCTGCAGGGCCGTGGCGATGTCGCCCGCCATGCGCCCTGCCGGGCCAGCCTCCACCAGCAGGCGGAAAGAAGCCAGGCGGGTGGCATGACCGAGCGCGGTGAGGGCGGTGATTGCATTTAACGTTTCCATATTTCTAGAATAATCGAATGAATAAGCCAATCACAAGCCCTGACCTGCCCAATCTGGTGGAATCGTCATTGCCCCAGCCCAATCATCACAAGCTCGCCGCGGCAGATCTGGGGCCGCCACGCATCCTCCTGCTCTACGGCTCGCTGCGGCCGCAGTCCTTCAGCCGCAAGCTGGCGCTCGAAGCCGAGCGATTGCTGCGCCATCTGGGGTGCGAAACCCGCATGTTCGATCCACATGCGCTGCCCATGCTGGACAGCGTGGACACGAGCCACCCTGAAGTGCAGCGGTTGCGTGCGTGGTCGCAGTGGTCGGAAGGCCAGGTCTGGGTCAGCCCCGAGCGGCATGGCACGGTCACCGGCGTGTTCAAGAACCAGATCGACTGGTTGCCGCTGGAAGATGGCAGCGTGCGGCCCACGCAGGGCAGGACGCTGGCGGTGATGCAGGTGAGCGGCGGCTCGCAGTCGTTCAACACCGTCAACACGTTGCGCGTGCTCGGTCGCTGGATGCGCATGCTGACCATCCCCAACCAGTCATCGGTGGCCAAGGCCTGGCAGGAATTCGATGACGACGGGCGGATGAAACCCTCGCCGTACTACGACCGGGTGGTGGACGTGATGGAAGAGCTGGTGAAGTTCACGCTGCTGACGCGTGGCCGGTCGGACTACCTGGTGGACCGCTACAGCGAGAGGAAGGGCGACGCGCTCGCGGCCGCATTGGCGCAGGCTGCTGGCGCTACCGCCTCCTGAGTTCCGCTACGCAAACGCGCTCTATTTGCTCGCGCGCCGCGCGCCCTTCTCGTCTTCTTCCTTCGCATTCCCACGGCTCTGTGCGAACTCCGGGAAGGTTTTCGCGATCGAATCCTTGTCCGGCAGGATGTAGAACACACCGCCCTTCTCGAACGTGGAGTGCACGATCTGCTCGTAGAACGCGGGCGAGACGTTGATGCAACCGTGGGTGACGCGGTTGTCGTCCGGCGTGGGCGATGCCAGTCGTTCGGCACGCTTTTCCTTCGGGCTGCCCGGCGGCAGCGGGTGCATTGAAACCGCGGAATCGTAGTCCACCCACAGCACGCGTCCGGCATCGTCGGACGGGCCGTAACCGCCAATGAAGCGGCCGGCAGGCGTGGTGCGGTCGTGGCCGGGAATCGCGCTCAGTGCGAGCTTGGCGACGCCCGGTGCGGAGTGGTCGCCGATCGCCGACCCAAACAGCGCCGGTGCTGCGCCGCGCAGCTTGCCGTCACCGCCGAAGACCAGAACCTGCGCCGCCGCCTTGTCCATGACCGCAAACGGATAGCCCTGGTTGTCCTTGCTGGCGACCACCCAGCCGGCCAGCTCGATCACTGTTTCGGACACGCTCTGGTCGGGCGGAAGTTCATCAACGGCGGCAATGCGTTGTTCAGGCGCTTCCTTGTCCTTGCCCTTGGCGCTGGCTGCGCCGCTGCACGCAACGGCCAGTGCCAACGCCAGTGCGGCATGGAAGACGCGGCGTGCAGGGGAGGAGGAGGTACGAATGGGACGGCTCCTTGCAATGCAATTCTGGGTGGAAGGATGCCAGTGGCCGGCGAAGGCCACTGGTTCCCGATACAGAGGTTGATCAACTCAAAGGGTGAGAGAGCTATCAGCCGCGCGGCTTGCGACCGGCCGGTGCCCTTTCAAGCTGCTGTACGCGGCCTTCGATCTGGTCCAGACGCTGGTTGGCCTGCTGCGCCGACTGGTTGGCGGACTCGGCACTCTGGGCAGCGCCCTGCACCTTTACGTCGAGCTGATCGAGGCGCGAGTTGATGGTTGCGAACTCGTCCTTGTAGGTGGCGCAAGCGCCGAGGCTTACGGTGGCCACGATGGCGACGGTGATGGCGCGTGCTGCGTTGATGTGCTGCTTGGTCAGTTTCATTTCCAACTCCCTCCTTCGTCTGGGGAAGCTGGAATATAGCGGCGTTTGTTCCCGGCGCTAGCCCGTGCTTTCAGCTGGAATTGGAAGACGTGGAAGCGCTGTGAAGACGTTCGATCAACAAAACTTAACAAGCAGGATCACGCGGGCGGACGTGCATCGGCCGGCTTGCCTTGTGCCTGTTCAGAAGCACGTATTCATCAGCATGAAGCGGAGTTCATCGAAGTGCCGTCGGCACCGCCTCGATGCCAGCGCACGCGGGCCGCCACCGGCTGGCTGCCAGCAGCGCCTGATAGAGCAGGGGGGGCCGCTCGACTTCCACGCGTGCACCTGGCTGTTGCACGTGCACGTACTCATGGGCAATCAGGTGCACGAAACGGTCGCCGACATCGGCCTGCATCCAGTCGGCGTCGCACAGCGCTTGCAGTCCAATGACCACGCCTGCTTCGGCGGTCACGCCACCACTGTTGCCGCGGCCCACCAGTACGGTGACCGGGGGAAAGCGCCGCAGACGGCAACAAGGTGCCCAGCTGATCGACGGCAGCGGCGACGCGCATGCGGATCGATGGCAATGCTGTCGCGCAGGTTCTCGCTTTCGCAAACAATGCCGGCGTGTCCCGGATGGCCCTGGCCAGCCGCTCCATCGAGCCGATACGGCTGTCGGTGAAGCTGCGCAGAGCGTCTGTGCCAGCATCCAGATAGCCGCGCTGCAGATCGTCGGCACTCGGCTTTCCAGCGCTGGCATCCAGCACATGGAAGAAACGCGTGACATCGTCCGTCTGAATCACGATGCGCGCAGGAGGCTGGCTGCGCTCGGCCGCCTGCAGCATCATCGCAGGGATGATGAGCAGCAGCTCGCGCACCCTACGGCGGGCACGTCCCCGCAACAGCGGTGACGCGGCGGATGTGTGCGGCATGCGGAGTTCCCTGAACGTCGCCCATATTTATATACCAGTCAGTTCAATATTCAGGGTTGATTAGACCCCCTAACGGATAATTCACACCTGTCGATCGCCTCCTCTCTCTCCCCCTCCCGGGAGGCGGCCGACGAAACCAAAATAATTAAAGGTGTGTCCCGATGAACAAGAATTCGCTGCTTGCCCTGGGTCTTCTGGCTGCCCTGCCGTTCGCTGCATCGGCAACCGATGGCCTGTCGTACAACTACGTTGAAGGCGGCTACGTGAACACCGATGCCAAGGGCGGCGACGCCGATGGCTGGAAGGTGAAGGGTTCCGTTGCGGTGCACCCGAACTTCCATATCTTCGGCGACTACAGCGCGCAGGAGACCGACAAGTTCAAGAACGATGTCGACCAGTGGCGCATCGGCGCCGGCTACAACTACGGCATCGCACCGAACACCGACCTGGTGGCTCGCGTTGCGTACCAGAAGTACGACATGAAGCACGGCCTGGACTTCAACGGCTACTCCACCGAAGTGGGCGTGCGCACCGCGTTCAACCCGTACGTGGAAGGCTATGTGATGGCCGGCTACGAAGATTTCAGCAAGAAGCATGGCTACAACCCGGACGGCGAGTTCTACGGCCGTGTCGGCGCCACCGCCAAGTTCAACCAGAACTGGGGCCTGAGCGGCGAAGTGAAGCTGGCCAAGGCCGGCGACCGCGAGTGGTTCGTGGGCCCGCGCTTCACCTGGTAACAAACGCCTGTCGTTAGTGCGTGTTGTGCTGGCGTGTGACTCTCTCTCTCTCTCCCACACGCCAACCGAAGCCCGGCCTCGCGCCGGGCTTCACTTTTATGGGCCCTGTAGCGCGACAATGCGGCATGGGCGACTCTTCCCCCCTCGCAGGTACTGGCACGGCCTACCAGGAGCATCCGGCGCCTGCGCCGCTGCGCGGCCACTTTGGCCAGCTGTGGCAGAGCCAGCTTCCTGACGATGCCGATGGGCACATCACCGTACTGCCTGACGGTTGCGTGGATATCCTCTGGCGCGACGGTGCGTTGTTCGTGGTCGGCCCGGACCGCGTGGCCGCGCACCCGGCGCTGGCACCCGGTGCGCAGGTGCTGGGGGCACGCTTCCGTCCTGGCCAGGCATTGGCCGCGCTGGGCCTGCCCCTGGCCGGGATCATCGGCCAGGCCGTGCCACTGGCTGATCTGAAGGGCGCGTGGGCGATCAGGGCTGCAGCCTCCATTGGTGACACCGCGCCTGCACAGCGCCTGCAGCGAATGGCGCACTGCCTGCAACAGCATATGGGTGCGGCCGTGCTCGACACCCCCGCCACGCGCGCACATGCCCTGTTCCAGGCGCTCGCCGCCGGCCACGCCACGCTGGACACGCTCGCGGCGCACGTCGGCCTGAGCCCGCGCAGCCTGCGACGCTTCAGCCAGTCGCAGTTCGGCTACGGCGCCAAGACGCTGGAACGGATCCTGCGGCTGCAACGTTTCCTGCGCCACAGCCGCGCGCTGCCGCAGCACTCCCTGGCGATGCTGGCCGCCGAGGCCGGCTATGCCGACCAGGCGCACCTCAGCCGCGAGGCGCGCGAACTGGCTGGCGTGACCGCCAGTGAACTGCGCCTGGAGTGGGGGCAATGATGGCCGTTTTGTTCAAGACCACGGTGCTGCATTGATCGATGCTGGGCTCCCAACACGGAGCCACGCCATGAGCCACGCCGCATCCCGCGATGCCGAACGCCGCATCGACAACATCGAATTCAACGTCGCCGACATTGCCCGCAGCAAACGCCTCTACGGCGAGGTGTTCGGTTGGCACTTCACCGACTATGGCCCGGCCTACACCGAATTCGACGATGGCCGCCTGAAGGGCGGCTTCGTGGCCGACGTGCCGGTGCGTGTCCACGGAGGGCCGCTGGTGATCGTGTATTGCGCGGACCTGTCCGACGCGCAGCAGCGCGTAGTCGCTGCCGGTGGCGAGGTGGTGCGGGCGGTGTTCGCATTCCCCGGCGGCCGCCGCTTCCACTTCCGCGACCTGGATGGCTACGAGCTGGCGGTCTGGAGTGATGTGGATTGAGGTCTTCGTACCTTCGCTGGTGGACGGAACGAGAACCGCTCCGTCCCCGGTCAGGCGGTTCCGCTATGATCGCCCGCACATCGCCACACGCGACGCGCCCGCCTCAAGCCCGCAGGAATACCGTGAACACCCAGCCCGCCCAGATCACCGCCGTCAACCACACGCTCGACAATGAGCCGCAGCAGATCACCGCGCCACTGACCCATTCGGCGGCGTTCCTGGTGCTGAAGGTGAAGGATGATGAGGCGTCGATCGCCAGGGCGCGCGAGGTGCTGGCCAGCACCGACGACCTGATCAAGAACACCGCCATCCGCGAGATCGAACGCACCTTCACCTGCAACGTGGCCATCGGCCACCGTGTGTGGCAGCCGCTGGTGGGCACCACGCCGCCGCGCGAGCTGAAGCCGTTCCGCGAGATCAAGGGCGCCACCCACACCGCCGTGTCCACGCCGGGCGACCTGCTGTACCACATCCGTGCACGCACGATGGACCTGATCGTGGCGTTCGAGCGCAACCTGCTGATGGCCTTCGGGGATGCGGTGGAAGCGGTCGATGACGTGGCTGGCTTCCGCTATTTCGATGGCCGCGACCTGCTCGATTTCGTCGACGGCACCGCCAACCCGGAAGGGCTGTCGCTGCCGGAAGCCACGATCGTGGGTGAGGAAGACCCGGAACATGCCGGCGGAAGCTACGTGGTGGTGCAGAAGTACCTGCACAATCTCGATGCCTGGCGCGCGCAGAAGACCGAGGCGCAGGAGGCGATCATCGGCCGCACCAAGCACGACAACATCGAGCTGGACGATGCACCGGCCGATGCGCAGAAATCGCACAAGACCCTGTGCACCATCGAGGACGCCGACGGCGAGCACGAGATCCTGCGCGACAACATGCCGTTCGCCAACCCGGGCCGCGGCGAATACGGCACCTACTTCATCGGCTACACGCGCCGCCTGTGGGTGATCGAGAAGATGCTCGAGCGCATGTTCATCGGCAATCCCGCGCCGCTGCACGACCGCATCCTCGATTTCTCCACCGCCACCACCGGCGTGACCTTCTTCGCGCCCTCGCGCAAAGTGCTGGCCGATCTGGGCGACTGATCGCGGCTCTCGTCCTTGCGCATGCTACTGGCCGCTCTGTTCCAGTAGATCCACGCCACGCGTGGATGGTACGCACGTTGCCCGTAGCAGCCACGCATGGCGTGGCTCTACTGTGCCGCCATCTGCCTGTCATCTGCCGCCCCGACCATCAGCCGTTGGATGAGAGCGCAGGGGCGGGCGATGGCGATGGCAAGGAACACAACCGGCGCACGCCGCTGGTGGCGGCCGCTGGCCGCGGTGTTCGGTGCGCTGGCACTGGGGAGCGCCGCGGTGTCCGCGCAGGACGCCCCTGCGCATTGGATGGCCTACGCCGCTGCGGTCGGTGGCCAGCTGCAGCAGCGCCTGCAGCAGGAGCAGGACCCGCAGGCGCAGCGCGTGCTGGAATGGCTGCAGGCACATCCGGACGCACCGACGCCGCTGCCGGTGAGCGTGTGGATCGCGGCGGATGGCCGCATCTCGAAGCTGGAATTCGACAGCCTGGGTGACGCCCAGGTCGACGCAGACCTGCGCGCGACGCTGCAGGGCGCGCCGTTGCAGGCAGCCCCGCCGGCCGACATGCGCCAGCCGCTGCGGTTGGGCCTGTTGCTGGAGCCGAAGTAGATCCACGCCATGCGTGGATGTGGTGGGTAGATGCCGACCTTGGTCGGCAGGCGCGCGGCAACCCAGGTTGGCGACTACCGGTAGCCCGCCACGCATGGCGTGGCTCTACTGCGTTGCCACCTGTGGCTCGCGCGCGGCGGCGCTCCATGCGCGCAGGCCGAACACGGCCAGGCCGAGGAAGAACACGTACAGCGCGGCGGTCACGTGCAGCGACTTGAACAGGTACGCGCCCACGTAGACCACGTCCACCGCGATCCACACCCACCAGCAGGCCACGTGGCGGCGTGCCTGCCACCATTGCCCGACCAGGCTCAGACCGGTCAGCAGCGCGTCCAACCACGGCAGGGCGGCATCAGTGAAGCTGTGCATGGCTGCACCCAGCGCCACGCCACCACACAGGCCGATGGCCAGGTCGCGCAGCAGCGTGCCGCGCGCCAGCGGCACGATGCGGATGCTGCCCTCGTCGGCGGCATGCTGCCGCCAGTTGAGCCAGCCGTAGACCAGGAAGCCACCGAAGGCGACCTGCAGCAGGGTATCCGAGTACAGCTTGGCCTCGGCGAATACCAGCCCGTACAGCGTCACCGACAGCAGGCCCACCGGCCACGCCACCAGCCGGCGCCGGGCCATCAGCCAGACGCCAAGGATGCTGCACAGTGCGGCGGTCCACTCGAGCATCACGCCGCTCACAGCGCGAACGTCACCGATAGGCGGGCCTGTCGCGGTGCGCCGGGGAACAGGTAGTAGTCACCGCCGCTGCTGCCGGTATCGCGCCAGTAGAAGCGGTTGAACACGTTGTCCACCGACAGGTTCCAGGTCACCGCACGCTCGTGCAGGCGATGCTGGAAGCGCAGACCAGCGTCGAACACCGAGTAGTCCGGTGCGCGCACGCCGCCGTCGGCGCGTGCCACGTTGGCACCGGCATAACGCCAGCCGCCAGTGACATCCAGGCCCTGCACGAACGGCAGCGCGTAGGCCAGGTGCACGCTGGCCCGCACCTTCGGCACATTCACCAGCTGATGGCCTTCATAAGCCGGCGTGCCGGTGTCGCGCGCACGCGCCTGCAGCACGCTGGCACTGGCCACGATCTGCAATGCGTCGGTCAGCTGGCCGTTGGCGGTCAGCTCCAGGCCGGTGTGGGTCTGGGTGCCTTCCTCGACGAAGGTGTAGCCCACGTCGCTGTTGTCCGGCCTGGCGTACTGGTACGGCTGCGAAATGCGGAACACGGCCGCACCCAGGGTCAACGCCTCGACCGGCACGTACTTCACGCCCACTTCCAGCTGGCGCGACTGCACCGACGGCAGGAAGGTGTCGGCATTGCTGGTCCAGAACGGCGCTTCCTGGCCAAGCGAAATGCCGCGCACGTAACTGGCATAGGCGTTGAGCTGGTCGGTGGCCTTCCACACCAGCGCGGTCTGCGGCAGGAAGCGTGACAGGCGGCTGTGCCGCTGCGGGGTGCCGCGCTTGTCGTAGGCGCGCTCATCGAGGCGCACGAAGCGGCCACCGGCCAGCCACTGCCAGTCGTCACCGAAGCTCATCCGGTCCAGCGCGAAGAAGGCGGTCTGGCGGCTGTCCAGGCGACGTGCGGACGGGCCGGGCATCTTCGGCGACGGCTCGAACACCGGCACCGGTGCCTCGTGGATGTTGCTGGTGCCGACGTACTCGTTGACGCTCGGGCGCTTGTCCACGGTGCGGCGGAAGTAGTCGGCACCGAGGGTCAGCTCATGGCCGACGCTGCCGGTCTCGAAACGGCCGCGCAGCTCGGCACGGGCCTGCTGGTTGCGGCGGGTGTCGTCCGGGCTGCGGTAGTCGTAGACGTCGTAGTCGCCATTGGGCGCGAAGTAGTTGCCGGGCACGCTGCCATCGGCGCACTGCACGGCGTAGTAGCAGCCATAGGCGAAGGCGACGTTGTCATCGATCACCGACCGGCTGTGGCCGACCGACACGCGGGACTGCCAGGCGTCGTTGAAATCGTAGGTGTGCAGCGCGGTGATGTTGGTGCTGGCAATATCCACCGGGCGCTGCCACGGCTGGTAGCCGAGCAGGTGCTCGCGGTCGACGCCGCGCGGCAGGTCACGCGCGCCCAGCAGCTGGTAGCCGGACACCGAACGTTGCGAACTGGTCTGGTAATTGGCGTCCACCTCCAGCTTGCCGCGTTCGCCGATCAGCCAGTCGGCCGCGAGCGAGTAGAAATTGCGGCGGCCATCGGCGTGCTCGACATAGGAATTGCTGGAATCCCACGCGGCATTCAGGCGCAGGCCGAAGCGCGGGGTGATCCAGTGGCCGACATCGACGGCGACGTAGCGCGAGCCTTCCGAATCGGTGCCGAGCGTGGCGGTGCGCACTTCGGCCGGGCGCTTGCCGATGTAGTTGATGATGCCACCCGGTGCCATCACGCCTGCGGCCAGGCCGGCTTCACCCTTGAGGATCTCCACCGACTGCACGTTCTCCAGCGCCAGGCGCTGTTCGCCGGCGATGGACAGGCCGTTGAAGCGGTAGCCGGTGGCGGCGTCCAGCGCGAAGCCACGGATGGCGATGTTCTGGTAGTAACCCACCGGCGCATACGCATGACCGAGCGAGGCATCGTTGCTGGCCAGCTCGGACAGCGAACGCACCTGGCGACGGTCGAGATAGTCGCGCTCGAGCACGTTCACCGAGGCCGGCGTGTCCTTCCAGCTGCCGCCACCGAAGGCGTTCACGCGCGAGGTATCGGCTTTCGGTTTGCCGGCCTGCACGCGCACCGCTGCCAGTTCGGTCGGCGAATGCTCGGCGCCGGTGGCAGCCGCATCGGGGGACGCCTCGGCCTCGCTGGCGTGCAGCGGCAGCGCGGCGCAGAGGGCGAGGGAGAGCAGGGTGGGGCGCAGGCAGCGGTTCATTCGATTCGTCTTCGGACAACAAGGGAGACGAAGCGACGGCGCGCAGGTGCACCGGCCCATGACGGGGGTGTGGCTGCGGCTCAAAGCTCCCTACGCCGGTGCAAACCGGATCAGGTTCCAAGGGACTCTCTCAGCCTGGCAGATCCAGGCACCCCCGCTTCAGGTGACCATTTCACTACAAATGGTACGGATTTGCGAGCCGGCGCCCTTCAGGCTGCCGCGTGCAGGGCCTGCAGCAATGCCTGTCCCGGCGCGCTGTGGAACCACGCCGGGTGCCCCAGCATGAAGGGCTGCCACGCCACGTCGGCATTCGCGGTCGAGCCGGTGACACCTTCGAAGTACTCCACTTCGGACAGTGCGAAGTCGAAATGGACCATCGGCAGCAGGTCGGCCAGCAGGTGCACGCGTGCCGCCGACAGCGGCAGTACCTGGCGGTAGCCGTCGAGCAGGGCCAGCGCGATATCGATGCGCACCGCCTCCATGCCGCGCTCCAGCTCCAGCCACGCCACCGCGTTGCGCTCGATCGCGGTGGCGAGGTCGAACAGTGCGCTGGTGGGCGAGGCCAGGCCGAAATCCAGCACGGTGCTGATCTGCCCATCGCGCCACAGCAGGTTGGAAACATGCCAGTCGTTGTGGGCCCACAGCCGCGGCTCGTCGCGCAGGCGCTTGGCCAGGCCGGCATGCCACGGCAGCACGTCACGCTGCAGCTGCGCTTCCCACGGAATGCGCGCGAGATAGCGGGCCAGCGCGGGGCGCTCGTGCAGCCCTGCCTTGATGGCCGCGATCGGATCGTCGGCGCGGATCAGATCGTCGCGCGCGACCAGCACATGGGTGCTGCGCTGGGGCGCGTGGTAGCTGGCGGCGGCACGGTGCAGCTGTGCGAGTGCGCGTCCGGCTTCACGGGCCTGCGCGATATCGGTCAGCAGCGACCACGACACCGCGTCGCGATACAGGTCCTCACCGACGCCAACCGCATGCAGCTCGAAGGTCCATTCGCCATGCTCGACGGCAGTGTGGCCATCGGTGGCCGGCAGCACCTGTACTACCGGCACGCCGGCGGCGGCGAGATGGGCGATGAAGTGGTGTTCTTCTTCCAGGCAGGCCGCGCTGCGCACGCTGTGGTGGTGGCGCTTGATGAACACCGCGCCGTCCCTGCCATTGACGATGGCGGCGGCCGACAGTGGCCGCGGGCTGTGCCAGCGCGGTTGGCTCTGCTCGTCCAGCTGAGGGTAGCGCTGGCGCAGCCACGCAATGTCCGCCGCGCTGATCGGTGGCCAGTCGGCAGCAACCTCGTCGTTGTTCAGGCCCTGCACGCGGTGGGAGGAAGAAGTCATGCCGCAGCCCCGGTGGGGAAAGTCGCATCCAAGGCTGCGCATTCAACGCCATGCACGTGGCCAACGCAAACGGGCGGGTCATCGACCCGCCCGTCCGTGCATCGGCACGGGAGATGCCGTGCCGCTTACCAGCCGCGATGGCGACCGCGGTCGTGGTAGTAGCGGTTGTCGTAGTAGCGCTCGCGCTGCCAGCGACGGTTGTCACCGCGGTCGTAGTAGCCGCTGCGGTAATAGCCACGGTCGTAACGACGATCGTAGCGGTCGTCATAGCGGCGGTTGTCGTAGTAACGACGGTCGCGGCGGTCGGAGGTGGTCAGGTTGCCGATCGCGCCGCCGGCCACGGCGCCGCCCACGGTGGCGGCAGGATCACCGTTGGAGAGCAGGTTGCCGGCCACGCCACCGACCACGGCGCCGACCAGGGTGCGCTTGTCCTTCCTCGACATCGCGCTGGCATCGCTGACCACGGCCACACTGGCCACCAATGCCAGAGCCATCGCCAGACCACGGAAGCTGAGTGCGGAAGTACTGAGCATGTTCGTTCTCCTGTGAGGTGCATGCCACGCTGGGCAGGGAGGGCGCGGGGCGCCCCGGCTGCCGTGGTGTCCACGCTGGCGTTCCAACATTGCCGGAACATTGCCTGGTCCACCGTGCGGCTTGCGCATTCATCTAGCGGCAGGCGGCATGAAGCAAGGCTGAAAGCGGCCCCGGCCGCTCAGCTGGCAGAAAGGGAAAAGGCCACGCGGACGTGGCCCTCCCTTCTCTCCCAAGGCGCTGCGGGCTTAGACGCCCATCGCCTTCTGTGCCTGCCGGGCCTGCTCCTGCTGGGCATCCTGCTGCTGGTGCAGCACGTTTGGGGCGCCCTGCACGGCACCACTGCTGAGCGCCAGGCTCTGCTCGCTGGCGGCACGGGTCTCCACCGCCACGCGGCTGGCCGCCGGGTCACCGATCGTGCCCTGCACGGCGAACAGGCGCTCACCGTTCGGGCTCGGCACCACTGTGTCGATGCGTTGCAGGCCGGCGGCATGCGCCTCCTTGGTCAGGGCCGCGGCGGCGCTTTCCAGCGCGTGGCGATCCTTGAAGGTACCTGCCGGCAGCCGCTCCAGGCCCTCGGTGGCCTGCAGGTACATCGGATTGCGTGGGTGCCGCTCGTCGTTCAGCAAGGGCCGTTCGCGTGCTTCCTTGATCGCTTCCAGCGTCTTCGGACCGACGATGCCGTCGACGACCAGGCCGTTGTCCTTCTGCAGCTGGCGCACTGCCGCGTCGGTGTTGCGGCCGAAGCGGCCATCCTCGACCAGTGGCTTGCCGTCGGCGCCGACGTAGCCCAGGTGGCCCAGCTGCTCCTGCACCTTGCGCACGCCCTCGCTGTGTGCGCCCTGCTTGTACAGTTCGGCGTGCGGCGTGGCGGCCGCCTTGTGCTCGGCGTTGGCCTTGCCCTGGGTCTGCTCGTGCGACTGGGTGCGGTTTTCCAGCAGGTCACGGGCCTTGGACAATGGATCGGACGCGAACAGCTTCCAGTGCGGGTGGTCCTTCACCTGCTTGAGGTAGTCCTCCACCGGCATGGTGTGCACGCCCTTGCTGCCGGTGGACTGGCTGATCAGCAGCTTGTCGGTGTTCGGGTCGCGCACCACCATCACGATGTGGTCGATGCCGTTCCAGTGTTCATGGCGGGTCCTGGCCGTATCCAGGCCGATGATCATGCCTTCCTTCAGCGCACCGGGCTTGAGGATCGCGTCGCGGTCAAGCAGCACGCCGGACTGGTCGAATGCCTTGCGCACGATGCCGCCGGAACCCAGGTTGCCCAGGTCGATGCGATCGGCCTTGCTGAACACCGCATGCCCGGCCTTCTGGTTGATCTCGTCCATGGTCCGGTTCTGCAGCGTGCCGACCCAGCCGGAGCAATCGATGTAACCCTGGTCCACGTTCTTGCCGGTCTTGCCCGGTACGTACAGCGCGTGGCCCGGAATGTTGATGGCGTACTTCACATCGTCGTACTTCACGCCGGCCTCGTAGGCGGCCTGCAGTTCGATGCCCGGTTTCGGCGCGGCAGCGGCTGTTGCGGTTGCCGCCAGCGTGGCAGCACCGGCCGCCACGGCTGCGCTGGCCTGTGCAGGCGCGGCCGGGGCCTGGCCCTGTGCCACCGCCTGCGGTTCGATGTTCTTTTCCGGGATGCTGATCGCTGCGTACTTGTGGATGTAGTAGCTGGAGAAGGCCCGTGCCAGGTCGCCATCGTTCATGCCGCGCATTTCGGCCAGGCTGTGGCCGGTCAGCGCCTTCGCGTCCGACCCGATCTGGTTCAGCACGTTGCGGCGCATGTTGATCTCGTCGCCGTGGCTGTTGCGGACCACGCCGAAGGTGCCGGTGGCAATGGCGGTCTGCACCGAGCCATAGCCGGCACTGCCCTGCTGGTGGGCCAGGTACAGGTCCAGCCCGGTCGGCGTACTGTCGCCGGACAGGTACGGGTGGCCGGTGCGCTCGTTGCGGCGTGCCATCGAGTCCAGGTTGTCCTGGTACATCTGCGCGGCCGCTTCGGTGTTGCGGGTGGGGTCGAACTCGTGGCCGGTCAGGTGGTACTGGCGTGCGGACCCGGGCACGAACTGGAACAGGCCCTTGGCGCCGGATGACGCGTTGTGGGCGCGCTCGTTGAACGTGCCACCGGTCTCGATGTACGCGAAGCGCATGAAGTCGTCGACCGGAATGCTCTTCTGCCTGGCGACCTGCTCGACGATGTCCAGGACTTCCTTTCTGCTGTAGTCATGCTGTGCCATGACGTTTTTCCTCGGGGTTGATGGAGCGGCGCATGCCGCGAATCGCCAACCGGACTCATCCGTGAGTCAAGAACATGTCGGTCAACAGGGGACCCGCGCGTGGCGGGTGCTTTCAGCGCGCGAGGTACTGCTGGGTCGCGCTGTCGAAGGTGTAGTGCACGGTGTCGCCGGCACCCAGGGTGCGGGTCCTGCCGGGGCCTTCGAGGGTGGTGCCCTTGAAGGTCACGGTCAGTCGCGGCAGGCCGTTGCCGTCGGCAGCGAAGGCCAGTTCGCCGTCGCTGCCGGTGCAGGGCATCACGTTGCCTTCGTCGCAGGCGGCGCTGTTGTCCTCGCCCGTACGCACCGAACCGACATAGCGCCAGACCTTGCTGTCCACGTCGTCTTCGCTGCGCTTGGGGTTGAACAGCAGCAGTGCATAGCCGGTGCTGCTGATGCCGCGGTCGAAGCTGCTGGTCGGCACCGCCAGCAACAGGCGACCGTCGGCGGTTCGATGTTCAAGCAGCTTGCGCCGGGTATCGATATCGTCGGCCTTGTCGTAAGCGCCCAGTGCGCCGATGGTCCATTCCTGGCCACGGAACTTCCAGGGCTTGTTCGCGTCGCTGCCGGCCAGCACGAAGGTGGCCTCGGCGAGGTTGGCGCGGTCATCCGGGCCGGCCGGCGACTGCTCGCCCGGCTTGCCGTAGTGCTCGCGGGTATCCCAGGAGAAACCCGTGTAATACGTGGTGCCGTCGAGGGTGAAGGTATGGCCGAACCAGAAGGTCGCCACGCTGCCGTTCTGGACCTCATAGGAGGTCGCGCCATCGCCATCCACTTGATAGGTGAAATACATCACGGTCGGCGCGTCGGGCGGGGTAACGGCGGTGTCGGGAGAGGTGTTCTGCATCGTGGCAACATCCTGTCGGGGCGCATTGGCAGCCTGCGCAGGGGCGCCGGGCTGGGAGGACGAGGGGACCGGATCGGCGGCGCTGCAGGCGGCAGCGGAAAGAGAGACGAGCAGGCACGCCGCGAATGCGCGCAGAGGCCGCAACGGCAGGGTCCAGCGTAGCTTGGGGGGATGTTGCATGCGCCTCTCCATGGTCAGCGTTGCCGGGCCAGACGGCCGGCAGGGAACCGCGCCACGTCCACCAGGGACGGGAGCGAGGACATGAGCCGGTCGATTCCTTCGACCTCGCATTGGGAACTCATGCCCCACCATCTTGGCACAGATCGGCGGTCCGTCAAAGAGGGCAGTGCCAGATGCCCTTCTTGTGCGATCTGGCTCTCAGATCTTGCCGTCGCGCAGGTAATCGAACAGCTCGGCGTCGCCCTTCAGGCCCAGTTTGAGCATGGCATCACCTTTCTGCCGGCTGATGGTGCTGACGCTCTTGTGCAGCTGAAGCGAGATTTCCTTCACGGTCATGCCGGTGCCGAGCAGCCGCAGCACCTCCACCTCGCGTGGCGACAGCGGCTTGCCGTCACCCTCGCGCATGCGCCAGCTGCCGGCAGCCTCGACCCGCTCGCGCAGGCTGCGGCTGATGTAGGGCTGGCCGCGGTAGACCGACTGGATGGCCTGCGGCAGCTCGTCCATCGACGAACTCTTGTCGACCAGGCCGAGCACGCCGCTGTCGAGCACCATGCGCAGGATCGCCAGATTGCTGGAGACGCTGAGCATCAGCACCGGCAGGTCTGGATGACGGCGGCGGATCATGCCGATCATGGCGAAGCCGTCGGCCTGCGGGCTGCCCGGCATGGAGTAGTCGGTCACCAGCAGGTCGCAGGGCTGGCTGCCGAGCAGGGCCATCAGCGCCTGCGCGCTGTCGGCTTCGCCGACCACGCGGCCCACCCCGCTCGATTCGATGACGGCGCGGGTACCGATACGGACCACCGGGTGGTCGTCTGCGATGATGATGCGCAAGCTCATGCTCTAGTATGGCCACCGGGCTGGCTGGGCCGCGACCATCGCGGTCCCTGGCAGGATTCTAGGAGATCGACGCCGATGCGTAGCTGGGCTGTTCGCGGGCTGGTCCTGCTGCTGGTCGTACTGGCGCTGCCGGCAGCGTTGGCGCAGGCGGTGCCCGGGCCGTTGCCGCTCAGCCCCCTGCAGCGCGAGTACCTGGCCGCCCATCCGAGCATCGTCGTGGGTCAGTATGACAGTGGCTGGCCACCGTTCGAGTCCCTCCGTGATGGTCAACAGGTTGGCCTGGGTCCGGATTATCTGTCGCTTCTTGCCCGTCAGTTGGGCGTGAAGGTGGAGGCAAGGCGCTACTCCGACTGGACATCCGTGCTGGATGCGGCATGTCGTGGCGAGATTGATGTGGTGATGAACGTCGGGCTCAGTGCCGACCGCACCCGCTGCATGGTCTACACCGCCGCCTATGGCGAGGCCCCGCTGGCCCTGGTGGGGCGCCCGGATGACCTGCGTGCCTCCGACAATCCCGATCTGGACGGACTGCGGGTGGTGATCGAGCAGGACTTCCTGACCGGGCCCCAGGTGCGCGCCCGCTTTCCGCATGCGCGCCAGCTTGTCGCAAACAACTCGTTGGCGGCCTTGGAGATGGTCAGAGACGACAAGGCCGACGTTTACATCGGCAATGCCTATGTGGCCACCGAACTGATCGCCCGCGAGGACCTGCAGGGCGTCGTGCTGCTGCGCCCCAGCGATCTCCCGCCGGAGCGACTGCACTTCGGCATTCCCAACGGCAAGCAGCCACTGGCCGAAGCGCTGGACCTGGCGCTGGCCGCGACCAGCCAGGCCCAGCGCGATGCGCTGGCGCAGCGCTGGCTGCCACCTCCGCGGTGGTCGGCATCGGCGCAGCTGGCGCTGAGCCAGGCCGAGAAGCGGGTACTGGAGCAACCGTTGAGGATCGGCTTCGCGCCGAACGCGGCGCCACTGTCGTTCGCCGACCAGGATGGCAACCCCAGCGGCCTGGCCAGCGAATACCTGCGCCGCCTGCTGCAGGCCGGCGCCAACCTGCAGGTGGAAAACAGCCATGACTGGTACGAAGTGCGCGAGAAGGCGCGCCGCGGCGAGCTGCAGGCGGTAATGGGCATTCCGGCCGATTCGCGCTACCTGGGCCCGGACTGGGTGTTCAGCCAGCCCTTCATCAGCGTGCCGAACGTGATCGTCAGCCGGCGCGACAGCCCGGCGCTGCTGGGCTTGTCAGACCTGCAGGGCAAGCGGGTGCTGCTGTCCGATCCGGAGCGCGTGCGTGGTTATGTGCTGCAGCAGGCACCGCAGGCCCGGATCATCGCGGCGCGCAGCGCGGAACAGGCCCTGCAGCGCCTGATCAATGGCGACGCCGACGCCTATATAGGCAATCTGGCCGTGGTGGACCACCTGCTGCGCAACCGCTTCCCGGGGCGCCTGCAGGTGGCCGCACCGGCCGGCTTCAACGATCAGCTGGTGCTGGCTGTCGAGCGTCGCCATGCCGCCCTGGCCACCACCTTCGACCGCCTGCTGCTGCAGATGACCCCACGCAAGCGCGAAGCCCTGCGCGGCGACTGGCTGGCCGTCGAATACCGCAACGGCCTCGAGTGGACCCGCGTGGCGCGCTGGGGCGTGCCGCTGCTGCTGGTGCTGCTTACCGCGCTGCTGGTGCACGCCATCGGGCATTGGCGGCTGCGCCGTGAGGTAGCCGGGCGTCGCCATCTGGAACAGCGCCTGGCCGAAGTCACCGACAACCTGCCCGCCGTGGTCTATCAGGCACGCCGTGCGGCTGACGGAACCCTCAGTTTCCCGTTCATTGCCGGCGACCTGCAGGCGTTGTTCGGGATCAGCCGGCAGCAGGCCGAACAGGATGCAACCTGCCTGCTGGAGCGCATCGAGGAAGATGACCGCGAGCACATCCTGCATGCGGTCGAGCAGGCGGCGCGGCAGTTCGCGCCGCTCATTCTCGAGTTCCGGCTGCGTCCTGAAGGCACCGGCGCGCGCTGGGTGCGCAGCCAGGCCCATCCCTATGCTGCGGAAGCGGGCGCGGTGATCTGGAGTGGTTACTGGGTGGACGTCAGCGAGGCGCGTGCGCAGGCCGAGGCCCTGACTGCGGCCAAGGCAGAGGCCGAACAGGCCGCGGAGGCGAAGTCGCGTTTCCTGGCAACCATGAGCCATGAGATCCGCACGCCGATGAGCGGCGTGCTGGGCATGCTTGAGGTGCTGGCCCATTCGCCGCTGGATGCCGAGCAGCAGCGCATTCTCGACGTGATCGAGGATTCCGCGCAGATGCTGCGGCAGATCCTCGACGATATTCTCGATTACTCGCGGCTGGAGGCCGGCGCACTGCGCCTGGAACCGGTGCCGCAGCCGCTGCGGCCCTTGCTGGAGAGCGTGTGCCGGTTGCTGTCGGCGCAGGCCAGTGCACGTGGGCTGGACCTGCACGTGCAGATCGACCCACAGCTGGCAGCGGCGCACGAAGTGGATGGCGTGCGCCTGCGCCAGATCGTGTTCAACCTGCTCAGCAACGCCATCAAGTTCACCGTGCGCGGCGAAGTGCGGTTGCAGCTGGAAGTGCTGGGGCCGACCGCCGAAGACGGCAGCCAGCCGCTGTGCCTGAGCGTCACCGACACCGGCATCGGAATCGCGCCGGAACAGCTGCAGCACCTGTTTGCGCCGTTCACCCAGGCCGGTGCATACATCCAGCGTGACCATGGTGGTACCGGCTTGGGCCTGAGCATCTGCCAGCGCCTGGTGCAGATGATGGACGGCGAACTGGAGCTGCACAGCACGCTGGGCGAGGGTACCCGCGCCGAGGTGCGGCTGTCGCTGGTGGAAGCCGGCCGTGGCGATGTTGAAGCGCTTGCCGCCGAGGAGGAACAGGCGGCGCTGCTGCCGCCGGCGTTGCGCGAGGCACGCGTGCTGGTGATCGAAGATCATCCGACCAACCAGGCGATGATGGCCTGGCGCCTGCAGCAGCTGGGTGTGCCGCATGTGCTGGTCGGCGATGGCCAGCAGGGGCTGGACCGGTTGGCGTCGGAGCCGTTCGATCTGGTCATCACCGATTGCCGGATGCCGGTGCTGGATGGCTTCGCCTTCACCCGCCTGCTGCGCGAACGCGAGGGTCGCAACGGCCAGCCGCGGCTGACCGTACTGGCGCTCACCGCCAGCGTACTGGACGACGATGCACGGCGCTGCCGCGAGGCCGGCATGGACGAAGTACTGTCCAAGCCGCTGTCGCTGGCAACCCTGCGCGCCGCGCTGCTGCGCTGGTTGCCGCAGGCGCAGGGACTATCGGTTGCGGAGCCGCAGGCCGGACCCGCTGCCGACGATGGCGGGACGCTGCCTGATCTGGCCAGCCTGCAGCGGCGGTTCGGCTCACGCGTGGTGGCCGAGCAGCTGCGCGACAGCCTGTTGCAGGCCAGCGAGGGCGATCTGGCGGCCGTGCAACGCGCCGTGCAGGCCGGCGACCGCGAAACCGCGGCGCTGCACCTGCATCGCCTGGCCGGCGGCCTGGGTGCGGTTGGGGCGACGGTGCTGGCCGGGCAGGCCAACGCACTGGTCGAGCGCCTGCAGGATGCGGGCGAAACCGATCCGGCACCGGTGTTCGCAGCCGTAACGGCGTTCGTGGCCCGGCTGCAGCATCAGCTGCAGCGCCTCGCTCACTGAGCCGACTGCTGTTGCAGGTAGGCGATCACCAGCGCGCGGCGTTCGGCGCTGGGAAAGGCGTTGTACATGCGGGTGCCGGGCACCACGTGGGTGGGCGACTGCAGGAAGGCATCCAGGGTCTGCGCGCTCCAGGTGATGTCGGCGCGGCGCATGCCCTCGGAATAGCCGTAGTCGGGCAAGCTGCCGGCGCGGCGGCCGATCACGCCATGCAGGTTCGGCCCGAAGCGGTGGATGCCGCCGGGCTGCACGGTGTGGCAACCGGCGCACAGTTCGAACGCGCGCTGCATGGCCTGTTGCCGGGCCTGTTCGGGCGTGGCGGGCGCAGCAGGCGGGCGCTGGCAGGCCGTGGCGAGCAGGGACACGGCAATGGCAATGAGCAGGCGGTCGGCGCGCATGGGCGGCAGGATAGCGGTGCGGTCGAGCCGCCGGGCTGCGACACGCGGTCGCAGCCCGGGGCGATCACATGCCAGAGTAGTTCGGGCCGCCGCCGCCCTGCGGGGTCACCCACACGATGTTCTGGGTGGGGTCCTTGATGTCGCAGGTCTTGCAGTGCACGCAGTTCTGCGCGTTGATCTGCAGGCGCGCGCTGTCGGCTTCGCCGACGAACTCGTACACGCCGGCCGGGCAGTAGCGCGCTTCCGGACCGGCGTACTCGGCCAGGTTCACCTTCACCGGAATGCTCGGGTCCTTCAGCGTGAGGTGGCTGGGCTGGTTCTCGTCGTGGTTGGTGCTGCTCAGGAACACCGAGCTGAGGCGGTCGAAGGTCAGCACGCCATCCGGCTTCGGGTAGGCAATGCGGGTGTGCTTGGCCGCCGGCTCCAGGCAGGCATGATCCGGCTGGGTGCGATGCAGGGTCCACGGCGGGTTGCGCACGCCCAGTTTGGGCAGCAGCCACTGCTCCACGCCGGTCATCAGCGTGGCCACGGTCTGGCCCTTCTTGAACCACTGTTTGAAGTTCTTGGCCTGCTGCAGTTCGGTGAACAGCCAGCTGGCTTCGAACGCCTTCGGGTAGGCGCTCAGTTCATCGTGCTGGCGATCAGCAGCCAGCGCGTCGAACGCGGCGTCGGCGCACAGCATGCCGGTCTTGATTGCGGCGTGGCTGCCCTTGATGCGGCTGGCGTTGAGGTAACCGGCCTCGCAGCCGACCAGCGCGCCCCCGGGGAACACCGTCTTGGGCAGCGACAGCAGGCCGCCGGCGGTGATTGCACGGGCGCCGTAACCGATGCGGGTGCCGCCCTCCAGGTGCTTGCGGATGGAGGGATGGGTCTTGAAACGCTGGAACTCCTCGAACGGGCTCAGCCATGGGTTCCTGTAGTCCAGGCCGACCACGTAGCCGATGGCGACCTTGCCGCCGTCGGCGTGGTACAGAAACGCGCCGCCGTAGGTGTCGCTGTCCAGCGGCCAGCCGGCCGCATGCACCACCAGCCCCGGCTCATGCCTGGCCGGGTCGATCTGCCACAGTTCCTTGATGCCGATGCCGTAGGCCTGCGGGTCCTTGCCTTCGTCCAGTTTGTAGCGGGCGATCAGCTGGCGGCCGAGGTGGCCGCGCGCGCCTTCGGCGAAGACCGTGTACCTGGCGTGCAGCGCCATGCCGCGCTCGAAGGCCGGGCCGATGCTGCCGTCCTTCTCGATGCCCATGTCGCCGGTAGCCACGCCGATCACTTCACCGTTGTCGCCGAACAGCACTTCGGCGGCGGCAAAGCCCGGGAAGATCGCCACTTCCAGCGCCTCGGCCTGCTGCGCCAGCCAGCGGGTCACTTCGCCCAGGCTGATGATGTAGTTGCCTTCGTTGTGGAAGCACTCCGGCAGCAGCGCGTTGGGCGTGCTGCGTGCGCCGGTCTCGCTGAGGAACAGGAATTCGTCGCGGGTGACCTTCTGCTTCAGCGGTGCGCCGCGTTCGGCCCAGTCCGGGAACAGTTCGGTCAGTGCGCGCGGGTCCATCACCGCACCGGAGAGCACGTGCGCGCCCGGTTCGGAGCCCTTTTCCAGCACGCACACCGACAGCTCGCGGCCGGCTTCGATCGCGCGCTGGCGCAGGCGGATCGCGGTGGCCAGGCCGGCAGGACCGGCGCCGACGATCACCACGTCGAACTCCATTACTTCACGCGGGGGCAGGGCGTTGGCTTCAGCGCTCATCGATTGCATGACTCGTGGGTAGGGCCGGCATCGGGGCCACCGGCGGTGCCTGGGAATCGCGCGTGCGGCCACGGGCGAAACGGTTGTTTGAATGTGTCAGGGTACCGGGACGCGCGTGATCGAGCTAGATAGACGCCGTTCACCGCACGATTGCTGCAGCGCAGCGTAGTGCCTCAGCCCTGGTGGGGGCCAACCCTGGCCGGCACGCGCTGCCCGGATGACCGACAATGGCCGGGTCCTGACTGCGTGTGAGTGCCATGGCTTTGCATCCGTACGATCTGTTCGATGTCCGTTCCCTGCTCAATGAGGAAGAGCGTGCGGTGCAGGAGAGTGTCGCCCGCTTCACCGACGAGCGCGTGCTGCCGATCATCGGCGATGCCTTCGACCAGGCCCGTTTTCCGTCTGAACTGGTGCCGCAGATCGCGTCACTGGGCCTGCTCGGCGCAACGCTGCCGACCGAGTACGGCGGCGGTGGCCTCGGCGCGGTCAGCTATGGCCTGATCTGCCAGGAGCTGGAGCGCGGCGATTCCGGCCTGCGCAGTTTCGTCTCGGTGCAAAGCTCGCTGTGCATGTACCCGATCTACGCCTATGGCAGCGAGGAACAGCGCCAGCAGTGGCTGCCGGCGATGGCGCGCGGCGAGCTGATCGGCTGCTTCGGCCTGACCGAGGCGCATGGGGGTTCCGATCCTGCCAGCATGAAGACCCGCGCCGTGCGCGACGGCAGCGACTGGCGCATCAGCGGCAGCAAGATGTGGATCACCAGCGGCCCGGTGGCCGACCTCGCGATCGTCTGGGCACAGACCGAGGACGGCATCCAGGGCTTCGTGCTGGAAAAGGGCATGGCCGGCTTCACGACGCAGGAGATCAAGCACAAGATGAGCCTGCGCGCGTCGCTGACCGGTGCGCTGTTCTTCGATGACGTGCGCGTGCCCGACAGCCATCGCCTGCCGAACGTGAAGGGCCTGAAGGGGCCGCTGGGCTGCCTGACCCAGGCCCGTTACGGCATCAGCTGGGGGCCGATCGGTGCGGCGATTGCCTGCCTGGATGAAGCGCTGGGCTATGCCAAGGAGCGCGTGTTGTTCGGTCGCCCGCTGGCGGCGACGCAGAGCGCGCAGATCAAGCTGGCCGAGATGGCCCGCCGCATCACCACCGCCCAGCTGCTGGCCCTGCAACTGGGCCGGCTGAAGGAAGCCGGCCAGCTGCAGCCGCAGCAGGTCAGCCTGGCCAAGTGGAACAACTGCCGCATGGCCATCGACATCGCCCGCGAGTGTCGCGATCTGCTGGGTGGGGCCGGCATCACCACCGAACACGTGGCGATCCGTCACGCGTTGAACCTGGAATCGGTGATCACCTATGAAGGCACCGAGACCGTGCACCAGCTGGTGATCGGCCGCGAACTGACCGGCATCAACGCGTTCTGAGTGCACCGGTAGTGCCGGCCGCTGGCCGGCATTGTCCAGTAGCGTATTCGCAGGCGAGCGATCGGTGTGCCGAACCGCGCACCGGACCGCGATGGGTTCAAGGACAGCCTGTACCGCGCGGCTGTCGGGTCCGCCTTGAAGCGAGCCGAGCACCGCAGGTCCGGCGGGGGCGAAGAGGCGCGAGTGTATGAGCGCAGCGAGTTCCGCGCCGTCCCCCGGCGGGCCGAGGAGCGCAGGGTACCGGTGCGCAGCACCGGCTCGCGGATGGCGGCGCGTTTCTTTTGGTTACTTTTCTTTCCGCGCGGAAAGAAAAGTAACGCCCATGAACGCATGCGCCCGCCACAGCAACAATTAGGCAGAAGAGAGGCGCGTGGCGCTACGCGCCGCCGGCAAACCCATGCTGCCGCCACGCCTCGTACATCACCACCGCAACGGTGTTGGAAAGATTGAGGCTGCGGTTGTCCGGCCGCATCGGCAGGCGCAGGCGGCGGCCGTCGGGCAGGGCATCGAGCACGTCCTGCGGCAGGCCACGGCTTTCCGGCCCGAACAGGAATGCATCGCCCTCTTCAAAGGCCACGCTGTCGTAGCGCACGCTGGCGCGGGTACTGAGTGCGAACAACCGATTCGGTGCGATCCGCGCCAGCGCGGTGTCCAGGTCGGGGTGCACCTGCAGGCGTGAATACTCGTGGTAGTCCAGCCCGGCGCGCTTGAGCTGCCTGTCTTCCAGTGCGAAGCCAAGCGGCTCGACCAGGTGCAGCTGCGCGCCGGTGTTGGCACAGAGCCGGATCACATTGCCCGTGTTGGGCGGGATTTCCGGTTGGAACAGGATCACGTGGAACTGGGGCGCGGCATTCATCGGCGCAGTGTACCTGCGACGGCGGCCGCCTTTACGGCGCACGCCCTGCGCGAGGCAGGGCGGCACCGGTTACGGGCGCAGCAGGACCTGGGCGGTTTCGGTGGCCAGGGCCTGCAGGTCGGCGGCGCTCGGACGCACCTGCAGGGCCGGCAGGTTGACGATGACCGAGTTGGCGACGTTGGTGGCGGCGGCAGCCAGGGTCGCGGCGTAGCGCTGGGCTTCCAGCTCGGCGGCCAGGGCGACGCGCTGTTCCAGGCTCGGGCGCACTTCCACCGAGGCCAGGGTGGTGATCGGCATCGCGGCCGCAACCGGGGCGGCGACGTAGCCGTTGCGCTCGGCCAGCTGGTCGGCGCTCGGGCGCACTTCCACGGTGGCCAGGGTCGGGATGCCGCTGGCCTGTTCCCAGGCCTGCTGGGCCAGCTGGTCGGCGGCAGGGCGGACCTGCACGGTGGACAGCGTCTTGATGGATTCGGAGGCCTGCACCGACGAAACAACCGCGGTGCCGGCAATCAGGGCGATGGCGATGGCAATGGTCTTGGCGTTCATGACGGGGCCTGTTTAGTGTTGGTGATCAGTGGTGTGGTAGTAAGGTAGTACACCAATTCTGGGCTTGCAAGGAAAATTTCCGATTTCCTGCATTTGTTCAGTCTTCAGTCAGCTTTCGTCTGAAGCCCTTCCTGGCGCAGGAACTACCAAGCAATCCGCGTGCCAACTTTTAGTTGTTGATTTAGAAGGGGTTTGTTCGGGTAGAGAAGTGTCCGGTGGGCGGACACCTGTCCATTCCTCGGGCCGCGGACACTGTCCGGACGTTGCCTGCGGGCGCTTGTGACCGCCCCTCCCGGGCCGCAAAGCAGGGGTGGAGGGGCAAGGAGGCAAACACCCCCAGTGACTGCTGGCCGATTCCGGCCGCTGTGCGCGCAGGCTAGGATCGGGGTTCACCTTCGTGACCAAGGATCCGGATATGTCTCTCGCCCTTCGCCCGCGCGCTGCACTGCTGGCTGTCGCCCTCAGCACCGCCCTGGGCACGCTTGTGCCTTCCCATGCGCTGGCGGCCAAGCCGGCCGCACCGGCCAAGGTCGATATCCCGTACGAGCAGTTCACCCTGCCCAACGGCCTGCGCGTGATCGTGCACACCGATCGCAAGGCGCCGATCGTCGCGGTCAACGTCTGGTACCACGTGGGCAGCAAGGACGAGCCGGCCGGCCGTACCGGCTTCGCGCACCTGTTCGAACACCTGATGTTCCAGGGCAGCGAAAACCACGACGGCGAATTCTTCGAGCCATTCAAGCAGGTCGGTGCCACCAACCAGAACGGCACCACCAACACCGACCGCACCAATTACTTCGAGAACGTGCCGACCACCGCGCTGGACATGGCACTGTGGATGGAATCGGACCGCATGGGCCATCTGGTCGGTGCGATCGACCAGGCTGCGCTGGACGAGCAGCGTGGCGTGGTGCAGAACGAGAAGCGCCAAGGCGAGAACCAGCCCTACGGCCAGGCCTGGGACCAGCTCAACAAGGCGCTGTATCCGGTGGGCCACCCGTACCACCACGGCGTGATCGGTTCGATGAACGATCTGAACGCGGCGTCGCTGGACGACGTGAAGACCTGGTTCCGCACCTGGTACGGCCCGAACAACGCGGTGCTGGTGCTGGCCGGCGACATCGACCTGGCCACCGCCAAGGAAAAGGTCTCCAGGTACTTCGGCAGCATCCCGGCCGGTCCGACCATGGCGCAGCCGGCGGTGAACGTGGCCAAGCGCAGCGCCGATACGCGCGAGACGATGACCGACAAGGTGCCGCAGGCGCGTATCTACCGCGCCTGGAACGTGCCGCAGGTCGGCACCACCGAGGTCGATCAGCTGCAGCTGTTCGCGCAGGTGCTGGGCGGTGCCAAGTCCTCGCGCCTGAGCCAGCGCCTGCAGCACCAGGACAAGCTGGTGGACAGCATTGCTGCCGGACTCTCCACGTCACAGCTGGGCTCCAACTTCGTGATCATGGCCACGGTCAAGCAGGGCCAGGACCCGGCCAAGGTCGAGAAGATCATCGACGAGGAGTTGGACCGGCTGATCAAGCAGGGCCCGACCGCCGCGGAACTGGAGCGCGCCAAGACCGGCGCCCGCGCCGGCTTCATCCGCGGCATCGAGCGCATCGGTGGCTTCGGCGGCAAGGCCGACGCCCTTGCAGAATGTGCGGTGTTCACCGGCGACCCGGGCTGCTTCCGCACCTCGCTGGCCAACATCGAGAAGGCCAGTGCCGCCGATCTGAGCCGGCTCGGCGCACAGTGGCTGGACAAGGGCAGCCACACCCTGGTGATCGCACCGGGTGAGCGCGTGGCGCTGAAGGAAGATCCGAGCCAGGCGCCGAAGCCGTTCACCGTGCCAGCGGTGGACCCGAAGTACAGCACGCTGCCGGAGCAGGTCGACCGCAAGGCCGGCGTGCCGCAGACCCGCGAGTTCCCGCAGTTGAAGTTCCCGGCGCTGCAGCGCGCGACACTGAAGAACGGTACCCAGGTGATCCTGGCCGAGCGCCATGAGATTCCGGTGGTGCAGTTCAGCTACCAGTTCCCGGGCGGCTTCAGTGCCGACCAGGGCCGCAAACCGGGCACCGCCAACTTCACCATGAGCCTGATGACCGAAGGTGCCGGCAAGCTCGGCTCGCTGGCCTTCGCCGATGCGGCGGATGCGCTGGGCGCCAGCCTGGATGCCTCGGCCGGCCTGGACTCGATGAGCGTGGACCTGTCGGCGCTGAAGGAAAACCTGGTGCCGTCGCTGGCGCTGTACCGCGACCTGCTGCGCGAACCGCGCTTCGAGCAGGGCGAGATCGACCGGGTCAAGGCGAGCTGGATCGCGGGCATCCAGCAGGAGAAGGTCAACCCGGGTGCGGTGGCGATGCGCGTGCTGCCCCCGCTGCTGTACGGCAAGGGCCACCCGTATGCCATTCCGTTCACCGGCAGCGGCGACGAGGCGGCGATCAACGGCCTGACCCGCGAGGACCTGGTCGACTTCCATCACGACTGGCTGCGCCCGCAGAACGGCACCCTGATCGTGGTCGGCGACACCACCCTGGCCGAGATCGTGCCGCTGCTGGACAAGCAGCTGGGCGACTGGAAGGCTGCCGGCGATGCCCCGCAGGTGAAGGCGGCCACCGACGTGGCGCTGCCGAAGGGCCCGCGCGTGTTCCTGATCGACCAGCCGGGCGCGGTGCAGGCCAACCTGTTCGCCGGCCAGGTGGTGGCACCTTCCAGCGCCACCAGCTCGACCCGCTTCGACATCGCCAACGGTGTGATCGGCGGCGACTTCACCTCGCGCCTGAACATGAACCTGCGTGAAGACAAGCACTGGTCGTACGGTGCGCGCAGCAGCGCGGTCAATTCGGTGGGCCAGCGCCCGTGGATGGCCAGCGCGCCGGTGCAGATCGACAAGACCGGCCCGGCACTGGCGGAAATGCGCAAGGAAATCGCCGCGTTCGCCGATGGCAGCAAGCCGGCCACCGCTGCCGAGGTCAACCGCATCCGCAATATCCAGACCCTGAGCCTGCCCGGTGCCTACGAGACCGCCAGCGCGGTGGCGTCGACCATCGGCTCGATCGTGCAGTTCAAGCGCCCGGACGACTACGTGCTGCGTCGCAAGGCCGAGATCGAGGCGATGACCCCGGCGCAGGTGCAGCAGGCCGCCGCCGAGATCAAGCCGCAGGCGCTGACCTGGGTGGTGGTGGGTGATCTCAAGCAGACCGAAGCGGCCGTGCGTGCGCTGAACCTGGGCGAGGTGACCGTAATCGATGCCGAAGGCAACCCGGTCAAGAAATAAGGGACGTGCCTGCCCGCCACGGCGGGCAGGTCTCCCGTGGTAGCGCCGGGCCGTGCCCGGCGGCTTTCCGGCGGCCAGCCATGCCGCGCTGTGCGCTCGCCGGGCATGGCCCGGCGCTACCTGGGCTCCGCCCCGGCTACCCCCGATTCAGGCTGTTCAGGCAGAATCCCCCCATACCCTTCCAGGATCTGCCCATGCGCGTTCTGCTGCTTTCCTCCCTGCTGCTCACCGTCACCGCCTGTACCTGGGTGCCGATCGAACCGGCCGGCAAGGCGACCCGCGTACTGCCGGCAGGCCCCGTTCCCGCTGGCTGCATCGCCAAGGGCGAAGTGGTCGTCACCGTGAAGAGCAAGGTCGGCTTCTACAACCGCAACCCGCTGCGCGTGCAGGAAGAGCTGGAAACCCTGGCTCGCAACGAGGCCCCGAGCGCAGGTGCCAATGCCGTGCAGGCCGCTGCGGCCCCGGCCGATGGCAGCCAGCGCTTCGCCGCGTTCCAGTGCCCACCGCGCTGAACGCTTCACCATACGGCCAGCGCTGAATTCGTAAAGATGCGGTGAAGGCCCCCGGGGTTATAGAATAGCGCCCCCTTTTGCCTGAGCCTTGGCGCTAACCTCGATGCTCTTCAAGAATGTCTCGATCGCCGGCCTGGCACACGTCGACGCACCGCATACGCTGACCACCAAGGAAATCAACGAACGCCTGCAGCCGACGTTGGATCGCCTGGGCATCCGCACCGACGTGCTCGGCGATATCGCCGGCATCCACGCGCGCCGCCTGTGGGACAACGGCGTGCTGGCGTCCGACGCTGCCACCATGGCCGGCCGCAAGGCGCTGGAAGACGCTGGAATCGATGCGACGCAGGTGGGCCTGCTGGTCAATACCTCGGTCAGCCGCGACTACCTGGAGCCGTCCACCGCCTCCATCGTGTCGGGCAACCTCGGCGTCAGCGACGAATGCATGACCTTCGACGTCGCCAACGCCTGCCTGGCCTTCATCAACGGCATGGATATCGCCGCGCGCATGATCGAGCGCGGTGACATCGACTACGCGCTGGTGGTGGATGGCGAGACCGCCAACCTGGTGTACGAGAAGACGTTGGAGCGCATGACCGCTCCGGACGTCACCGCCGACGACTTCCGCAACGAACTGGCGGCCCTGACCACCGGTTCGGGTGCTGCCGCGATGGTGATGGCGCGCTCGGAGCTGGTGCCGGACGCGCCGCGCTACAAGGGTGGCGTCACCCGCTCGGCGACCGAGTGGAACCAGCTGTGCCTGGGCAACCTGGACCGCATGGTCACCGACACCCGCCTGCTGCTGATCGAAGGCATCAAGCTGGCACAGAAGACCTTCACCGCCGCCAAGATCGCACTCGGCTGGGCCGTGGAAGAGCTGGACCAGTTCGTGATCCACCAGGTGAGCCAGCCGCACACCGCTGCGTTCATCAAGAACTTCGGCATCGATCCGAAGAAGGTCATGACCATCTTCGGCGAGCACGGCAACATCGGCCCGGCCTCGGTGCCGATCGTGCTGAGCAAGCTCAAGCAGCTGGGCAAGCTGAAGAAGGGTGATCGCATCGCGCTTCTGGGCATTGGTTCCGGCCTGAACTGTTCGATGGCTGAAGTGGTCTGGTAAGCAGCCCGCTGCCCGACCTCCTGTAGAGCCGAGCCATGCTCGGCTCACGCGCACAGCGCGGTTCTTCCGCGGCCTGACCGGAGAGCCGCCGAGCATGGCTCGGCGCTACACCGCGCCGCGATTCTTCCAAGGTGCTCCGCATGCGCGATCTTCCCGGTTACCCCGCCCACCCGCAGCGCTTCGAAGTGCGCCCGGGCCTGTCGATGAACTATCTCGACGAAGGCCCGCGCGACGGCGAGGTAGTGGTGATGGTGCACGGCAATCCGTCGTGGAGCTATTACTGGCGCACGCTGGTGGCCGGCCTGTCGGACACCTACCGCTGCATCGTGCCGGACCATATCGGCATGGGCCTGTCGGACAAGCCTGATGACAGCCGCTACGAGTACACGCTGCAGTCGCGCGTGGACGACCTCGATGCGCTGCTCAAGCACCTGGGCATCACCGGACCGGTGACCCTGGCCGTGCACGACTGGGGCGGCATGATCGGTTTCGGCTGGGCGCTGTCGCACCACGACCAGGTCAAGCGCCTGGTGGTGCTCAACACCGCCGCGTTCCCGATGCCGGCGGCGAAGAAGATGCCGTGGCAGATCGCGCTGGGCCGTCACTGGAAGATCGGCGAGTGGATCATCCGCAGCTTCAACGCGTTCTCCTCCGGTGCCTCGTGGCTGGGCGTGGAGCGGAAGATGCCGGCCGACGTGCGCCGCGCCTACGTGTCGCCGTACAACAGCTGGGCCAACCGCATCAGCACCATCCGTTTCATGCAGGACATCCCGCTGTCGCCGGCCGACAAGGCCTGGTCGCTGCTGGAACGCGCCGGCAAGGCGCTGCCGTCGTTCGCCGACCGTCCCGCCTTTCTCGGCTGGGGCCTGCGCGACTTCGTGTTCGACCATCATTTCCTGAAGGGCTTCCAGGCCGCGCTGCCGAAGGCCCAGGTACATGCGTTCGAGGACGCCGGGCATTACGTGCTGGAGGACAAGCACGAGGTGCTGGTGCCGGAAATCCGCGCGTTCCTGGACGCCAACCCGATCTGATCGATGTGCCGACCAACGGTCGGCATCCACCCCTTCCTCTTCCGGTGGGTGCCGACCGTTGGTCGGCACACCCGAAGGGTTGATGAGGTTGCCGGCCAGCGGCCGGCACTACCATTACGCGGCGACCGGCGCCTGCGGCGGCGAGGAAGGGCTGTTGCCGTTGTCGTCCGGATGGTCGTCGTCATTGTCGGCGTCATCGCGCCAGCGCCAGTCGGCCGGCGTCAACGGATCCAGGCCATAGGCGATGCGCGCCTTGTCGCACTGCGGGCTGGCCTTGCCATACTCCCACGATGCATCCACCTCGCGGCACACGCTGGGCCGGTTGGGGTGGATGGTGCAGCGTGAATACACGCCGATCTGCGCATCCAGCGCGACGCAGCGCACCGGCTTGGAATGGGTGCCGCGCATGCACAGGCGATGCGGGTCCAGCACCTCGGTAAGCTGGTGCGGCACGCCGCCGGGGGTGACCTCGTCCGATTCCATCCAGTGGAAGGCCACGCGGTATTGGGTGCAGCAGGCGCCGCAGGTCATGCAGGGATGTTGCATGGGCAAGCCGCCTCGGGCGGCAGTCGGAATCGGGAACGAGGGTGCGGATTTTCCACGAAGTCGGCCGCCGCGCAAGAAATTCCGTAAGCGGCGACAATGAACAGATGAACCGACCCTGCAACATTGCCGCGCGCCTGCCTGAACTGGCGCGTGAACGCCCCGACCAGATCGCCATCCGCTGCCCGGGCCGCCGAGGCGCCGGCAACGGCATGGCCGCCTACGACGTCACCCTCGATTACCGCCAGCTGGATGCCCGCAGCGACGCCATGGCCGCCGGTCTGGCCGGCTACGGGATCGGCCGCGGGGTGCGCACGGTGGTGATGGTGCGGCCCTCGCCGGAATTCTTCCTGCTGATGTTCGCGCTGTTCAAGCTGGGGGCGGTGCCGGTGCTGGTCGACCCGGGCATCGACAAGCGCGCCCTGAAGCAGTGCCTGGACGAGGCGCAGCCGCAGGCCTTCATCGGCATTCCACTGGCCCATGTGGCGCGGCTGGCGCTGCGCTGGGCGCCCTCGGCGACCCGCCTGGTCACTGTCGGCCGCCGCCTCGGCTGGGGCGGCACCAGCCTGGCCGCGCTGGAGCGCGCCGGCGCCAGCGCTGGGCCGATGCTGGCCGAGACCGATGGCGAGGACATGGCCGCGATCCTGTTCACCAGTGGCTCCACCGGCGTGCCCAAGGGCGTGGTCTACCGCCACCGCCATTTCGTCGGCCAGATCCAGCTGCTGGGCAGTGCCTTCGGCATGGAAGCGGGCGGGGTGGACCTGCCGACCTTCCCGCCGTTTGCCTTGTTCGACCCGGCGCTGGGCCTGACCTCGGTGATCCCGGACATGGACCCGACGCGGCCGGCGCAGGCTGACCCGGCACGCCTGCACGATGCCATCCAGCGCTTCGGCGTGACCCAGCTGTTTGGTTCGCCCGCGCTGATGCGGGTGCTGGCGAAGCATGGCCGGCCGCTGCCGACGGTGACCCGGGTGACCTCGGCCGGTGCACCGGTGCCGCCGGACGTGGTCGCCACCATCCGCAGCCTGCTGCCGGCCGACGCGCAGTTCTGGACGCCGTACGGCGCCACCGAGTGCCTGCCGGTGGCAGTGGTGGAGGGGCGTGAGCTGGAGCGCACCCGCGCCGCCACCGAGGCCGGCGCTGGCACCTGCGTGGGCAGCGTGGTGGAACCGAACGAGGTCCGCATCATCGCCATCGATGACGCGCCGCTGGCCGACTGGTCGCAGGCACGTGTGCTGGCCACCGGCGAGGTGGGAGAAATCACTGTGGCCGGCCCAACCGCCACCGACAGCTACTTCAACCGCCCGCAGGCCACCGCGGCGGCGAAGATCCGTGAGACGCTGGCCGATGGCAGCACCCGCATCGTCCATCGCATGGGCGACGTGGGCTACTTTGATGCACAGGGCCGTCTGTGGTTCTGCGGCCGCAAGACCCATCGCGTGGAAACCGCGCAGGGGCCGTTGTACACCGAACAGGTCGAGCCGGTGTTCAACACCGTGCCCGGCGTGGCGCGCACGGCCCTGGTGGGTGTTGGCCCGGCCGGTGCACAGGTACCGGTGCTGTGCGTGGAACTGCAGCGCGGGCAGAGCGACAGCCCGGCCTTGCGCGAGGCCCTGCGTGCGAAAGCCGCCGCACGGTTGCCCGATGCGAACCTGCAGCACGTCCTGGTGCATCCGGCGTTCCCCGTCGATATCCGTCACAACGCCAAGATCGGCCGCGAAAAGCTCGCCGTCTGGGCCGGCGCCGAACTGGAGAAGCGCGCATGAAAATCCTGGTCACCGGCGGCGGTGGTTTCCTCGGCCAGGCGCTGTGCCGAGGGCTGGTTGAGCGTGGCCACCAAGTGCTGGCGTTCAACCGCAGCCACTACCCCGAACTGCAGGCGATGGGCGTGGGCCAGATCCGCGGTGATCTGGCCGATGCGCAGGCGGTGCTGCATGCGGTGGCCGGCGTCGATGCGGTGTTCCACAATGGTGCCAAGGCCGGCGCGTGGGGCAGCTATGACAGCTACCACCAGGCCAATGTGGTCGGCACCGACAACGTCATCGCAGCCTGCCGCGCGCACCGCATCGGCAGGCTGGTCTACACCTCCACGCCCAGCGTGACCCATCGCGCCACCCATCCGGTGGAAGGCCTCGGCGCCGACGAGGTGCCGTACGGCGAAGATTTCCAGGCGCCGTACGCGGCCACCAAGGCGATCGCCGAACAGCGCGTGCTGGCCGCCAACGATGCCGCGTTGGCGACGATGGCGTTGCGTCCGCGCCTGATCTGGGGCCCTGGCGATCAGCAGCTGGTGCCGCGCCTGGCCGAGCGTGCGCGGCAGGGCCGCCTGCGCCTGGTGGGCGATGGCAGCAACAAGGTCGATACCACCTACATCGACAATGCCGCGCTGGCGCACTTCCTCGCCTTCGAAGCGTTGGCACCGGGCGCTGCGTGCGCGGGCAAGGCCTACTTCATCTCCAATGGCGAGCCGTTGCCGATGCGCGAGCTGGTGAACAAGCTGTTGGCTGCGGTGGGTGCGCCGACGGTGGACAAGGCGATCAGCTTCAAGACTGCCTACCGCATCGGCGCTGTCTGCGAGCGGCTGTGGCCGCTGCTGCGACTGCGCGGGGAGCCGCCGCTGACCCGTTTCCTGGCCGAACAGCTGTGTACGCCACACTGGTACAGCATGGAACCGGCGCGCCGTGACTTCGGCTACGTGCCGCAAGTCAGCATCGAAGAAGGGCTGCGCAGGCTGAAGGCTTCATCTGCTGCATAGATCGCCATCACTGGTTGCACACCGCAGGATCGGGAGGATGGACCCACGCCATCCAAGGCTCGACCACCCGCGAGGAGCGCCATGCTGCACTACGCCATCATCTTCTTTGTCATCGCCATCATCGCCGCCGTTCTGGGTTTCTCCGGTATCGCCGGCGCCGCAACGAACATCGCCTGGATCCTGTTCGTGGTGTTCCTGATCCTTGCGGTGATCTCGATGTTCCGCAAGCGAGGCTAGTAGACCGCAGGGTAGTGCCGGCCGCCGGCCGGCACTGCTCTTTCCGGTGGGTGCCGACCGTTGGTCGGCACCCCCCTTTGTAGAGTCGAGCGTGCTCGACTGCTTCTCGTGAGTCGAGCATGGCTCGACTCTACAGAGGATCATAGAGCATGGCTCGAGGCTACACACAGCGCCGCTACACAGCGCTCTGCAGTCCGCGATCGGCCTCGTGGCGCTCCAGCGCCAGTTCGATCAGGCGCGTGATCAGCGTGGTGTAGTCCACGCCGCTGGCGCCCCATAGCTTCGGGTACATGCTGATGCGGGTGAAGCCCGGCAGCGTGTTGACCTCGTTGATGACGATCCCGCCCGCTTCGGTAAGAAATACATCCACGCGCGCCATGCCCGCGCACTCCAGCGCCCGGTAGGCCTGAAGCGCGATCTGCTGGATACGCGCCTGCGTTGCGCCATCAATGTCTGCCGGCACCACCACGTCGGCGCCATCGTCGTTGATGTACTTGGTGTCGTAGGCGTAGAACTCGTCGTGTACCACTACCTCGCCGCACAGGCTGGCCTGCGGATGCGCATTGCCCAGCACCGCGCACTCGATCTCGCGGCCGACCACCGCCGATTCCACCAGCACCTTGTGGTCGTAGCGCAGCGCCAATGCCAGCGCCTCGGCGAAGCCCGCTGCATCTTTGACCTTGCTCACCCCCACTGACGAACCCTGGTTGGCCGGCTTCACGAACAACGGCAGGCCGAGCTGCGCGATCACCGCATCGACATCGACTGCCGCCGCCTGATGGCGACGGATGCACAGCCACGGTGCCACCTGCAGCCCGGCGTCGCGCAGCAGGCGCTTGGTCACGTCCTTGTCCATCGCCACCGCCGAACCCAGTACCGGTGAGCCGACGAAGGGCAGGTTGGCCATGCGCAGCAGCCCCTGCAGCGCACCGTCCTCGCCCAGTGGCCCGTGCACGATCGGCAGCACCACATCGATCTGGCCGAGCGCGCTGGCCGCATCGCACGGCTGCAGCTGCGCCTGCTCGGCGCCCGGGCGCACCGCCAGCGACGTACCGGACCGATGCAGGGCGATGCGCGACGGATCATCGGCATTGATCAGGAAGGTATCGGGTTGGCTCAGATGCCACTGACCCTGCTTGTCGATACCGACCAGCACCGGCTCGAAGCGCTCGCGATCAAGCGCATCGAGGATGTTCTTCGCCGACTGCAGGGAAACTTCGTGCTCGGATGACTTGCCACCGAAGATGATGCCGACCCGGGTCCGTGCCATGGGGAATGCGATGTCCTGTGCGTTGCGTGGCCCCATAGCATGAACCTTCATCGGCCCACCGCGTGAGGCACAGATGAACCAGAAATCCATCCACGCATGGCGTGGATCTACCGTGTCGACCAAGGTCGACACCCACCAACAGCAACACAGAACGCCGTCCCGACAGATCGCAGCAAGCTGTCGAAGGCGGGGTGGGTCCGGTTGCGGGGGCGTGAGCGCCATGGATGGCGCGACCGAGCTTACATGGACGTACTTGCAGCGTCCCCCGCAACCGGACCCACCCCGCCATCCCACGGATAGCCAGCTTTTGATGTTGATCTTGCCGGCCAGCGGCCGGCACTACCACGGGTGCCGGGCGGCAGCCCGGCCCAAGCCCCCCACCCACGCAGGTAGAATGCGCCCATGGCTCCTTCCCTGCTCAAGTCCCTCAAGCCGGTCGCTGGCCGCGCCCTGCAGATCGCCCTGAACCGCGCCCTGGCGCTGGATCCGGATACCCGCCATGCCCTGGCCAGCCTCGACGGCCGCCACATCGACCTGACCCTGGAAGCGCCGTCGCTGGCGATGCGCATCAGCGTCGACGGCGACCAGCTGCGGGTCGGTCCGGTGGACGCGCAGGAAGCCGACCTGGCCGTGCGCAGCAGCCTGGCCGGCGTGCTGGCGCAGCTGCCGCTGCTGGCCAACGCGCGGCGCGGTGACAGCAACGGCAAGGGTCGCGTGCGCGTGGCCGGCGATGCCGAACTGGCGCGACGCCTGCAGCAGCTGGCCAAGGGCTTCGACCCGGACTGGCAGCAGCCCTTCGTCAGCGTATTCGGCGAGGTACTGGGCGTGCAGGTTGCCAACACCCTGCGCAACGGCCTGCAGCACGCGCGCCAGGGCGCGATCGATCTGGCCCACAGCGCCGCCGAGTTCATCACCGAGGAATCGCGCGATTTGGTGCCGCGTGCCGAGCTGGATGCCTTCCACGATGACGTGGACGTGCTGCGCGACGACGTCGAGCGTCTGGGTGCACGCGTGCAGCGCCTGCGGGGTGCCGCATGAAGGCCGTGCTGCGGGCCAGCCGCATCGGCCGGGTGATCCTGCGTTACCGCCTCGACGACCTGCTGCAGGGCACACCGGCCGAGCGCTGGTTGCGCCTGGCCAAGCCGTTCGTGCCGCGGGCCTCGGCCGACATCGCCGCACAGTCGCGCGGTGCACGCCTGCGCCTGGCGCTGCAGGACCTCGGCCCGATCTTCGTCAAGTTCGGCCAGATCCTGTCCACCCGCCGCGACCTGGTGCCACCGGACGTGGCCAATGAACTGACCCTGCTGCAGGACCGGGTCAAGCCGTTCGATGGCGAGACCGCGCGCCGCATCGTCGAGGACGCGCTCGGCCTGCCGGTCAGTGCGGCCTTCGCCAGCTTCGACACCGAACCGCTGGCCTCGGCCTCGATCGCGCAGGTGCACGCGGCGACGCTGGCCGATGGCCGCCAGGTGGTGGTCAAGGTACTTCGCCCGGGCATCGAGAAGCAGATCGACGCCGACATCGCCCTGCTCAATTCGCTGGCCGCGCTGGTCGAGCGCACCCACCCGCGCGCCGACAAAATCCGGCCGCGCGAAGTGGTGGCCGAGGTCGAGAACACCCTGGCCGCCGAGCTGGACCTGCAGCGCGAAGGCGCCAATGCCAGCGTGCTGCGCCGCTTCTGGGAAAACAGCGACGACCTGTACGTGCCGGAAGTGATCTGGAGCCATACGGCCGAGCGCGCACTGACCCTGGAGCGCGTGTGGGGCATTCCGTCCGACGACATCGCCGCGCTGGACAAGGCCGGCATCGACCGCAAGGCGCTGGCCGCCAAGGGCGTGCGGGTGTTCTACACCCAGGTGTTCCGCGACAACTTCTTCCATGCCGATGCGCATGCCGGCAACATCTGGGTCGACACCGATCCGGCGCGTCGCGCCAACCCGCGCTTCATCGCGCTGGACTTCGGCATCATGGGCCAGCTCTCGCAGGAAGATCAGTACTACCTGGCCGAGAACTTCATGGCCATCTTCAACCGTGACTACCGCCGCATTGCCGAACTGCACGTGCAGGCGCGCTGGATGCCGGACCACGTACGCATCGACGATCTGGAAGCGGCGGTGCGATCGGTCTGCGAACCTTACTTCACCCGGCCGCTGTCGCAGATCTCGCTGGCCGAAGTGCTGATGAAGCTGTTCCGCGTGGCGCAGCGTTACCAGCTGACCCTGCAGCCCCAGCTGATCCTGCTGCAGAAGACCCTGCTGAACATCGAAGGCGTCGGCCGCCAGCTGGACCCGCAGATCGACATCTGGGCGGTGGCCAAGCCGGTGCTGGCGAAGATCCTGCGCGAGCGCTACAGCCCGCGCCGGGTGGTACGCGAGATCGGCAAGCGCCTGCCGGAAATCATGACCCATGCCCCGGACATGCCACGTCTGGTACACGCCTGGCTGACCCAGCAGGTGGAAGGCCGCCATGAACTGTCGATGCGCTCGCGCGACCTGGCCGCTCTGGACGCCAGCGTGCAGCGCCTGCAGAAGCGCGCGGTGGGGGCGATCACTGGCGTGGGCCTGCTGGCCATTGCCGCGCTCATGTACGTGCTGCAGCCGCCGGGCTGGTACTGGGGCGACCTGCCAATGTGGAGCTGGTTGTCCGGTGCGCTGGGCGCAGTGGCGCTGGCGCGCGCGTGGTGGAAGTAGGTCCCATGCTGCAAGCGCTCAAGGACGAACTGGCACGCTTCGGCGCCGACAACGACGCCCGCGAGAGCGCGCGTGGCCGCCGCATGCTCAACATCACGCCGGACACGGGTGAATTCCTGTCCGTGCTGGTCCGCTTCGGCGCCGCGCGCAGGGTGCTGGAGATCGGCACCTCCAACGGCTATTCGACGCTGTGGCTGGCCGAGGCTGCCGCCGCCATCGACGGCCACGTGATCACGCTGGAATACGCACAGGACAAGGCGGCGATGGCGCGTGACACCTTCGCGCGCAGTGGCCTGGCCGATCGCATCACGCTGGTTCACGACGATGCAGGGCCGTGGCTGGCACAGGCCGTCGATGCCAGCATTGACCTGCTGTTCCTCGATTCGGACCGCGGGCAGTACGCCGGCTGGTGGCCGCAGCTGCGCCGCGTGCTGCGGCCGGGGGGCCTGCTGGTGGTGGACAACGCCACCTCGCATGCGCAGGAAATGGAACCGCTGCGCGTGCTGCTGGACGCTGATCCGGACTTCAGCGTCAGCCTGGTGCCGGTTGGCAACGGCGAGCTGCTGGCCGTACGCAGCGCCTGACTGCAGCGTTGCCCGCGCCTGATCCGGCAGGGCCGGCCGCGCCTGATCTGGTAGTGCCGGCCGCTGGCCGGCAACCCCAGCAGCCAGACGACCCTGAGGCAGCCGGCCAGCGGCCGGCTCTACCCCATTCAGTGCCCAGCCCCGATAATCCCGCGGTGAGCACCGAACCCGATACCCGCGCCGCGGTCGAGACCGACACCGCGCCCCTGCAGTTGCTGCACCTGGATGAGCGCCTGGCCGTGGTCAACAAGCCTGCCGGGCTGATGGTCCACGACAGCAAGCTGGCCCGTGGCGAAGACGACTTCCTGGCCGACCGCCTGCGCGAGCAGCTGGGGCGGCCGATCTTCCTCGTGCACCGCCTGGACCGGGCCACCAGTGGCTGCCTGCTGCTGGCCTTCGACCGCGAGACCGCCAGCGCGCTGGGCAAGGCGTTGATGGGCGGCGAAGTGTTGAAGGACTACCTGACGGTCTGCCGGGGATGGCCGGCGGAACTGTCCTGGCGGGTGGACCATGATCTGGATGGCGGCCCGGGCAAGCCGGTGAAGAAGCCGGCGATCACCGACTTCCAGCGCTTGGCGACGGGCGAGCTGTCGGTGCCGGTCGGTGAGTTCACCCGTTCGCGTTATGCACTGCTGCGCTGCCAGCCACAGACGGGGCGCTTCCGGCAGATCCGCCGGCACCTCAAGCACCTCTCGCACCACATGATTGGCGACACCAGCCATGGCGATGGCCGCCACAACCGCATCTTCCGCATGCAGGGCGTGCACCGCATGCTGCTGCACGCCGAGCGCCTGCGCTTCCCGCATCCGGAGGGCGGCGACGTGGATGTCAGGGCGCCGCTGGACCGTGAGTTCCAGAAGGCGCTGGACCTGTTTGGCTGGCAGGTGGACCTATAGACGGTAGTGCCGGCCGCTGGCCGGCACCTGCCTGATCCCAACCGTACGAGGTTGCCGGCCAGCGGCCGGCACTACCTCACTTTTTTTCCGGCTCGTTGACGATCGCCTCCAGATCCTTCTGCAGATCCGCGAACAGCGGCTGCATGCGCGCCTGGATGGCCACCATCACGTTCTGCATCAGCGCCGGGGTCTTGTCCAGCAGGCTCTGGCCGGCCGAACTCTCGTAGAACTCGGCCATCGCCAGCACGTCTTCCTTGCTGAACGTCTTCTTGTACAGGTCCACGTACATCGGCCGCAGCTGCTGCCACGACAGGGCCTGGCGCAGCGTCTGGCTGGTGCGTGCCTGGATCCGCTTCAGCTGTTCCTGCTGCTGGGCATTGAGCTGACGCTGTGCGGCCACCTGCTGGAACTGCTGCTGCTGCATCGCCTCGATCTGCGGCAGCATGGTGTCGATCATGCTCTGCGCACGCGAGGCCGACAGCAGGCGGTTGATGTCGCCGTCTGTCGGTGGCGCGGCCAGGGCCGGAACGCTGGCCACGGCCAGCGCCAGCAGCAGGGCGGCGCGGCGCAGCAGGGACGGCAGGGCGGGTGTGGTGCGGGTCATGCGGGCTTCCTGCGGTACATGGGACGGCCAGCATACCCGCAGCCAAGGCGAAGGCGGCGTGTTCGGTACCTGATCGGCGGCATACGGCGCGCGATGCCGCACTCCGGCACGTGGCTGCCGCTACAATGCGCGGATGGGCAGTGGACCGGTCACCATCAGCGCGCAGCTTGAAATCCCCGACGGCGAGATCGTCGAGCGGTTCGTGCGTGCCAGCGGTGCCGGTGGCCAGAACGTCAACAAGGTCTCCACCGCGGTGGAACTACGTTTCGACGTGGCCAACTCGCCTTCGTTGCCCGAACCGTTGCGCGCACGCCTGCTGGCGCGGCGTGACCGGCGCATGACCGGCGAAGGCGTGCTGGTCATCGATGCGCAACGTTTCCGGACCCAGGATCGCAATCGCGAGGATGCGCGCGAGCGGCTGGCGGCCTTCATCCAGGCCGGGCTGAGCGTGCCCAAGCCGCGCAAGGCCACCAAGCCGACCCTCGGGTCGAAACTGCGTCGTCTGGACGCCAAACGCGGGCGCGCGCAGATCAAGCGCGGTCGCTCATCACGTGACTGGGAGTGATTGCTTGAACAACCCGACTTCGTTGCTGCCGGCCGTGCCGCCGCAGATGCCGCAGGTCAAACCCAACGCCTTCCTGCGCTGGCTGGCGCGCTGCACCCTGCGCATGGGCGGCTGGAAGGTGACCGGCACCCTGCCTGACATCCCCAGGCTGGTCTTCATCATCGCCCCGCATTCGTCCAACTGGGATGGGCTGTGGGGCATGGCGGCCAAGATCGCGCTGGGCATGAAGGTGAAGGTACTGGGCAAGGCGTCGCTGTTCTGGTGGCCGCTGGGCCCGCTGCTGCACAGGCTGGGCGTGATCCCGCTCGATCGCAGCTCGCCGCAGGGCACCGTCGGACAGGCCGTGGACCTGCTGCGCAACAACGAGAAGATGTGGTTCGCCATCACCCCCGAGGGCACCCGCAAGGCGGTGAAGGACTGGAAGGCCGGTTTCCTGAAGATCGCCCGGATGGCTGACGTGCCGATCCTTGCCGCGTACTTCCACTACCCGGAAAAGACCATCGGTATCGGCCCGCTGTTCACGCCCAGTGGTGATGACGCTGCCGACATGGCCGCGATCCGCGAGTTCTACCGGCCCTGGATCGGCAAGACCCGCGGTACGGTCTGAGCCTGCCGCAGGCCGCTGCATAGACGCCACGTCCGGCACATGCCGGGCGAGCGCGACAGGAGTAGGGTGGAGGGCTGGTATCCCGTACCGTCTGCCCAAGGAGTGTTTTACATGTCGCGTACCGTAGTCCTGGCCGCCGCCATCAGCCTGGCGCTGGCGGCCTGTTCCGGCAAGGAGTCCACCCCCGTGTCCGATGCCCAGAAAGCCCCGGCCCAGCAGCCGGCCGAAGCCTCCACCAATCCGCTGCTGAGCGCCAGCACGCTGCCGTTCCAGGCCCCGCCGTTCGACAAGATCAAGGACAGCGACTACCTGCCGGCGTTCGAAGAGGGGATGCGCCAGCACCTGGCCGACGTGCGCAAGATCGCCGACAGCAGCGAGCCGGCCACCTTCGACAACACCATCGTGGCGATGGAGCGCAGCGGCGAGACGCTGAACCGCGTCTCGCGCATCTTCTTCGGCCTGGTCCAGGCCGATACCAACGATGCACGACAGAAGATCCAGGAAGAAGTGGCGCCAAAGCTGGCTGCGCACCAGGACGAGATCAATCTCGATCCGAAGCTGTTCGCGCGCGTGAAGTCGATCTATGACCAGCGCGACACGCTGGAACTGGATCCGGTGCAGAAGCGCCTGGTCGAGCACTACTACGACGGCCTGGTGCGCGCCGGTGCGCAGCTGTCCGACGCTGACAAGGCGACCCTGCGCAAGCTCAACGTGGAAGAGACCACCCTCTCCACCCAGTTCCATACCCGCCTGGTGGCCGCCACCGCCGCTGCGGCCGTCGTCGTCGACGACAAGGCCAAGCTGGCCGGCCTGGACGAGGATGCGATCAACAACGCCGCGGCCGCCGCCAAGGAACGCAAGCTGGACGGCAAGTTCCTGCTGCCGCTGCAGAACACCACCCAGCAGCCGGTGCTCGGCTCGCTGAGCGATCGCGACCAGCGCGCCGCCGTGCTGAAGGCCTCGGAGACCCGCGCCGAGCGCGGTGATGCCAACGACACCCGGCAGACCGTGCAGCGCCTGGCCCAGCTGCGTGCGCAGAAGGCCAAGCTGCTCGGCTTCGAGACCTTCGCCGACTACCAGCTGGGCGACCAGATGGCCAAGACCCCGGCTGCGGCACTCAAGCTGCTGACCGACACCGTGCCGGCCGCCACCGCCAAGGCGCGCGCCGAAGCCGGCGAGATCCAGAAGGTGATCGACGCACAGAAGGGTGGTTTCCAGGTCGCCGCCTCGGACTGGGACTACTACGCCGAGCAGGTGCGCAAGGCCAAGTACGATCTGGACGAATCGCAGGTCAAGCCGTACTTCGAACTGGACAACGTGCTGCAGAACGGCGTCTTCTACGCCGCCACCCAGCTGTACGGCATCACCTTCAAGCCGCGCACCGACATTCCGACCTACAACCCGGACATGAAGGTGTACGAAGTGTTCGACAAGGACGGCACCTCGCTGGCGCTGTTCTACACCGACTACTTCAAGCGTGACAGCAAGTCCGGCGGCGCCTGGATGGACGTGTTCGTCGAACAGGACGGCCTGACCGGTGCCAAGCCGGTGGTCTACAACGTCTGCAACTTCACCAAGCCGGCCGCAGGCCAGCCTGCGCTGATCAGCTTCGACGACGTCACCACCATGTTCCATGAGTTCGGCCATGCGCTGCACGGCATGTTCTCGAACGTGAAGTACCCGTCGATCGCCGGCACCGCCACCTCGCGTGATTTCGTCGAGTTCCCGTCGCAGTTCAACGAGCACTGGGCGCTGGACCCGAAGGTGTTCGCCAACTACGCCAAGCATTACAAGACCGGCGAGGCGATGCCGCAGGAACTGGTCGACAAGATCCTCAAGGCGCGCAGCTTCAACCAGGGCTATGCGACCACCGAGTACCTGTCTGCCGCGCTGCTGGACCTGGCCTGGCACACCCAGAAGGCCGACGCGCCGCTGCAGGATGTCGGCGCCTTTGAAGCCAGCGCGCTGAAGAAGTTCAAGGTCGACCTGCCGCAGGTGCCGCCGCGCTACCGCACCACCTACTTCGACCACATCTGGGGTGGCGGTTACTCGGCCGGCTACTACGCCTACTTCTGGGCCGAAGTGCTCGACCATGACGCCTACCAGTGGTTCACCGAGCACGGTGGCCTGACGGCGGCCAACGGCCAGGAGTTCCGCGACAAGATCCTCTCGCGCGGCAACAGCGTGGAGCTGTCGACCCTGTACCGCGATTTCCGCGGCAAGGACCCGTCGGTGGAACCTTTGCTGAAGTTCCGCGGGCTGAAGTAAGAAATCGAAAACGGCGGGGGAAACCCCGCCGTTTTTCTTTGTGTAGAGCCGAGCCCATGCTCGGCTGGCTTTTTCTGGAGACGCAGCCGAGCATGGGCTCGGCTCTACACAAGCGGATCACGTCCCCACGTGCACCCGGTTGGCCTGCTCGGCCAACCCGAGGTGATCGAGCGCGATATCCAACGCCAGCACATAGCTCTGCGCGCCATAGCCGGCGGCGATGCCCAAGCGCTGGCCGACACCGGCCGGCAGGCAGGGCTCGGCCACCGCGCCGTCGTCGTGGACCTCCACGTAGGCATTGTGCAGGTAGGGCAGCAGGCGCTGCAGGCGCAGGCTGTTGGCGCACGCACCCGGGTCAAGCAGTGTCACTTCGCCACGGCTGTGATCGGCCACGCGCAGCGCATCCAGCAGTTCCTGCTCCGAACCGCAGGCACGGATCGCCACGCTGGTGCCGGCATCGATCGCGCGATGCACCAGCGACTTCAGGACCGGCGCCGGCAGTGGCATTGCCGTGCGGATCAAGGCGCCGGCGGCTTCCGGGCCGCGGATGATGAAGATCGACATGGCTCAGCCCTCCTGCGCCAGGCGACGGCCGACGATGGCCAGCGACAGCGGATAGCCGGCCTGCTGGCTGCGCTGGTCGACCACTACCGCGGCGGGGCCGTGCTGCAGGCGCAGCCGCGCATCCAGGCCGGGCTCGCTGGGCGACTGCAGCTCGATGTACTGCGCCGGCAGCCGTTCCAGCGCCGCCTGCAGTGCGCCACCCTCGGCCTGCCATTGCGCCTCGTCGGCCACGCCGACATCCAGCAGCACCCAGTCGGCCGAACGCGCCTGCGGCTGGCACAGGCACTGGCGCACTTCGGACAGGCTGGCGCAGTCGCTGCACAGCACGCGATGGCCGGCCAACTGTGCCGGCAGTTGGGGACGCGGTGCCGACGAAGAGGCGTGGCGGATCACCAGGAGGGTCATACAACACCTTGCGGAATGCGCCCTGCGGCGCGGTGGGCACACGATGCGCGTGCTGCCCGTAAAGGTGCGATGCCCGCGGCCGGGCCGGGGCGTAAAACCTGCGTAACCCTTCCTGTAGAGCCGAGCCTGCGCTCGGCTGGCGTGCACCGACGCTCGAAGAGCAGCCGAGCGCGGGCTCGGCTCTACAACAAGCCGGCGCGGGAACCTCTCCCGCCCGAGTGTGGTCTGATGCAGCGACCACCCACCCGGAGCCTGTCATGGATGCTGTTGGCCGTCCTCCCCTTCCCGAACGCGCGCTGCTCTGGCTGAAGAAGGAAGCATTGCCGCTGCTGGTGATGCTCGGCCTGCTCGCCGCCGCCCGCGATACCCTCGCCAACCACTACGTGGTGCCAAGTGGCTCGATGCAGCCAACCCTGCAGCCCGGCGACCGGGTAGTGGTGGACATGCGTGCCTATGGCCTGCGCCTGCCGTTCACCGGCAGGGAACTGATGTCCACCGGCGTTCCGCAGCGTGGTGAAGTGGCGGTGTTCGATTCACCGGCCGACGGCACCCGGCTGATCAAGCGCGTGGCGGCGGTGGCCGGTGACCATGTGCAGATGCGCGAGGGCCATCTGAGCATCAACGGCCAGCCGCTGCAGATTGCCGACCTGCAGGACGTGGAAGCCTTCGGCGAGCGCCGTGCCCGTCTCGACCTGGACATGGGCGGTGGCCCGGACATTGACGATCTGGTGGTGCCGGCCGGCAAGCTGCTGGTGCTGGGAGACCACCGTGGCAACAGCTTCGATGGCCGCTTCTTCGGCTTCGTCAATGCGGACAAGGTCTACGGCCGGGCGGTGGCGGTGTATTACCGCCGGGGCGACGGTTTCGAGTGGCAGCGCCTGTAAGCTGAATTGATACTTTCTATATATCAATCCTGATCTATCAGGTTATGGATCGACTGGATCGACGGGCCTAGTCTGAGGCCCGTTCCCTCCCACGCCCGGCCGTCCCCACCGGCCCTTCGATTCCATGACTGGCGAAACTGCGGCGGCCGTTGAAGGCCGTCCCTCCACTCTCGATACCGGCACCGACACCCGCATCCAGCAGGGCACCCCGGCCTTCCGCCGCACCGCGTTGGCACTGTTCCTGGCCGGCTTCTCCACCTTCGGCCTGCTGTACACCGTGCAGCCGCTGCTGCCCGAGTTCAGCCGCCACTTCGGCGTGTCGGCCGCAGGCAGCGCGATGTCGTTGTCGCTGACCACCGGTACGCTGGCGGTGGCGATGCTGTTGGCCGGCCTGCTGTCCGATGCGGTCGGCCGTCGCCCGTTGATGATCGTTGCGCTGTTGGCGTCGGCCATGCTGTCGCTGAGCACGGCGCTGGTGGACGACTGGACCACGCTGCTGGTGCTGCGCACCCTGCTTGGCCTGGCGCTGAGCGGCGTGCCGGCAGTGGCGATGACCTACCTGGTCGAGGAAATGGACAGCCGCGCGCTGGGCCTGGCGATGGGCCTGTACATCGGCGGCAACGCCATCGGTGGCATGAGCGGGCGCCTGCTGGCCGGCATCATCGCCGATTACTGGGGCTGGCGCTGGGGCATCGGCGTGGTCTCGATCATCGCCATCGCCAGTACCGTGCTGCTGTGGCTGCAGCTGCCGCCGTCGCGCCATTTCCATCCCCGCCGCGATGGCCTGCGCGAGTTGCCGTCGCGCTGGCGCCTGCTGTTCGCCGACCCGGGCCTGCCGTGGCTGTTCGCCACCTCGTTCGTGCTGATGGGCGTGTTCGTCACCCTCTACAACTACCTGGGCTATCACCTGCTGGCGCCGCCGTACCACCTCAGCCAGACCGTGGTCGGGCTGATCTTCAGCGTGTACCTGGTGGGCACCTTCAGTTCGGCGTGGATGGGCCAGCAGGCTACGCGGTACGGGCGCGGCCGCATCCTGTCGATCTCGTTCGCGCTGATCGGCGCCGGCATCGCGCTGCTGGCGATGCCGTGGCTGAGCACGATGGCACTGGGCATCGCGCTGGTCACGTTCGGCTTCTTCGGTGGCCACTCGGTGGCCAGCAGCTGGGTCGGCAGCCGTGCCGGTACGATGCGCGCGGAAGCGTCGGCGCTGTACCTGTTCGCCTACTACCTGGGCTCCAGCGTGCTGGGCGGGGTCGGCGGCCTGGCCTACGCGGCCTGGGACTGGTGGGGCGTGTGTGCGTTCGCCGCGGTGTTGACCCTGATTGGTGGTGGCATCGTCTGGGCGCTGCAGCACCGCGCCCCGCAGCCGGTGACCGCGTGACCCAACGCACGGTAGTGCCGGCCGCTGGCCGGCAACCACGGTGTAGCGGCTTTGCCGAGGTAGAGTCGACTGTCAGTCGACTGCTCTTCCATCAGATCGCGAAAACCCGCGCTGCGCGCGATAGTCGACTAACAGTCGACTCTACCGGCGAACGCCCCGCGCAGCAGCCCGGCGAAGTTTCGGATCAGCGGCGTCACCCGTTCGCGATGCCACGCCAGCTGCACTTCCGAATGCGCGCCAGCATCGGCCAACGCCACGAAGCGCGATCCTTCCACCCGGATGTGATCGCACGACGACGGCAGGATCGCCGCACCCAGGCCCGCAGCGGCCAGGCTGATCAACGTCGATGCTTCACCGGCTTCCTGCACGATGCGCGGCGTGAAGCCCGCCGCCGCACACAACGCGATCATGTGGTCGTGGATGCCCGCGCCCGCGCTGCGCCGGAATGCCACGAACGGCTCCTGCGCGAAGTCGCGCAACGACACCGTGCCCTGCTTCGACAGCCTGCGCAGGGCAGGGTGGTCGGCATGCACGATCAGCGCCAGCGGATCGACGAACAGGCTGTGTGCCACCAGTTCCGGCGGCAACGCACGCTTGCGGATGATGCCCACGTCCAGTGAACCATCGAGCAGCGCGTCGATCTGCTGCAGCGTATTCATCTCGCTCAGCTGTAGCCGCACCTGCGGATACTGCTGGCGGTAATGCAGGATCGAACGCGGGATCTGTGGCGACAGCGGCGTGGCCCGGGTCAGGCCGATATGCAGTTCACCCTGCTCGCCGCGCTGCGCACGCTGCACCTCGTCCACCGCGGTTTCCACCTGCTGCACGATTGCGCGCGCGCGTTCCTGCAGCAGCTCCCCAGCAGGCGTCAGCTGCACGCGGCGATGGCTTCGCACGAACAGGCGCGCGCCGATCAGTTCCTCCAGCTGCCGGATCTGCTGGCTGAGCGGCGGCTGTGACATGCCCAGGCGCTCGGCCGCCTGGCCGAAGTGCAGCGTATCGGCAACAGCGAGGAAGTAGCGCAGGTGGCGCAGTTCGATGGACATGGGGCCAGTTTATTCATCGTCAGCCGGAAATGAATCAGAGATGGGATCCGATCCCGTGCCGACCAACGGTCGGCACCCACCAACAGCAGCTGGCACCAACAGCAGCGACCAACTGTCGAAGGCGGGGTGGGGCCGGTTGCGGGGGCGTGAGCGCCATGGATGGCGCGACCGAGCTTACAGGGACGTACTTGCAGCGTCCCCCGCAACCGGACCCACCTCGCCATCCCGCCGAATGCCGCTCTTGATGTTGACGTTGATCTGGCTTCGGCGGGTGCAGGGCGGCAGCCCTGCAAACCAGAACACCCCTCACCGCTCCGAATGCCCGCTCTGGTCGTAATCGCGCGGACTGAACAACTCCGGCTGGATCAGCTCGATGAACGCCCGCGCCTGCGCCGACAGTGCCTTGCCGCGGCGCACGATCACCCCGTAACTGCGCTCGGGGAACCAGCGCTTCATCGACCGCGCCGCCAGCCGCTCGCGGTCGGCTTCGTGCAGGCACAGCGCCGGCACGATGGAAATGCCCATGCCCATCGCCACGTACTGCTTGATCACTTCCCATCCACCCACTTCCAGCGCCACGGTGTAGGCAATGCGGTGGCGCTGGAATACCTGGTCGACCAGGCGGTAGGTGATCTGCCGCTTCGGCGGCAGTACCAGCGGATAGCGCGCGATGTCGGCCAGCTCCAGCTCGCCGCCGCTGGCCAGCGGATGGTCGTGCGGCGCGATCAGCACCTGTTCGAAGCGGTAGGCCGGGGCGTAGGTCAGGTCGGCCGGTACATCGGTCATCGAACCGATGGCCAGGTCGGCGGCATCCTCGCGCAGCAGGTCGGTGCCGTCAGCGCTGATCGCGTTGTGCAGGGTCAGGCGCACATCCGGATGGTGCAGGCGGAAGCGTTCGACGATCTTCGGCAGCAGGTACAGGATGGTCGAGCTGTTGGCGGCGATGTTCAGCTCGCCCGCGTCCAGGCCGCGTACCTTGTCGCGGAAGCGCGCCTCCAGCCCGTCCAGGCTCTCCACCAGCGGCTGCGCCATCTCGTACAGCAGTTGGCCCTCGCGGCTGGGCACCAGGCGCCGCCCGCTGCGTTCGAACAATGGCACCCCCAGCTCCCGTTCCAAGGCCTGCAACTGCAGGCTGATCGCCGGCTGGCTGACGAAAAGTGCCTCAGCCGCCCGTGAGACCGAACCCAGGCGCACCGTCTGGCAGAACGCACGCAACGGCTTCAGCCGGTCGGATTTGTACGAAAAACGCGGACTTGGCGGGGTGCGTGTGCTCATCGTGTCACGAGTATTAGCACAACTTATGTAGAACATTGCAAAAACTGTTTTGCCAAATACTCAGGCCCGGCGGCACCGTGGAGCCGTTCCCCCACCGCTGGAGTCGCCTCATGTCCGCCGTCGCTTCCGCTGTTCCCACCCCCGCCGCGAAGGCTACCCCCGGCATCGCCCTGGCGACCCGCGTGGCCGGCCAGGACACCCTGCTGCCGGCGCCGCTGCTGGCCCTGCTGGTGTCGCTGCACCGTGCGGTGGAACCGGGCCGGCAGGCGAGGCTGCAGGCCCGCCGTGAACGCCAGGCATTCTTCGACCAAGGCGGCCTGCCAGACTTCCGCGAGGACACCGCCGCCATCCGCAGTGGCGACTGGCGCGTGGCCCCGCTGCCGGCCGCGTTGCAGGACCGCCGCGTCGAGATTACCGGCCCGACCGACCCGAAGATGGTCATCAACGCGCTGAACTCCGGCGCCAAGGTGTTCATGGCCGACTTCGAGGATTCGACCTCGCCGACCTGGCGCAACCTGCTGGCCGGCCAGCAGTCGCTGGCGGCGGCGGTGCGCGGCGATCTGGAATACACCGCCCCCAATGGCAAGCACTACACGCTGCGCCCGTACGACGAGCAGGCGGTGCTGATCGTGCGCCCGCGTGGCTGGCACCTGGATGAAAAGCACGTGCGCATCGACGGCCAGTTCCTTGCCGGTGGCCTGTTCGACGCAGCGGTGTTCGCCTTCCACAACGCCCGCACCCTGCAGGCGAAGGATCGTGGCCCGTACTTTTACCTGCCCAAGCTGCAGAGCATGGAAGAGGCGGCGCTGTGGGAGACCGCGCTCTCGCATATCGAGGGCATGCTCGGCCTGCCGCACGGCCAGATCAAGGTGACCGTGCTGATCGAAACGCTGCCGGCGGTGTTCGAGATGGACGAGATCCTGCACGCGCTGCGTGATCGCATCGTCGGCCTGAACTGCGGGCGCTGGGACTACATCTTCTCGTACCTGAAGACCTTCCGCCGCCACGCCGACCGCGTGCTGCCCGAGCGCGGCCAGGTGACCATGACCCAGCCGTTCCTGAAGGCCTATTCGGAACTGCTGATCCAGACCTGCCACCGCCGCGGTGCGCATGCGATGGGTGGCATGGCCGCGCAGATCCCGATCAACAACGATGCCGCCGCCAACGAACAGGCGATGGCCCGGGTGCGCGCCGACAAGCTGCGCGAAGTCACCGCCGGCCATGACGGCACCTGGGTTGCGCACCCGGCGCTGATTCCGGTGGCGATGGCGATCTTCGACGAACACATGCCCGGTGCGAACCAGCACAGCGTGCTGCGCCAGGATGTGCGCGTCGGCCGCGACGAACTGATCGCACGGCCGCCGGGCACCGTCACCCGCGCCGGCTTCGAGGGCAACGTGGAAGTCTGCGTGCGCTATCTGGCGGCGTGGCTGGATGGCAACGGCTGCGTGCCGATCCATCACCTGATGGAGGACGCGGCCACCGCCGAGATCAGCCGCAGCCAGCTGTGGCAGTGGCTGCATACGCCGGGCCAGCAGCTGGACGATGGCACTGCGATCGATCTGGCGCTGCTGGATTCCACCCTCTCGCAGCTGCCGGCACGGCTGGGCGATACCGCCGTACTGCCCGGTGGTGCGCGCATCGGCGAGGCCATCGCCCTGCTCGGCGAACTGAGCCGCAGTGACGAACTGACCGATTTCCTGACCCTGCCGGCCTACGCGCGCATCGATTGACCGACTGCCGGCCCTCCTGCCGTTTCCCTCCCCGCTGCACGCACGAACCGAACTGGAGAAAGACATGAGCAAGCTGCCCACTGCCGAACAGATCCAGCACGACTGGGACACCAACCCGCGCTGGGAAGGCATCCAGCGCAACTACAGCGCCGCCGACGTGGTGCGCCTGCGCGGCACCGTCCACATCGAGCATTCGCTGGCCCGCCTGGGTGCGGAGAAGCTGTGGGCGTCGCTGCATGAGCGCGAGTTCGTCAACGCGCTGGGTGCATTGACCGGCAACCAGGCCATGCAGCAGGTCAAGGCGGGCCTGAAGGCGATCTACCTGTCCGGTTGGCAGGTGGCGGCCGACGCCAACCTGGCTGGGCAGATGTATCCGGACCAGTCGCTGTACCCGGCCGATTCGGTGCCGGCGGTGGTCAAGCGCATCAACAACACCCTGCTGCGTGCCGATCAGCTGCATCATGCCGAAGGCAAGGACGACATCGACTTCCTGCAGCCGATCGTGGCCGATGCCGAGGCCGGTTTTGGCGGCGTGCTCAACGCCTTCGAACTGATGAAGGCGATGATCGAGGCCGGTGCGGCCGGCGTGCACTTCGAAGACCAGCTGGCCTCGGTGAAGAAGTGCGGGCACATGGGCGGCAAGGTGCTGGTGCCGACCCGCGAGGCCATCGAGAAGCTCAACGCCGCGCGCCTGGCTGCCGACGTGCTGGGCGTGCCGACCCTGCTGGTGGCGCGCACCGATGCCGAAGCGGCTGATCTGTTGACCAGCGACATCGACGGCAACGACAAGCCGTTCACCACCGGCGAGCGCACCGTGGAAGGCTTCTACAAGACCCGCAATGGCCTGGACCAGGCGATCAGCCGCGGCCTGGCCTACGCGCCCTATGCCGATCTGGTGTGGTGCGAGACCGGCAAGCCGGACCTGGAGTTCGCCCGCAAGTTCGCCGAGGCGATCCACGCGAAGTTCCCGGGCAAGCTGCTGGCCTACAACTGCTCGCCCAGCTTCAACTGGAAGAAGAACCTGGACGACGCCACCATTGCCAAGTTCCAGCGCGAACTGGGTAGCTACGGCTACAAGTTCCAGTTCATCACCCTGGCCGGTTTCCACGCGCTGAACTACGGCATGTTCAACCTGGCCCACGGCTATGCACGCCGCCAGATGAGCGCCTTCGTGGAGCTGCAGGAAGCCGAGTTCGAAGCGGCCGAGCGCGGTTTCACGGCGGTCAAGCACCAGCGTGAAGTCGGTACCGGCTACTTCGATGCGGTGACCCAGGCGATCCAGCAGGGGCAGTCGTCGACCACCGCGCTGACCGGCTCCACCGAGGAAGAGCAGTTCCATGGCGGGCGCAGCGAACGCGCGGCGTGATGCGGTAGTGCCGGCCGCTGGCCGGCAACCCATCGGTGTTTCCGAAGCCCATGCAGTTGCCGGCCAGCGGCCGGCACTACCAGGCACCGGGTGATCAGGGTGGCCAGGGAAGGGCCAGACAACGCCGGCCGGTCGGGGGACCTGCCGGCGTTGTTGTATCGGTGCAAAGGCGCGGCGGCCGGCAGGCAGCGTCAATCAGGCGCACCCCCTTGGCCGCAACTTGGCCGAAATCCTGTGAAACCCGGCATCGGATTGATCCAGCAGGGGTTTTGCCCGGACATGGGTGACCAGAACGGGCCACCACCGATCTTCACATCACACAAGAGCGCCCTGAGGCTCAAAATGAGATAGGGCGCACACTTTAAAGCGGTGCTATGCTCCGCGGCTCACCAGGGGACGCTGGCGGCGGGTGCAGGGAATGACCGGCAGGGGTGCGGCCGAGAACAGTGATATGACGACAGGTATCGCCCGGGTGGCGATGGCCGAGATCGTGCATGCGCTGTTGTCGGACGCCGAGGTGGCATTGTTTGCCAGATTCGCCCGCCCATGCAAGCTTCATGCCGGACAGTGGCTGTTCCAGCGGGGCCACCGCGGCGAGCGCATGTATGTGATCCTCGACGGCCAGATCGAACTGGACTTCGGCGAGGACCTGGTGATCAAGACACTCGGGCAGTATGAGTTCTTCGGCGAACTGGGCCTGCTGGTTGGCGACCACCTGCGCAGCGCCAGCGCGCGCGCGCTGGTCGATTGCGATGTCCTGGAGCTGGGGCCGGCCGATTTCCACCGCTTGGTCGAATCCGATCCCGGGCTGGTGGCCTACTTCCTGCGTCGCACGATCATGCGCGTGCTGACCAACGAACAGGCCCTGATCAGCCAGCTGCGGCGCCGCAACCACGATCTGGAAACCGCGCTGGACAACCTGTACATCACCACTCATCAGCTGACCCATACCCGCGAGCTGGTGCGCACCGATGAACTGACCGGGCTGCACAACCGCCGTGGCCTCACGTTGTACCTGCAGGAGTGCCGCGAGCGTGCCGAGGGGCTGCCGCAGGCGTTGCTGCTGATCGATTGTGACCGCTTCAAGCAGATCAACGACCGCCACGGCCACCAGGCCGGCGACCGCGTGCTGCAGAGCATGGGCAACATCCTGCGCTCGATGGCCGGCGAGCATGACCTGGCCTGCCGCCTTGGCGGTGATGAGTTCTGCCTCATCCTGCGCCGCGGCAACCACGAGATCGTGCAGCACGCGGCCGAGTTCATCCTCAGCGCGGTGCATGGCCTGCTCGAACGCAGCCCCGGTACGCCGCATGTCAGCCTGGTCAGCATCGGTGCGTGCCTGCTGGCGCCGGAGGCAGGCTGGAGCGAGTGGTACGCGCGCGCGGATCGCGCGCTGTACCAGGCCAAGCGCGATGGCGGCAACTGCCTGCGTTGGGCGAATGATCCGGACGGCCAATAGGGGGAGGCAGGCGATGGACGGCGACAACGGAACGTCAGCCCCGCATAGCCCACAGCTACGCGCCCTGCTGTTCACCGATCTGTGTGATTCGCTGCAACTGGTCGAGCGGATCGGCGATGTGGCGGCCGCCAGCCTGTTCCAGGAACACGACCGCCTGGTGCTGGTCCTGCAGCAGCGCTGGAACGGCCAGCTGATCGATCGCTCCGACGGCCTGTTCATGCTGTTCGAGCGGGCCATCGATGCTTTGGGCTTCGCCCTGGACTACCAGCGCGAACTGCACGCGCTGGGCCAGCAGCGGGCGATCGAACTGCGCGCGCGTGCAGGCCTGCATGTGGGTGACGTGCTGACCTGGGAGAACAGTGCCGAGGCGGTGCGCGCCGGCGCCAAGTCGATGGAAGTGGAAGGCCTGGCCAAGCCGATGGCAGCGCGCCTGATGACGCTGGCCCGCCCTGGCCAGATCCTGTTGTCGGCGGTGGCCGAATCGCTGACCCGTCGCGCCACCGGCGCGCTGGGGGAACGGGGTGCGCGCCTGCTGTGGAAGTCGCACGGCCGTTGGCGCTTCAAGGGAATGCCGGTGGTGCAGGAAGTGATCGAAGTGGGTGAGATCGGTTCAGCGCCGTTGCGCATGCCACGCGCCACTGCCAAGGCACGCCGTGACCTGCCGCTGTGGCGGCAGCCGCTGGTGCTGGCCGCCGAGGGCCTGGTGCTGACGGTGGCCGTGCTGGGCGGCTGGTTGCTGCTGCGGTCGGAACCGGCGATCGCGTTCGCCGAGCGGGACTGGGTGGTGCTTGGCGATGTCGACAACCTCACCGGCGACCCGATTTTCGACGACTCGATGCGGCACGCGATCCGGATCGCGCTGGAGCAGTCGCGCTACGTGAACGTGCTGTCGGAGGGCAAGATCCGCGAAAGCCTGGAAATGGCGCGGCTCTCGGGCGATACCCGGCTCAGCCGCGATACCGCAGCCAACGTGGCGGTGCGGGAAGGCGCGCGCGCCGTGCTGCTGCCGACGGTGCGGCAGAAGATCGGTGGCTATGAGCTGGCCATCGACGTCGCAGCACCGGGCAGCGGCCAGGTGATCCAGACGTTCACCGCCACCGCGGATCGATCCGACCAGATGGTGTTCGCGGTGGACGACGTGGTCGGGCGCCTGCGTCGCGGACTGGGCGAATCGGTGGCGAGCCTGGAACAGTCGTTGCCGCTGCCGCGGGCATCGACCCAGGACCTTCGCGCACTGCGAGCGTTCGCGCTGGCCGAGAATGCACTGGGCCAGCGTCGCTTCGAGGAGGCGCGCAACCTCTATCAGGCTGCAATCGATATTGATCCCGGTTTCGCCCTGGCCTACATGGGCGTGGCCAAACTGCATGCGCGCGTCGATGAAGGGCGGCGCGCACGCGAAGCCATGCAGCACGCGCTGGACCTGCAGGATCGGTTGCCGCCACGCGAGCGCCTGTACCTGAAGGCCTGGATGGCCGAACTGGAGCCTGGTGGCTGGGCGCTGGAGCACTGGCGCACGCTGGCCAAGGTCTACCCGGATTCGTTCGCCGGGCTGTCCAACACGTCGTGGTACCTGCTGCAGGCCAACCAGTTCAGCGAGGCCGAACCCTACGCGCGTGCGGCTGCGGTGCCGCAGGATCCGCTGCGCTTGTATCCGCTGATCCACCTGGTGCGGATACAGATCGCCGCCAACCAACCGCAGCTTGCGGCCCAGACACTGGCCCAGGCACAGGTCCTGCGCGGTCGTGATGATGCCGATGAGACCGGCGTGGACGTACTGGTCGCGCAGGGCAAGTACGCCAAGGCGGCCCAACTGCTGCCGCAGATCCGTGCCAACGATGCCCTGCAGCAGCGCATGAAGCTGCGTGCGCAGCTGCTGCTGGCGGCCACGCAGCGCGATTGCGCGGCCATGCAGCAGGCGGTACGCGACGACGCGTCGGCGCCGGCGCTGGTCGACTTCCAGGTGCAGCAGCGGCTGCAGCACGCCAGCGTGGCAGCTCTGTGCCCGAGCGCGGACCGCGCCGAGTTGCAGGCCATCGCTGCGTTGCTGCATCCGTTGCTGGAGCAGGGCGATGATCCCATGCTGCATGCCCGCGGCCTGCAATGGCTGGCTCTGGTCCATCTGGCCCAGCGACAGGGCCAGTTCGAGCTGGCCAGGCGCTGGCTGGACGAGCAGCGGCCGCTGCTGCGCAGCCTGCGCAGTCCGGTCGCCGATCGCTGGCTGCGCATTGTCAGCGCCGTGGATGAACTGCAGATGCAGCGGCCCGAAGCTGCCCGCGCCCTGATCGAGCCAATGCTCGATGGCAGCGAGCCGGTGCAGGCACACGTCGTGCTGCTGCTCGCGCTGCGCGCACAGGGCAATGAAGCTGCCGTACGCCGCGAGCAGGCCTGGCTGTCCCAGCATCGCGGCCAGGCCATTGCCGAGGTCACCGCCATGCAGGTCTGGCAACCACTGAATGTGCACGACGTGTCCACGTGGGAATCGCCGGCCGCGGCCGGCGCGCCCTGATGACGGGTCAGCCGTCGATGCGCTCGCCGACCTTGCCCGCTTCGAAGCAGAACACCACGGTCATCGCCGCCACCGACCCGGACAGGTGGGCCTGCAGGCTGTCACGCACCTGGCTCAGCTCCTCGACCGAAGCCAGGGTGCCGATCTTCATGCAGTCGCTTTCGCCGACCGCACCGTCCAGCCCGATCGAGGCCAGAGCCTTGGCCGGCGAGGTGGTGAAGTGGCTGCGGAAGTCGTCGTTGCCGATGAGGTGGTCCAGCAGGGTGCTGGCGTCCTCGGCGGAAAGGCGGGGATGGGTGCTCATGGGGATCGTCCGTAGGTGGAGTTTCTCGTATCGGCCGCGACAGCCTGCCATTGAGGGCCGCGCTGCGTACGTCGCTAAAGTTGGCCGCGCTGCGGTCGTTGCTGCTATGCCGGTTGTGCGGCAGAAGGAAGGAAACCCATGCGCCTGCGCCGCTGCGCCAGCCTGATGTTCGAGCCCCGCGAGTCGGTCACCCTGGACCTGCGCGCGATGCTGGCCGGCCAGGCCGAGATGGACAGCCAGATCAGCTGGGTGGCCCTGGCCGCCCATCTGGACCAGCCGCTGCCGGTGGACGCCGAGGAGCGCCAGCTGCTGGGCGAGCTCAGCGCGCACCGCTGGAGCGAACCGCCGGCCGGCACCTCTCCGGCGATGCTGGCGCGCCTGGTCGAGCAGGGGCTGGTGCTGACCGACCCGCCGGATGAGGTCGGGCACCAGATGCGTGATGAGGCATTGCGACGCAGCCAGTGGTGGCCGTTGGCCGCACTGGCCCATCGCCATGCGCGCTGGCAGGCGGTGGACAGCGTGGAGGACATGCGTCGCCAGGGGCTGGATACCGCTGCCGGCCTGCGCCAGCGGCTGGGGCCGCCACCACCGGTGGTGCAGGCCCTGCAGGGCGACTACCAGCCGTTGCCGCGCAGCGAAGAGGCGGCGTTCGACGCGCTGCTGGCGCAGCGCACGACCTGCCGCAATTTCGACCCGCAGCGCGCGCTGCCATTGCCGCTGCTGGCCCAGGTGCTGCAGCGCACGCTGATGGCCCACGCGGTGCAGAAGGTCGAGCGTGATACCGAGTTCCTGAAGAAGAACGTGCCCTCCGGTGGCGGCCTGCATCCCACCGAGGGCTTCCTGCTGGTACAGAACGTGGAAGGGCTGGTACCGGGGCTGTACCACTACCACCCCGTGCAGCACGCGGTACTGCCGCTGCCCTCGCCGCCGCCCGATGCGTTGCCCGCGCTGGCACGGCGGATGCTGTCCGGTCAGGAGTGGTTCGCCGATGCTCCGGCGCTGCTGGTGCTGGCACCGCGGTACGACCGCTGCTTCTGGAAGTACCGCAACCACGCCAAGGCGTATCGTGCGGTGACGCTGGATGTCGGCCACATCTCGCAGCTGCTGTACCTGTGCGCGACCGAGCGTGGCCTGGCGGCGTTCGTCACCGCAGCCATCAACGATGCCGATGTCGATCGTGCCTTCGGTTTCGACGGCATCGGGCAGAGCGCGATGGCCATCTGCGGCCTGGGCTGGCGCAGTGCCACGCTGGACACGGCCGAATTCGATCCTGCTGGCCGGGTGGTGGTGGGCGACGACCGCTGAGCGGTCGCCGCCGCGGCGTTCACGCCGCCTCGAAGTCCACCAGTACTGCACCGTCACCCACCTGGTCGCCGGCCTTGGCGCGGTAACCCTTCACCGTGCCGTCCGCCGGTGCCTGCAGCGTGTGCTCCATCTTCATCGCTTCCAGCACCACCAGCGGCGTACCGCGCTTGACCTCGGTACCGGCGGCGACCAGCGTCGCAACGATCTTGCCCGGCATCGGCGCCAGCAGGCTGCCGGCGTCGGCCACGGCGTGGTCCGATTCACCCACCGGATCGTGCAGGGTGAAACGGTGCTGGCCGTCGGCGCCGAACAGGTACAGCTGGTCACCGTCGCGCAGCAGCTGCAACGACCAGCGGCGCTCGCCCAGGTGCACCGTCAGGCCCTGCATATTGGCCGTGCCGATCACCTGCACCGGCGCCGCATCGTCGCACTGCACGCGCCAGCCATCGGCCCGCGCCCACACCTTCAGCGTGTGCCGGCGCTCTCCCTGCTGCAGCGGCAATACGCGCGGCGCGGACGCGCCAAGGCGCCAGCCGTCCTGCGCCTGCCACGGCGAATGCGGGTCGCGCGCATCGCTGCCGGCACCGGCAGTGCTTGCAACAGCGGCCACGGCGGCCAGCTGCCACAGGGCATCATCCGTATCGCCCGCTGCACTCAATGCCGCCTGTTCGCGTTCGATCAGCGCGGTATCCAGCTTGGCGTGCGCGAACGAATCGGTGTTCACCAGGCGGCGCAGGAAACCGGCATTGGTGGTCACGCCCACCACCTGACAGTCGGCCAGTGCCTGGCTCATGCGGCGCAGTGCAGCGTCGCGGTCCACGTCCCAGACGATCAGCTTGGCGATCATCGGATCGTAGTACGGGGTGATGCTGTCGCCTTCCTCGACGCCGGTATCCACGCGCACATGGGCCGACGGCGCCGGCAGGCGCAGGCGGCGCAGGGTGCCGGTGGACGGCAGGAAGCCTCGATCGGCATCCTCGGCATACAGCCGCGCTTCGATCGCGTGGCCGTGGATGGCCAGCTGCTCCTGGCGCAGCGGCAGCGGCAAGCCCGAGGCCACGCGCAGCTGCCATTCCACCAGGTCGGTGCCGGTGATGTATTCGGTCACCGGGTGCTCGACCTGAAGGCGGGTGTTCATTTCCATGAAGTAGAAATCGCCGTCCGGGCCGGCGATGAACTCCACCGTGCCCGCACCTTCATAGCCCACCGCGCGCGCGGCATCGACCGCCGCCTGGCCCATCGCGGTGCGGCGCTCGGCGCTCATGCCCGGGGCCGGCGCTTCTTCCAGCACCTTCTGGTGGCGGCGCTGCACCGAGCAGTCGCGCTCGAACAGGTACACCGCGTCACCGTGGCTGTCGCCGAACACCTGGATCTCGATATGGCGCGGGCGCTCGACATACTTCTCGACCAGCACGTGGTCATTGCCGAACGCCGAGGCCGCCTCGCGCTGGCAGCTGGCCAGCGCATCGACGAAGTCCTCGCTGCGCTCGACCTTGCGCATGCCCTTGCCACCGCCACCGGCGCTGGCCTTGATCAGCACCGGGTAACCGATGGCGTCGGCCTGTTCGCGCAGGAAGGACGGTTCCTGCTGGTCGCCGTGGTAGCCCGGAGTCAGCGGCACGCCGGCTTTCGCCATCAATGCCTTGGCCGCGCTCTTGTCGCCCATCGCGCGGATGGCGCTGGCCGGCGGCCCGATGAAGGTGATGCCGGCGGCGGCGCAGGCATCGGCGAAGTCGGCATTCTCTGACAGGAAGCCGTAACCGGGGTGGATCGCCTGCGCGCCGGTCAGGCGTGCGGCGTCGAGCAGGGCATCGCCGCGCAGGTAACTTTCACGTGCAGCGGCCGGACCGATGTGGATGGCTTCGTCGGCCAGGCGCACGTGGCGCGCGTTGCGGTCGGCATCGGAATATACCGCCACGGTGGCGATGCCGAGGCGGCGGCAGGTGGCGATGACGCGGCAGGCGATTTCGCCGCGATTGGCGATCAGGACTTTGGTGAACATGGCAACGGGCTTCATGGGAGCGTGCTCGGTCATGGCACGGGTTACATGCGGAACACGCCGAAGCGCGTCTGCTGCGGGGCGGCGTTGAGGCTGGCCGACAGCGCCAGGGCCAGTACCCGGCGGGTGTCGGCCGGATCGATCACGCCGTCGTCCCACAGGCGCGCGCTGGCGTAGTACGGGTGGCCCTGCTGCTCGAACTGCTCGCGGATCGGTGCCTTGAACGCGTCTTCCTCCGCCGCCGGCCACTGGCCGCCCTTAGCCTCGATGCCATCGCGCTTGACCGTGGCCAGCACGCTGGCGGCCTGCTCGCCGCCCATCACGCCGATGCGCGCGTTCGGCCACATCCACAGGAAGTTGGGCGAGTACGCACGGCCGCACATGCCGTAGTTGCCGGCACCGAACGAGCCGCCGATGACCACGGTGAACTTGGGAACCTTGGCGCAGGCCACCGCCAATACCAGCTTGGCGCCGTCCTTGGCGATGCCGCCCTGTTCGTACTTGCGGCCGACCATGAAGCCAGTGATGTTCTGCAGGAACACCAGCGGGATGTTGCGCTGGGTGCACAGCTCGATGAAGTGCGCGCCCTTCAGTGCCGACTCGGAGAACAGGATGCCGTTGTTGGCGATGATGCCGATCGGGTAGCCGTTCAGATGCGCGAAGCCGGTAACCAGTGTTGCGCCATAGCGCGGCTTGAACTCGTCAAAGCGCGAGCCATCGACCAGGCGTGCGATCACTTCGCGCACGTCGTAGGGCTTGCGCGTATCGGCGGGAATCACCCCATACAGTTCATGCGCCGGCAGCAGTGGTTCCTCGGAAGGCTGTACCGCCATCGCCGGTTCCGGCTTGCGCCAGTTCAGCTGGGCGATGATTGCGCGCACCCGTGCCAGCGCCTGCAGATCGTTGTCGGCCATGTGGTCGGCCACGCCGGAGATGCGCGTGTGCACGTCGGCACCGCCCAGTTCCTCGGCCGTCACCACTTCACCGGTGGCCGCCTTCACCAGCGGCGGGCCGCCGAGGAAGATCGTGCCCTGCTCGCGCACGATCACCGTCTCGTCGCTCATCGCCGGCACATACGCACCACCGGCGGTGCAGCTGCCCATCACGCAGGCGATCTGCGGAATGCCCTGCGCCGACAGGTTGGCCTGGTTGTAGAAGATGCGGCCGAAATGATCGCGGTCGGGGAAGACTTCGTCCTGCAGTGGCAGGAACGCGCCACCGGAATCGACCAGGTAGATGCACGGCAGGTGGTTCTGCTCGGCGATCTCCTGCGCGCGCAGGTGCTTCTTCACCGTCATCGGGTAGTAGGTGCCGCCCTTGACCGTGGCATCGTTGGCCACGATCACGCATTCCACGCCGCTCACGCGGCCGATGCCGGCCACCACGCCGGCGGCGGGCACGGCATCGTCATACATGCCGTGCGCGGCCAGCGGCGCGATTTCCAGGAAGGCGCTGCCCGGGTCGAGCAGGGCGTCGATGCGGTCACGCACCAGCAGCTTGCCGCGCGCGGTGTGCTTGGCGCGTGCGGCTTCGCTGCCACCCAGCGCGGTGCGCGCGAGGGTGGCATGCAGGTCGTCGACCACGGCCTGCATCGCCGCGCGGTTGCTTTCAAACGTTTCGCTGCCCGGTTGCAGCTGGCTGTTCAGGACGGTCATCGCGTTGGCCTTACAGGGTGCGCTGGAACAGTTCGCGGCCGATCAGCATGCGGCGGATCTCCGAAGTGCCGGCGCCGATTTCATACAGCTTGGCGTCGCGCCACAAGCGGCCGGTCGGGTATTCGTTGATGTAGCCGTTGCCGCCGAGGATCTGGATCGCCTGGCCGGTCAGCCAGGTCGCCTTCTCGGCGGCGTACAGGATGGCACCGGCGGCGTCCTGGCGGGTGGTGCGGCCCTGGTCGCAGGCGCGTGCCACGGCATAGACATACGCGCGGCAGGCACCCAGGCCCACGTACATGTCGGCGATCTTGGCCTGGATCAGCTGGAAGCTGCCGATCGGCTCGCCGAACTGGTGGCGCTCGTGCACGTACGGCATCACCACGTCCATGGCCGCGGCCATCAGGCCCAGCGGGCCACCGGACAGCACCACACGCTCGTAGTCCAGGCCGGACATCAGCACGCGCACGCCACCGCCAACCTGGCCCAGCACGTTCTCTTCGGGAATCTCGCAGTCCTGGAACACCAGCTCGCAGGTGGGCGAAGAACGCATGCCCAGCTTGTCCAGCTTCTGCGCGGTGGAAAAGCCCTTCATGCCCTTCTCGACCAGGAACGCGGTGATGCCCTTGGCGCCGGCCTCCATGTCGGTCTTGGCATAGACCACCAGCACGTCAGCATCCGGGCCGTTGGTGATCCACATCTTGTTGCCGTTGAGCACGTAGCGGTCGCCGCGCTTGTCGGCGCGCAGCTTCATCGACACCACGTCCGAACCGGCCCCCGGCTCGCTCATCGCCAGCGCACCGACCAGGCTGCCATTGCAGAGGCCGGGCAGGAAGCGCTGCTTCTGTTCTTCGTTGCCGTTCTTGCGCAGCTGGTTCACGCACAGGTTGGAGTGCGCGCCATAGGACAGGCCGATGCCACCGGAAGCGCGCGAGATTTCTTCCATCGCCACCACGTGGGCCAGGTAGCCCATGCCGGTACCACCGTATGCTTCTTCCACGGTGAGGCCGAGCAGGCCCTGTTCGCCCAGCTTCGGCCACAGAGCCAGCGGGAACTGGTTGCTGGCATCGGCCTCGGCGGCCAGCGGCGCGACCTCGGCGGCGGCAAAATGGGCCACGCTCTGGCGCAGCAGGTCGATGTCTTCGCCAAGGTCGAAGTTCAGGGATGGCACGTGCATTGTGGTGGCTCCACGACGGGATGGCAGGAAATGGACGCACCCGGCGGGGGAGCGGGCGGCGGTCTGCAGGACCGCTGCCCGCACGGGCGATTGGACCCCAGCGTAGCGGGGTTCGGATAAGAAGTGAATACAAATTCAAAAATTGAAACCAGAATCAAAACATGGCCTACAAACGCTCTGCACTGATGGAAGAACGCCTGGCCGGGGCCCGTGAACGGATCCTGCTGGCCACCCGTGAACTGGTCGCCACTGGCGGCTGGCGCAATGCCCCGGTGACCGCCGTGGCGACCCTGGCGGGGGTGTCCACCGGCCTGATCTACCGGCACTTCCCGTCCAAGGCCGAGTTGTTCGTGGAGGTGCTCAACGCCGCGGTGGCCCACGAGGTGGCGATCATGGAGCGCATCGCCAGTGGCCCGGAGGCGGCCAGCGAGCGCCTGCGGCTGGCGATCACCGCCTTCGTACGCCGTGCCCTGGCTGGGCCGGGGCTGGCGCACGCCTTCATCGTCGAACCGGTCGACCCGGACGTGGAAGCCGAGCGCATGCGCGGTCGTCGCGCCTTCGGCGACGTGTTCCTGCGGCTGGTGGAGGAGGGCGTGGCGGCCGGTGAGCTGCCTGCGCAGGACGCGCATGTGGCCGCTGCGTGCCTGGTCGGCGCCTTCACCGAGGCGATGGTCGGCCCGACCGCGCCAAGCCGCGAAGCACACCGCGACGAAGATGCACTGGTGAACGCAATCTGCAGCTTCTGCCTGCGCGCGATCGGTGCCCCGGCAATTCGGTAGCGCCGGGCCATGCCCGGCGGCTGTCGCCATCCTCGACCGTTGTTGCCGCGCTTCGCGCTCGCCGGGCACGGCCCGGCGCTACCCGCATGCGGCCACGGCCGCATGCTGCGCCGCACCAGCATGACGTCTGTTGTCGCACGCATAGCGCGTTCTATACTCGGCCCATCACGCAGTCACTCAGCCGTGGTCCAACGACTATCAGCCAGGGGTAACGAAGAGTGCGGAATTACGATCTGGAGTTCCTGAAACGCTTCTCCATGGTGATCGCGCTGCTGGCGACCATCACCCTCGGCCTCATCCTCCTTGCCGCCTACATCCACACCCGGATTCCACCCGAAGTATCGCCGACCGCGGCCAAGCGCACCGAACAGCGCATTTCGCCCACCGGCGCGGTCTATGCCGGCAGCACCGGCGCCGCCGCGCAGGCTGCGGCCAAGGCCGCCGCGCTGGCCAAGGCTGCTTCGCAGGTGGCTTACGGCGGCACCAAGGATGGCAAGGTGATCTTCGACAACCTGTGCACCGCCTGCCATACCACCGGCGTGGGCATGGCACCGACGCTGGACCACTCGCATTGGGACAAGCGCATCGCGCAGGGCAAGGACACCCTCTACAAGCACGCCATCGAGGGCTATACCGGCCCGGATGGCGGCATCATGCCGCCCAAGGGCGGCAACCCGGCACTGACCGAAGAACAGATCCATGCCACCGTGGACTGGATGCTGGGCAACCTGAAATAGCCGCCGCAACGCGCCGCTTCCTGTAGAGCCGAGCCCACGCTCGGCTGCTCTGCGCACGGTGTGGCCAGGCGCAGCCGAGCGTGGGCTCGGCTCTACCACCTACTAAGCTTTGCCCACGGAGGCCTGATTGCCCCTGTGCCCCCGCCGCGCAGGCGGATCTCCGCATTTCAGGGTTAGTCTGTGCGCCCTCTTCCCTGGAATCGCCCGTCGATGCGCCGCCGTTCCCTTGCTCTTGCCCTGTCCCTGCTGCTGCCGGCCAGCGCCTTTGCCCAGGCCCAGCCGCAGGCCGCACCAGCTACGACGCCCGCTGTTGCGCGCAGCAGCGCCACCGTGGTGCTGACCGCCGCACCGGCCGACTGGCGCGCGCTGGATGGCCAGCGCGTGCGCATCGCCGCACCGCTCACCCTGGCCGGTACCGATGGCCTGGAGCGCTTCGGCCAGCTCACCGTGGCCTTCGACGGCCGCCTCTGGCAGCCGACCGAAGTGGCTGCGCCGGGCACCGCCGGCTACGAGCAGGTGATGGCCGACAACCAGCGTCGCCGGCTGGTACTGGAAGATGGCAGTGACGCCCGCGACCCCGCCAGCGTGCCCTACCTGCCGGGCAACCCGGTGCTGCGCACCGGCATGCAGCTGCGCAACGTGGAGGGCATCGTGCGCGTGGATGCGCAGGGCCATCCGCGCCTGCAGGTCGAGGGAGCGCTGAAGCTGCCGGAGCTGAAGCGCCCGGCGGTGCCGACCGTGCCGGGCAGCCTGCATGTGGCGGCCTTCAACCTGGAGAACTTCTTCAATGGTGACGGCCAGGGCGGTGGCTTCCCGACCCTGCGCGGCGCGCGCACCCTGGACGAGCACAAGTCGCAGGTGGCCAAGCTGGTCACCACGGTCAACGCCTTGGGCGCCGATGTCGCCGCGCTGATGGAACTGGAGAACGATGGCTATGGTCCGCAGTCGGCCATCGCCGAACTGGTCGATGCGCTCAACCGCGACCGTGGCGCGCAGGGCGACTGGCGCTTCGTCGATGCCGGCAACGGCCCCGGCGACAATCCGATCCGGGTTGGCATCATCTACCGCAGCAGCCGCCTGCAGCCGCTGGGCAAGCCGGCCACGCTGACCGGTGGTCCGTTCGTCGAACACAGCCGCGTGCCGCTGGCGCAGGCCTTCCAGGGCAAGCAGGGCGCGCCGTTCGTGGTGGTTGCCAACCACTTCAAGTCGAAGGGCTGCCGCGACGCCGCCGGTGCCGACGCCGACCGCAACGACAACCAGGGCTGCTGGAACGCGACCCGCGTGACCTCGGCGCAGCAGCTGCATGCCTGGCTGCAGACCGACCCGACCGGTACCGGTGCCAGGGACGCGGTGCTGCTGGGCGATTTCAATGCCTACGCGATGGAAGACCCGATCCGCACCCTGCGTGACCTGGGCTGGCAGGACGCATTCAAGGTCGCCAAGGTCGAGCATCCCTACAGCTACGTCTACAACGGCTATACCGGCCGCCTCGACCATGCACTGCTGAGCCCGGGCATGGCCAAGCGCCTGCGCGGTGCCGCCGAATGGCACAGCAATGCCGACGAGCAGGACGCCAGCGGCTACCAGGGCCGCAACGTGCAGGGCCCGTGGCGCAGCTCCGACCACGACCCGCTGCTGCTGGGTTTCGACAGATAGGGTTCGCCGGGGATCTGCTCTGGTAGGGACCTTGATCGGCACGGATGCCGCCTTTGCTTTTGATCTACCAGTCCGCCTTCCAGCGAGCCGAGCATCGCAAGTGGATCAGGGGCGAAGAGGCGCCGATGTCTGAGCGCAGCGAGTTCGGCGCCGTCCCCTGGTTCACCGAGAAGCGCAGGGTACCGGTGCACAGCACCGGCTCGCGGCTGGCGGCGCGTTTCTTTTGGTTACTTTTCTTTTCGCGCGAAAAGAAAAGCGACATCCCACCGCGGGCGCGGAAATGGCCCGCCGCAACCAACGCTCACCCCCAGGCGATCAGTCCGATCGCCAGCACCGCCAGTGCCAGGCCGACGCGGTTCCACTTCGTGGTGGCCTCGCCGAAGACGAACATGCCTACCAGCGCGCCCAGCACCACCACGCCGATGTTCATGCCGGCGAACACGGTGGCCGGACTTTCTGGCATCGCCTGGTGCGCCTGCACATAGAACAGGATGTTGCCGCCATTGAGCAGGCCCAGCAGTGCACCCGCGCCGAGGTTGCGCCAGGCCAGCCGGCTGCAGCCACTGAAATGCCGCCACAGCTGCAACGCCAGCATCAGCACGAAGGCCACGCTGAAGCTGGCCAGCACCGCCGCCATCGACGGCGTGCCCGACAGCGCCACCTGCTTGAGCAGTACGTCCACCACCGCGAACCCGGCCCAGACGCCCAGCAGCCAGCCCCAGCCACCGGGCGAGGACGCTACGGTCGGGCCGCGCGGACGCAGGCTGATGGCCACCATCGCCAGCAGGCCCAGGGCGAGCCCGGCCAGCTTCCACGGCGTGGCGGTCTGGCCGAAGAACAGGAAGGCGGCGGCCAGCGACAGCAGCAGTGACAGCCGCTGCGCGACATCGCTGCGGACGATGCCGGCCACCGCCACCGCGCGGCCCAGCACCAGGAAGATCGACGGCAGCACCACCGCCAGCGCCAGCAATGACAGCCACGGCGCATGCGGCGCGCGCAGCGCATCCAGCGGCGGCTGCAGCACCACGGCCGTCAGGGTCGCAGCCACCAGATAGTTCCAGGTGACCATCTGCGCAACATCCAGTTGGCGGCGTCCGGCCACCTTCAACAGCACCGAAACCAGCACGCTGCAGATCACGGCCAAAGACAGGTAGAGCATGGGGCGGGCACAGGGCAGGGGCGGGGGACGGTATCATGGTGCCATGCACAAGCCTTCGTTCCCCGTCGCCCCCGGCGAAACCGCCTGCCTCGAACTGGACGGCCCGGCCGGCCCGCTGGAAGTGGTCGTCGACCTGCCCAAGGCCGATGTACCGGTGCAGCCGATCGTGGCCATCGTCTGCCATCCGCTGTCCACCGAGGGTGGCACCCTGCACAACAAGGTGGTCACCATGACCGCCAGCACCCTGCGCGAGCTGGGCATCGCCACGGTGCGCTTCAATTTCCGCAGCGTCGGCGCTTCGGCTGGTACCTTCGACGGCGGCGTGGGCGAGCAGGATGACCTGAAGGCGGTCGCCGCCTGGGTGCGCAGCCAGCGCCCGCACGACCGGCTGTGGCTGGCCGGTTTCAGCTTCGGTTCGTTCGTGTCGCTGAAGGCGGCTGCCGCGCTGCAGCCGGAGGCGCTGATCTCGATCGCGCCACCGGCCGGTCGCTGGGATTTCGACGGTATCGCACCGCCGGCCCGCTGGCTGGTGATCCAGGGCGAGCAGGACGAGATCGTCGACCCGCAGGCCGTCTACCAGTGGCTGGACACGCTGGACTTCCCGCATGAGCTGGTGCGCATGCCCGAGACCAGCCACTTCTTCCACCGCAAGCTGATCGACCTGCGTGGCGCGCTGACCCACGGCGTGAAGCATTGGTTGGGCGCGGCGGCATGAGTGCAACCGAGCTGACCCCGTCGCAGCGGTATGCGGAAGGGGTTGCCCGTGGCGACTGGCAGAACGACCCGGCCCAGCATGCGGCGCTGGCCGAGCTGGACCGCATCCACCTGGGCCTGCTGGACAGTGCCGAGGATGGCTGGCTGGACCGCCTGTCCTCGTTCTGGAAGAAGCCCGAGCCGGTCAAGGGCCTGTACTTCTGGGGCGGTGTCGGCCGCGGCAAGACCTTCCTGGTCGACCTGTTCTACGACGGGCTGCCGATCAAGCAGAAGTACCGCACCCACTTCCACCGCTTCATGCGCAGCGTCCACGAGCGCCTGCGCGAGCACCAGGGCCAGAGCGACCCGCTGGCGAAGATCGCCCAGGAATGGCGCAGCAACCTGCGCGTGCTGGTGCTGGACGAGTTCTTCGTCACCGACATCGGCGATGCGATGCTGCTGGCGCGGCTGCTGGAGCGCCTGTTCGCCGAGGGCGTGACCCTGGTCACCACCTCCAACACCGCAGTGGAGAACCTGTACCTCAACGGCCTGCAGCGCGAGAGCTTCCTGCCGGCCATTGCCCTGCTGCAGCGCTTCTGCGTCGAGCTGTACGCCGAAGGTACCGAGGATTACCGCATGCGCGCGCTGACCCGCTCGCCGGTATACCGCGCACCGCTGGCGGCCGACAGCGATCAATGGTTGGCCACGCGCTGGAACGAGCTGAGCGGCGGCCAGCCGGCCAAGCCCGGCAACATCGAGATCGAGGGCCGCAAGATTCCGGTGCGCGGCCGTGGCAAGAGCATCGCCTGGTTCGATTTCGCCGCGCTGTGCGAAGGCCCGCGCGGGCCCTCGGACTACATCGAGATCGCGCACGAGTTCAACACGGTGCTGCTGGGCGGCATTCCCGCCTTCGACCGCCTGAACGAAGATGCCGCGCGCCGCTTCGTCAACCTGATCGACGAGCTGTACGACCGCCACGTCAACCTGGTCTGCACCGCCAGCACCTCGCCGATCGAGCTGTACACCGGCCAGCGCCTGCAGGGCGCCTTCGAGCGTACCGCCTCGCGCCTGATCGAAATGCAGAGCGCCGAGTATCTGGGCACCCCGCACCGGGCGTGAGCGACGCTGCGGGCGTGCATTGCCGGCCGGCGGCCGGCACGACCGCCCCGGAATTCCGGTAGTGCCGGCCGCTGGCCGGCAATGATTCGGGGGGGGAGGGCGAAACGGCGTTACCTGCGGCCGCTCCTCCGGCCCGGCCGACACATGCGGCCTCGAGTCGCTGCCCGGCGGGTGATCCCCGACGTCCACCGCATTCCCACCGGCTGCCCACCACCTATCCACAGGGTTGTCCCTAGCCAGCTTCATCACTGTCATGTGAAGCTGTCATTGTTCCGTTTCTGCGGTGCGTTGTGCCACCGCAGTGACGCCTTTCGGGCTTGACTGCGCAGCCCGTTCCGGCGGGTCTGAAGCGTCTGATCAGGGCGCCGATGGCACGATCCTTGCGGCGCAAGGGATTGCCGAATTTCACTACATTTGGCGTTGACGGACCCCATTACCCCCACTATCTTGTGGCCGTCGGTCGCAGCAACCCCAGGTCTGGGGGTGGCAGCAGCACCCATCCGCGATCGTCAACGGCAGTGGCAGGCGCAGGGTCTCATCCTCTGCGACGCCGCCCTGCCATCCTGGGCCGTCATGTCCCGGGCTGCGTCACCCCGATGCATCGAGCACCCCCAAATCACGCCAAGAGGACATACGCCGTGAGCACCGAATCCAGCGCCACCATCGAGAAGGAAAGCGAATTCCTGTTGACGTCGCCGCCGACGGCCAACGCGATGAGTGTGACCAAGCGCAACGGGACCACCGAGCTGGTGGACCTGAACAAGATCGTGCGCGCGGTGCAGCGTTCCTCCGAAGGCCTGCACGCCGTCGATCCGATGCGCGTGGCCACCCGCACCATTTCCGGCCTGTACAACGGCGCCACCACCCGCGAGCTGGACGAGCTGTCCATCCGCACCGCCGCCCTGCTGATCGGTGAAGAGCCCGAGTACGGCCGCCTCGCTGCGCGCCTGCTGGCCAACTACATTGCCAAGGAAGTCTCGGGCCAGGAAATCTACGCCTTCTCGCAGTCGGTCAGCCGTGGCCATGAAGTCGGCCTGATCAACGACCGCCTGCTGAACTTCGTGCAGACCAATGCACGCAAGCTCAACGACGCCATCGACATCTCGCTGGACCTGAACTTCGATTACTTCGGCCTGCGTACCCTGTATGACCGTTACCTGCTGCGCCACCCGCACACCCGCAAGGTGATCGAGACCCCGCAGCAGTTCTTCCTGCGCATCGCCAGTGCGCTGAGCGAGGACGTGTCCGAGACCCTGGCGCTGTACAAGCGCATGGGCAACCTGGACTACCTGCCGTCCAGCCCGACCCTGTTCAATTCCGGCACCACCCACGAACAGCTGTCCTCGTGCTTCCTGCTGGATTCGCCGCAGGACTCGCTGGAGTCGATCTACGCCAAGTACGGCGACATCGCCCAGCTGTCGAAGTTCTCCGGCGGCATCGGCGTCAGCTACACCCGCGTGCGTTCGCGTGGTTCGCTCATCAAGTCGACCAACGGCCACTCCAACGGCATCGTGCCGTGGCTGAAGACCATGGATTCGTCCGTGGCCGCGGTGAACCAGGGCGGCAAGCGCAAGGGCGCAGCCTGCGTGTACCTGGAAACCTGGCACGCCGATATCGAGGACTTCCTCGAACTGCGTGACAACACCGGTGACGAAGCCCGCCGTGCGCACAACCTGAACCTGGCCAACTGGGTACCGGACCTGTTCATGAAGCGCGTCGAGGCCGACCAGGAATGGTCGCTGTTCGATCCGCGCGTGGTGCCGGAGTTCACCGACCTGTTCGGCGAAGCCTTCGAGGCCGCCTACCTGCAGGCCGAAGCCCAAGGCAAGGCCAACCGCACCATCCCAGCGCGCAAGCTGTACGCCCGCATGATGCGTACGCTGGCCGAGACCGGCAACGGCTGGATGACCTTCAAGGACAAGTGCAACCGCGCAAGCAACCAGACCCTGCGTCCGGGCAACGTGATCCACCTGTCCAACCTGTGCACGGAAATCCTGGAAGTCACCTCCAACGATGAAACCGCAGTGTGCAACCTGGGTTCGATCAACTTGGGCAACCACTTCGACGAGCACAACGAGTTCGACTTCGAGAAGCTGGCCGAGACCGTGCGCCTGGCCGTGCGCCAGCTCGACCGCGTCATTGACCTGAACTTCTACCCGATCGAAACCGCCCGCCGCGCCAACCTGCGCTGGCGTCCGGTCGGCCTGGGCTGCATGGGCCTGCAGGATGTGTTCTTCCGCAAGCGCCTGCCGTTCGACAGCGCCGAGGCCCGCGCCCTGTCGAAGAAGATTGCCGAAGCGATCTACTTCCACGCGCTGGAAACCTCCTGCGAGCTGGCCCAGGAACGCGGCAAGCACCCGTCGTTCAACGACACCCGTGCCGCCAGTGGCGAACTGCAGTTCGATGCCTGGAACGTGGTGCCGGAAGACACTGCGCGCTGGGATGCCCTGCGTGAGCGCATCAAGGAACACGGCCTGCGCAATTCGCTGATGATCGCGATCGCGCCGACCGCGACCATCGCCTCGATCGCCGGCTGCTACGAGTGCGTCGAGCCGCAGGTGTCCAACCTGTTCAAGCGCGAGACCCTGTCCGGTGACTTCCTGCAGGTCAACCGCTACCTGGTGAACGAGCTGAAGAAGCTGGGCCTGTGGACGCCGGAAATGCGCGATGCCATCAAGCTGGCCGAAGGCTCCATCGCGGGTCTGCCACAGATCCCGGAAACGCTGCGCGAGGTCTATCGCACCGCGTGGGAACTGCCGATGCGTTCGCTGATCGACATGGCCGCCGAACGTGGCGCCTTCATCGACCAGTCGGCCTCGCTCAACCTGTTCATGGAAAGCCCGAACATCGGCGCGATGTCCTCCATGTACATGTACGCCTGGAAGCAGGGCATCAAGACCACCTACTACCTGCGTTCGCGCCCGGCCACCAAGATCGCCAAGACCACGGTGAGCAGCGCGGCCCCGGCCAAGGTGTTCAGCCCGGACGAAGCCATCGCCTGCTCGCTGGAAAACCCGGAAGCCTGCGAGGCCTGCCAGTAACACACCGCGCGGTGGGTGCCGACCGTTGGTCGGCACTCGAGCACCTCGCACCTGTAGAGCCGAGCCACGCTCGGCCGCAGCACGGAAACACCCAGGTAGCGCCGGGCCACGCCCGGCGTTTTGACCCGAGAAGACAAGGAAACACCCATGGCCGACAAGCCCAAGCAGATGCTGCTCGATCCCGGTTTTGAACTGACCCTGCGCCCGATGCGCTACCCGCAGTTCTATGACATGTACCGGAACGCGATCAAAAACACCTGGACGGTGGAAGAGATCAATTTCCAGATCGACATCACCGACCTGCACAGCAAGATGTCGCCGGGTGAGCGCCACCTGATCCACCGCCTGGTCGCGTTCTTCGCCACCGGCGACTCGATCGTGTCCAACAACCTGGTGCTGAACCTGTACCAGCACCTCAATGCGCCGGAAGCGCGCATGTACCTGTCGCGCCAGTTGTATGAAGAAGCGCTGCACGTGCAGTTCTACCTGACCCTGCTGGACAACTACCTGCCGGACCCGGAAGAGCGCGCCAAGGCGTTCTCGGCGGTGGAGAACATCGACTCGATCAAGAAGAAAGCCGATTTCTGCTTCAAGTGGATCGACTCGATCCAGGACCTGACCCGCATCGAGACCCGCGAGCAGCGCCGCCAGTTCCTGCTCAACCAGATCTGCTTTGCCGCCTGCATCGAAGGCCTGTTCTTCTTCGCTGCGTTCGCCTACGTGTACTACTTCCGGTCGCGCGGCCTACTGCCGGGTCTGGCCTCGGGCACCAACTGGGTGTTCCGCGACGAAAGCGCGCACATGGAGTTCGCGTTCGAGTCGGTGCGCGTGGTGCGCGAGGAAGAGCCGGACCTGTTCGACGAAGAGATGAAGCAGCAGGTCTACGACATGCTGGCCGAAGCCATTGAATGCGAAGTGCAGTTCGCCGAGGACGTGCTGTCCGGCGGCGTGGCCGGCATCTCCACCCGTGACATGCGCCAGTACCTGCAGCACTGTGCCGACCAGCACTTCGCCAAACTGGGCATGGAAAAGAAGTACAACGTGCGCAACCCGCTGCCGTTCATGGAACTGCAGGACGTGCAGGAACTGACCAACTTCTTCGAACGCCGCGTCTCGGCCTACCAGGTCGGCGTGCAGGGCGAAGTCGCCTTCGACATGAACTTCTGATCGAACCGGCCCGGCCTGTCGCAACGAAAAACCCCGGCCAATGCCGGGGTTTTTTGTTGTGCGCCTGCTTTTGTAGAGTCGAGCCATGCTCGACTGCTGTTCGCAAGAAAGTCGAGCATGGCTCGACTCTACAATCAGCGCCGCCCTTCCATCGCCATGCGCACCGCCAACCCGGCCAGCACCGTGCCCATCAGCCAGCGCTGCACCCTCTGCCAGGTGGGGCGCGCGGCCAGAAAGCCGGCGATGCTGCCGGCGGTCAGCGCGATCAGGCCGTTCACGCTGACGCTGACCAGGATCTGGGTGGAGCCCAGCACGATCGACTGCATCAGCACGCTGCCTTCGCTGTCCGGATGCAGGAACTGCGGCAGCAACGACAGGTACATCACCGCGATTTTCGGGTTCAGCAGGTTGGTCAGGAAGCCCATCGTGAACAGCTTGCGCGGGCTGTCCTGCGGCAGGTCGCGCACCGCGAACGGCGAACGTCCACCCGGCTTCAGCGCCTGCCAGGCCAGGTACAGCAGGTACAGCGCGCCGCCGATGCACAGCGCGTCATAGGCGAACGGCACGGTCATCAGCAGGGCGGTGATGCCCAATGCCGCGCACAGCATGTAGAACACGAAGCCCAGCGCCACCCCGCCCAGCGAGATCAGGCCCGCCATCGGCCCTTGGCAGATCGAGCGCGAGATGACGTAGATCATGTTCGGCCCGGGCGTGAGCACCATGGCCAGCGAAACCAGCGCAAAGGCCAGCAGGTCGGAAGTGGCGGGCATGGGCAGTCCTGGCAGCGGGCGTGGCGCAGTGTAACGCCTGCTGCAGGCGCGGCCTGCGCAGGCACCGCTGCCGGGTGACCGTTGCACGTGCATTCCGATGGCCATCACGCCGGTCGCTTAGAATCCGCAGCACCCCTCACCGAAGCACCCCCATGACCCCGATCCCCGAGACCGTGCCGCCCATCGAAGTGCGCATGGCCGAAATCGTCTTTCCCAACCACACCAACCACCTGGGCACCCTGTTCGGCGGCCAGGCATTGGCGTGGATGGACAAGGCCGCCTTCCTGGCTGCTGCCCGCTACTCGCGCCGCACCGTGGTGACCGCGCGCAGCGACCAGGTCGACTTCAAACTGCCGATCCGCATCGGCCAGATGGTGGAAACCATCGGCCGCATTGTCGAAGTCGGCCGCAGCTCGATGAAGGTGGAGGTGGAACTGGTCGCCGAGGACCTGCACAGCGGCGAGCGCAAGCTGTGTACCCGCGGCCACTTCGTGATGATCGCGCTGGACGAGGAAGGCCACCCGATCGCGGTGCCGCCGCTGCCGGCCGCCTGAGCCGGCGCTTGCACGGGCGCTGCGGCGCCCCCATCTGGCAGCCATGACCTCGCCGCTGACCGACTTCATCGACCGCGCCCAGCGCCTGTTCGTGCTGACCGGCGCCGGTTGCAGCACCGCATCGGGCATCCCCGATTACCGGGATGCCGACGGCCAGTGGAAGCGCACCCCGCCGGTGACCTACCAGGCCTTCATGGGCGAGACCGCTACCCGCCAGCGCTACTGGGCGCGCAGCCTGCTGGGCTGGCCGCGCTTCGGCCTGGCCCGGCCCAACGGTACCCACCAGGCCCTGGCCGCACTGGAGAGCCGTGGCAAGCTGCAGGTGCTGCTGACCCAGAACGTGGACGGCCTGCACCAGCGCGCCGGCAGCCGTAACGTGATCGACCTGCATGGCCGCCTGGACCTGGTGCGCTGCATGTGCTGCGAGCGGCGCAGCGATCGCGGGGAGTTCCAGCAGCGCCTGCTGGACGCCAACCCCGGCTGGGACACGCTGGAGGCCGGCATCGCCCCGGACGGCGACGCCGACCTGGAGACCGATTTCTCCAGCTTCGTGGTACCCGGGTGCCCGCACTGCGGCGGGGTGTTGAAGCCGGACGTGGTGTTTTTCGGCGAGAACGTGCCGCGCGAGCGGGTGGAGGCGGTGCACGAGCACCTGCAGCAGGCCGACGCCGTGCTGGTGGTGGGCTCGTCGCTGATGGTCTATTCCGGCTTCCGCTTCGTGCAGGCGGCGGCGAAGGCAGGGTTGCCGGTGGTGGCGCTGAACCGAGGCCGCACCCGAGCCGACGACCTGCTGTTGTTCAAGGATGAGCGGGACTGCGCTGAAGCGCTGGCCACGTGGGCTGCGCGCTGAGCCGAGCACGGGCTCGGCTCTACAAGGGGCGAGGGCTTCTGTAGAGCCGGGCGCACGCTCGGCTGCTGCGGGTCACGCGAAACAGCGATCCATCCAGATGGTTGATCCGGGAGCCGCGCAGCGGTGCAATATGCCCCCCTACGTCGTCCCATCACTGTCTTGAGCCAGCTGTTTTCGCCGATCTCGTTCGGCCCCCTGACCCTGTCCAACCGCATCGTCATCGCGCCGATGTGCCAGTACTCCGCCGAAGATGGCCGCGCCAGCGACTGGCACGCCATGCACCTGGGCAACCTGGCGCAGTCCGGCGCCGGCCTGCTGATCCTGGAAGCCACCGCAGTCGAGCCGCGTGGCCGCATCAGCTGGGCCGACCTGGGCCTTTGGGATGACGGCACCGAGGCCGCGCTGGCGCAGGTGCTGGCCAGCGTCCGCCGCTGGTCGCCGATGCCGCTGGGCATCCAGCTCGGCCATGCCGGTCGCAAGGCGTCGGTGAACCGCCCTTGGGACGGCGGTGGTCAACTGCCAGCCGACGACACGCGTGGCTGGATCACCGTGGCGCCGTCGCCGCTGCCGTTCCATGCTGCCGATCCGGCGCCGCAGGAACTGGACGAGGCCGGCATCGCCGAGCTCGTTGCTGCCTTCGCCGCCAGTGCGGTGCGCGCCGAGCGCATGGGCTTCGAGCTGATCGAGCTGCATGCCGCGCACGGCTACCTACTGCACCAGTTCCTGTCGCCGCTGAGCAACCGCCGCACCGATGGCTACGGTGGCTCATTGCCGAACCGCCTGCGCCTGCTCGTGGAAGTATTCGACGCCGTGCGTGCGGCGGTATCGGACAAGGTCGCCGTGGGCGTGCGCATCTCCGCCAGCGACTGGGTCGATGGCGGCTGGGATCTGGTGCAGAGCGAAGCGCTGGCCCAGGTGCTGGACGCGCGCGGCTGCAACTTCCTGCACGTTTCCAGCGGTGGCCTGGACGAGCGCCAGAAGATCACCGTCGGCCCGGGCTACCAGGTGCCGTTCGCAGCAGCGATCAAGGCCAAGGTGCGCATGCCGGTGATCGCGGTGGGCATGATCACCGAACCGGAGCAGGCCGAATCGATCCTGCGCCATCGCCACGCCGATGCGGTAGCGCTGGCACGCGGCATTCTCTACGACCCGCGCTGGCCGTGGCACGCTGCTGCCGCATTGCGCGACAGCGTGGAGCCGGCGCCGCAGTACCTGCGCTGCGAGCCGCGCGAGGCGCGTGGCGTGTTCAAGACGCGCTGAGGCTCACACCCGCCAAGCCGGCGCGATGCCGGCCTGAAGGTGATCGAACAGCGCGCGGATCTTGGCGGTGAAATCGCGGCGGTCGCTGACGCAGAAGTAGACCTCCATCGGTTCCGGGCGCCACGCGGTGTCGGCGCCGAACACCGCCTGCAGGCGGCCATCGCGCAGGTACGGCTCGGCCACGAAGGCGGCCAGCCGGGTGATGCCGGCACCGGCCGCCGCCAGTGTCGCCAGCGCATCGATGTCATCGCAGACCATGCTCGGTGGCAGCGCGGCGTCCACGCGCTGGCCGTCCTTCAGCAGGCCCCAGCGCAATGGCCGGCCATCGGTGGGGAAGCGGTGCAGCAGCCCGCGATGACCGCCCAGCTCGGATGGCTGTTGCGGGGTGCCGCGTGCCTTCAGGTAGGCCGGCGAGGCGCAGAACACGAACGGAATACGCGCCAGCTGCCGCGCCACCACCCCGTCCTCCAGTTGGGCCCCGATGCGGATGCTGGCATCCACCGCTTCCGGGCCATGCTGCACGGCGCGGTCGGTCAGGCGCAGCTCCAGCTGCAGTTGCGGGTAGCGCTGCTGCAGCGAAGGCAGCAACGGCGCCAGCACATGGCGGCCGAACGCACTGCTGCTGGCGATGCGCAGCGGCCCGGCCGGTTCGATGTCGCCGGAGGTGACCATCGCCTGCGCGCGCGCCAGGTCGGCCTCGATGTGGCGCACCTGCGCCAGGTACAGCGCCCCGGCTTCGCTGAGCGCCAGTTGGCGCGTGCTGCGGTTCAGCAGCCGTACGCCCAGATGCGCCTCCAGCCGGTTGATGTTCTGCCCGACCGCGGTGGCGCTGATGCCAAGGATGCGGGCCGCGGCGGCAATGCTGCCGGTCTCTGCGGTGCGGGTGAAGCTGCGGATCAGTTGCAACAGGTTCATGACCGACCAGCTTGCCACGGGAAGATCCAAGTATCGCTTGGTACTGAACCAAGCAGGTCGGTTGCACCCGTGATCATCCGGCCGCTGGGCAGGGCGCTGCCCTACACTGTGGCGATGCGCCCCGATTCCATCCTCACCCTGTCCTGCCCCGACCGTACCGGCATCGTCTATCGCGTGTCCGGCCTGCTGTTCGACCACGGCTGCAACATCCTCGACGCCCAGCAGTTCGGCGACGAGGAAAGCGGCCGCTTCTTCCTGCGCGTGCATTTCGATCGCGATGCCGGCCTGCCGCTGGAGACCGTGCACGCCGCGATGGCCACGCTCGCCCAGGACTTCGGCATGGACTGGCAGCTGCACGATGGCCGCCGCCGCGCACGCCTGCTGGTGCTGGTCAGCAAACAGGGGCATTGCCTCAACGACCTGCTGTTCCGCGCCCACAGCGGCCAGCTGAAGGTCGACATTGCGGCGGTGGCGTCCAACCACGCCGACTTCGCGCCATTGGCCGCCTCCTACCAGGTGCCGTTCCACCACCTGCCGGTGACCGCCGATACGCGCGCGGTGCAGGAGCAGCAGATCATCGACCTGGTCGAGCGTGAGCGCATCGACCTGGTGGTGCTGGCGCGCTACATGCAGATCCTGTCACCCACGCTGTGCCGCGCGCTGGCCGGCCGTGCGATCAACATCCACCACAGCTTCCTGCCCAGCTTCAAGGGCGCGCAGCCGTACCACCAGGCGCACGCGCGCGGGGTCAAGATCATCGGTGCCACCGCGCACTACGTCACCGAGGACCTGGACGAAGGCCCGATCATCGAACAGGACGTGGCCCGCGTTGACCATGCGATGGCGCCGCGCGAACTGGTGCGGCTGGGCAGTGATACCGAATCGCTGGTGCTGGCGCGTGCGGTGCGCCGCCATGTGGAACACCGCATCCTGCTCAATGGGCATCGCACGGTGGTGTTCCGGTAATCGCCCATCCCGCGTCCGCCGGGCATGGCCCGGCGCTACCCATGGGCGCGATCCGGTAGCGCCGGGCCATGCCCGGCGGTCGCGCGTCAGGCGAGCGCAATCCCCGCCTTGCCCAGCGCCTCGCGCACCATCACGTCGTTGGCTTCGGTCACCGGCTTGGTCAGCTCCCACAGGAACTTCACCCGGAAGCCGGACTTCACCGCGTCCTGCGCGCTCCACAGCACGCAGTAATCGCGGGCCAGGCCGCACACGTGCACTTCGCGGATGCGGCGCTCATGCAGCCAGCCGGCCAGGCCGGTGGCCGGGCGCTCGCCATCGGGACCGTGGTTCTCGCGGAAGGCGCTGTACGAATCCACCTGTTGGCGCGTGCCCTTGCGCAGGATCAGGTCGGCCATGGCCCAGTCCACGCCCGGGTGCAGAGCGGCGCCATCGCTGCCCTGCACGCAATGGTCGGGCCACAGGGTCTGTGGCTGCGCGTGCAGCAGGATGGTCTCGAACGGACGCTTGCCGGGGTGCTGGCTGGCGAACGAGGCGTGATCGGCCGGGTGCCAGTCCTGGGTGGCCACCACCGTGCGGTAGCGGCGCTGCGCCAGCAGTCCGGCAATCGGTGCCACCAGCGCATCACCCTGGTCGCAGGCCAGCGCGCCACCCGGCATGAAGTCCGGCTGCAGGTCGATCACCAGCAGGGCGACGTCGGCGGGCAGGGCGGTCATGGCAGATCCACTACAAGAGAAGGGGCGACCAGCGTGGCCGCCCCTCGCTCACACGTCAATCGCCCTGCGGCGTCCCAGCGTCCTGCCCGTAGTACAGCAGGCCGATTTTGATCCGCTCGCGGCCGTTCTCGCGACGGTGGCGGTTGGCATCGCGCAGCGAATACACGCAGCCGCAGTACTCCTGCTGGTAGAACTGCTCGCGCTTGCTGATCTCGATCATGCGGTTGGCACCGCCGCCCTTGCGCCAGTTGTAGTTCCAGTACTGCAGGCCTTCGTAGCGCGAGGCGGCGCGGATGCCGCAATCGTTGATCTGCGCCATGTTCTTCCAGCGCGAGATGCCCAGCGACGAACTGATGGTGTCGTAGCCGTGCTCGTGCGCGTACAGCGCAGTGCGTTCGAAACGCATGTCGAAGCACATCGTGCAGCGGATGCCGCGTTCGGGCTCGTTCTCCATGCCACGCGCACGGCTGAACCAGTTGTCGGTGTCGTAGTCGCAGTCGATGAAGGGAATGCCATGCTGCTCGGCGAAGCGGATGTTTTCCTGCTTGCGCAGTTCGTATTCCTTCACCGGATGGATGTTGGGGTTGTAGAAGAAGATCGCGTAGTCGATCCCGGAGGCGGTGATCGCCTCCATTACCTCGCCGGAGCAGGGCGCGCAGCATGAATGCAGCAGCAGGCGCTTGCCGTTGGCAGGCAGGGTCAGGGTGGGGCGTTGGAACTCGGTCATCGTCAGGTACCGCATGGACCGCCGGCAACGGCGGTGGCCCATGCATCTGTGCGTGGGTGGACAGGGCTGGCCGGATACCGTGAAAAGGACGCACGCGGCCGCACTGCCCGCACGCGCAGGTCAGCGACGGCCCCGGCACCCTCCCCGCGGAGAGTCCAGGTCGAGTCAGGGGACGGTCGTGTCCCCCGGCCGGGGCCGGTATTCGGGCTGATGGACACGGGCCGCAGCCCACCTACTACCTGCCGCTTCCCAGGCGCGAGCCCAGTGCTGTTGGCAGGATTCGTTTCCATTCACCGCTGCGGGGCAGCTCCGGAATGGGCGCGCCAGGCGCCTTCACCGGATTCCCGTTCAAATCCCTGTCGCCATCAACGCTGCGGCGGGGATACCTTCGGCGTGCCCACGGTGGACGCGTCGAGGGCAATGGTCAAGGGTCAATGAAAGCTCGGGGCTGTGGTCCGTTTCTCAGGCCGTGAGAGCGCCGCTTGCCATACTGGGCATCGACAGACGGGAGGTGGCTCGTGGCGGCGAAGTACTGCGATCTGGTCATGAAAGGCGGCATCACCAGCGGCATCGTGTACCCCAATGCGGTACTGGCGCTGGCGCGCGAGTATCGCTTCAAGAGCATCGGCGGCACCTCGGCCGGCGCCATTGCTGCGGCGGTGGCGGCTGCGGCGGCATGCGGCGATCGTCGCCAGCAGGCCGGCGAGCACCTGCCCAGTGATGCCGGTTATGGGGGGCTGTCGGCGGTGTCGGCGCAGCTGTCGCGGCGCGGGTTCATCTACAGCCTGTTCCAACCGGCGCGGGGTGCGCGTGCGGCCTATCGGCTGCTGGTGGTGCTGACCGGCAATGCGGGCCTGCCACACAAGCTGCTGTGCCTGGCGGTGGCGGTATTCGAGATCGCGCCGCTGGAAGTGCTGGTGTCGCTGGCGCTGCTGCTGGGCCTGGGCGGGTGGGGCGGCGGCTGGAGCGGTGTGGCCGCCACGCTGCTGCCGTCGCTGCTGTGCGCCTACGGTACCGGTGTGGCCGGTGCCGCGCTGCGCGTGGCCCGCGTGGCACGGCGCAACCTGCTGGGCCTGTGCAGTGGCCTCGGCCGCGATGCACGCAAACCGGCGTTGACCGAGTGGCTGCATGAGTGCCTGCAGCAGTTGTCAGGCAAGCCACTTGATGCACCGCTGACCTTCGCCGACCTGCACGACGCACCGCGCTATGCCGGCGAGCCGGACAGCCCGCACGCGATCAGCCTGCAGATGATCACCACCTGCGTCTCGCACAACGAGCCGCGTACGCTGCCACTGGGCGGCGCGCAGTTCTGGTTCCTGCGCGAAGAGTTCGAGCAGTTGTTCCCGGCCAGCGTGGTGCAGTGGCTGGTGGATCAGGCTGGCCCGCCGCTGGACGTGGAGGGGCGGCAGTACTACCACCTGCCGCAGGGCCCGAAGCTGCCGGTGCTGGTGGCCACACGCATGAGCCTGAGCTTCCCGTTGCTGATCAGCGCGGTGCCACTGCACGAACCCTCGCGCCGCGAGCGCCGCTGCGAACCCACCGCGCCGGCGGCCGACCCCGAGCACAACGTGGCCGACAGCATGGAAGGGCTGACCAGCGCCGGGCAGGCTTGCGGTCCGGTGATCACCGCCTTCCGCATCTGCTGGTTCTCCGATGGTGGCATCAGCAGCAACTTCCCGATCCATCTGTTTGACGCCGCATTGCCGCGCTGGCCGACCTTCGCCATCAACCTGGTCTACCCGCAGCACGCCGAAGACGTGAGCCAGGGCAGCGGTAGCCGGCAGGCACTGGAGCATGCCGTGTTCCTGCCCACCGAGAACCGCCACGGCTGGCAACGGCATTACCAGTCCATTGCCACGCCGCTGGCCGCAGCCGAGCTGGGGCGTTTCCTGTTCGCGGTGGTGGCGACCATGCAGAACTGGCGCGACCTGCTGCAGGCGCGCGCGCCGGGTTATCGCGACCGCATCGTGCATGTGAGCCTGCAGGGCGACGAAGGTGGCATGAACCTGGACATGCCGCAGGAGGTGCTGACCCGCATCGCCGACAAGGGCAGCCTGGCCGGTGCGCGGTTCTGTTCGTTCTCGTTCGAGAACCACTACTGGATCCGCTGGCGCAACCTGGCCTCGGCCTACCAACGGTACACGCTGGAAGTGGCCCGTACCGACGACCCGGCGCAGCAGGTACTGGCCTATCGCGCGGCGTACTCGATGGTCGCTCGCGGCGAACCGACACCGCCGTCGTACAAGCTGGGCTCGGAAGACAAGCGTCGCGGCTCGCAGCAGCTGTGGGCGCAGATGGTCGAGCAGGGCCGAACCTGGGAGGACCTGGGCCCTGACCTGACCGACGGCGCACCGCGTCCGCTGCCGCAGATGAAGGTGACGCCGATCTACTGAGCCGGTTCTTGGTAGATCCACGCCGTGCGTGGATGCATCTCGAATCGGGGTCAGATCCGTTCTCCTATGGAAAATGGATCTGACCCCTGCGGTGGCTCATCGCCAGGGGGCAACCACCGCATCATCCTGCAAGGGTGCATACAACGGCAGCGCCAGCTCCTGCTTCACCCAGCCCGGATTGAGCGCACGCAGGCCGGCCAGGTATTCGCGGGCCAGTGCGATATCCCCTTGCCGCATCGCCAGGCGCGCAGCGCGCGCCCAGGTGCGGTCCCAGCCGTGGGCCAGTGACAACGAGGTCGCCAGCGCAGCGCGCGCACCCGCCACATCACCCTTCTCCCAGCGCTCCTCCGCGCGGATGATCGCCTCGTTGGACAGGCGCATGTCGTACAGCTCGCGCAGCCTCGCGACCGCGCGCGGGTCGGCGTCCACGCGCAGATCGGTGTCCTGCCAGTCGCCCCCCGGCGTGCGCACCAGCAGCGCGGCCGACCACTGCCCACTGCGCTGGCCGCCCGCGGCCTGGCCGGCTTCCAGCGCCGCCAGCAAGCGTGTGGCAAGCGCTCCGTGCGAAGCCGTAAAGGTACGTTGCATTGCCGTCAGCACGTCCGGTCCGGCCAGGCCATTGCCCTGCACGCTCAACATGCCGTCGCCGTGCGCACCGGCCCAGCTGGCCTGCTGCGCGGTGGCGCCGGTGTATTGCGCATTGCCACCGCGCGCACTGATCAGCCCCACCTGGCGCTCGGCGAGCGTGGTGCCATCGAAGTTGCCGTCTTCATCCAACAGCTGCTTCAGCACCTGTGCAGGTGTACGACCTTTGGCCAGTAGTTCAAGGCCTTTGGACCCATAGGTCGGGTTGGTCTCGAACTGGCTGGCGACCGCGCCGACCTTCGCCTGCGCCCACGGCACCCCCACGCCCCCGACCGCCAGGTTGTGCGTGGCGACCGCCACCCCGCAGTCGCCGGCCTCGTTGCAGGCGGCGATGGAAAAGGTCGCCCACGCCGGCGCGGCGACGGCAGCGAGCAGCAGGGCCAGGCAAGAGCGCAACAGGGACATGGGTGTCTCCATGGGCAGGCATTGCATTGGGATGCAGCCTACGCACGAAAGGTTTAGTAGATCCACGTCATGCGTGGATGCGCTTCGATGAAGGCTCGAAATATTCGATCTCGATCGGATTCCATCCACGCATGGCGTGGATCTACGGTGTCGACCAAGGTCAGCACCCACCAACAGCAGCGGGAAACTGTCGAAGGCGGGGGTGGGTCCGGTTGCGGGGGCGTGAGCGCCATGGATGGCGCGACCGAGCCTACATGGACGTATTCACGGCGTCCCCCGCAACCGGACCCATCCCGCATCCCACGGAATGCCGGCTTTTGCCGTGGCCGTTGCCGTTGCTTCGGCCTCTGCAGGTGCAGGGCGCAGCCCTGCCGAACCAACCCTACCGCCCCGGCAACTGCGCGAACGCGCGCTGCATGCAGTCCTCGCGCGGGCACACCCGGCACCCCGGGCCGATCGACACCGAATTGCCCGGGCTCTGCACATCCAGCCCCAGCGAATACACCAGACGTTCGGCATGCTGCAGGTCACAGCCCAGTGCCACCGCGAAGGTCTTGCGCGGCTGGCCATGGCCGACCGGCCCGCTGCTGACCTGCCGCGCCAGCCAGAAATGACGGCGGCCGTCGGGCATGCGTGCGGTCTGGGTAAGGATGCGCCCGGGCTGGTTGAAGGCCTCGTAGACGATCCACAGCGGGCACGATCCACCTACCTGCGAGAAGTGGAAATCGGTTGCCGAATGGCGCTTGGACACATTGCCGGCGCGATCCACGCGGATGAAGAAGAACGGCAGGCCGGGCGCGCTGCGCCGCGCGAGTGTGCTCAGCCGATGGCAGACCGCTTCGAAGCCGACGCCGAACTGGTGTGCCAGCAGTTCGATGTCGTAGCTGCTGGCCTCGGCCGCACGCAGGAAGCGCATGTACGGCATCACCAGGGCGCCAGCGAAATAGTTCGACAGACCGATGCGGGCCTGAGCGATGCGTGCCTCATCGGTGAAGCCGGCACGTGCCACCACCGCATCGATCTGCGGCAGGTAGCCGTGCAGGGCCAGCTCGGCGGCCATCTGGAATGCCTGCTGGCCTGGCTCCAGGTAGTCCGGCAACCACAGCCGCCGTGCTTCGGCATCGTACTGGCGCTTCTCGCGCCCGGCCTGCAGCGCGGCCACTTCCACCAGCACGCCGTGGCGGTCGGCCAGCAGCTGGCGCAGGCGTGGTGCCACGTGCCCGGGCGACAGCCCCCACTCGGCGAACAGACGCTCGGCCAGCTCGTCCAGTTCGGGAATGTGGTTGTGCATGCGGTTGAAGAACTCACGCACCTGGTCGCCTGCGGGCAGGATGCTGCCGGCGCCGGGTTCGCCCAGCTGGAACTCCAGGGCGGCGGCATGCTCACGCAGCGCCAGGTGGCGGCGGTGCAGATCCAGCAGGGCGCGGCTGACCTGCGGCAGGTTGCCGGCCAAGGCGCGCAGCTCGGTCGCGCTGACCTCCGCCAGGCCCAGGTCGCGCAGGGTTTCGCCCAGCGCTTCCTGCAGCGCGGCAGGCTCATCTTCGTCGAATAGTGAGGAAACGTCGCCCAATACTTCGCCCAGCTTCTTCTGAACGGCCGGGGTGAGTGGGCGCTTGTTGCGCTCGATCTGGTTCAGGTAACTGGCCGACAGGCCCAAGGCGCGGGCCAGATCCACCTGGCTGTAGCCGCGCTGCTCGCGCAGCCGCAGCAAGCGAAGGCCAAGCTGCCGCTGGCTGGATGAATAATTCACAGAATTAACATGAATCGTCTGGCGTGTTGGCCAGATTAAGCGGATTCAGGCCGGAAATCGAGGTGGCTGCTGTGAATAATGCCAAGCATCTTTCGAGCCCGTGGGATTGTCGTCATGACTGTTGAAGCGCCCCGTATCCGCATGCTGATCGATGGCCAGTTCATCGAATCGGCCACCTCCCACTGGCAGGACGTGATCAATCCGGCCACCCAGGACGTGCTGGCCAAGGTGCCGTTCGCCACCACCGCAGAAGTGGACGCCGCCGTCGCCGCCGCCAAGGAAGCCTTCAAGATCTGGCGCAAGACCCCGATCGGCACCCGCGCGCGCATCTTCCTGAAGTACCAGCAGCTGATCCGCGAGAACATGAGCGAGCTGGCCCACATCCTCACCGCCGAACAGGGCAAGACCCTGCCCGACGCCGAAGGCGATGTGTTCCGCGGCCTGGAAGTGGTCGAGCATGCGGCCGCCATCGGCAACCTGCAGCTGGGTGAGTTGGCCAACAACGTGGCCAATGGCGTGGATACCTACACGATCATGCAGCCGCTGGGCGTGTGCGCTGGCATCACCCCGTTCAACTTCCCGGCGATGATTCCGCTGTGGATGTTCCCGATGGCGATCGCCACCGGCAACACCTTCATCCTCAAGCCGTCCGAGCAGGACCCAATGGTCACCATGCGCCTGGTCGAGCTTGCCCTGGAAGCCGGCATTCCGAAGGGCGTGCTGAACGTCGTCCACGGCGGCGAGGAAGTGGTCAACGCGATCTGCGACCACCCGGACATCAAGGCCGTGTCGTTCGTCGGTTCCACCCGCGTCGGCACCCACGTGTACAACCGTGCCTCGCTGGCCGGCAAGCGCGTGCAGTGCATGATGGGCGCCAAGAACCACGCCGTGGTGCTGCCGGACGCCAACAAGGAACAGACCCTCAACGCGATGGTCGGCGCCGCCTTCGGTGCGGCCGGCCAGCGCTGCATGGCCGCCTCCACCCTGGTGCTGGTCGGTGAAGCGCGCAACTGGGTGCAGGATCTGGTTGAAAAGGCCAAGACCCTGAAGGTCAGTGCCGGCACCGTGGCCGGCACCGACGTCGGCCCGGTCATCTCCTGCAGCGCCCGCGAGCGCGTGGAAGGCCTGATCGCCTCGGGCGTGGAGCAGGGTGCCAAGCTGGTGCTGGATGGCCGCAAGCCGCAGGTCGATGGCTTCGAGAAGGGCAACTTCGTCGGCCCGACCATCTTTGCCGGTGTCACCACCGACATGCGCATCTACCAGGAAGAGATCTTCGGGCCGGTGCTGGTCATCCTCGAAGCGGAGACGCTGGAAGACGCCATCGCGATGGTCAACAGCAACCCGAACGGCAACGGCACCGCACTGTTCACCCAGTCCGGCGCGGCCGCGCGCAAGTTCCAGGAAGACATCGACGTTGGCCAGGTGGGCATCAACGTGCCGATCCCGGTGCCGGTGCCGCTGTTCTCGTTCACCGGTTCGCGCGCCTCCAAGCTGGGTGACCTGGGCCCATACGGCAAGCAGGTGGTGCTGTTCTACACCCAGACCAAGACGGTCACCGCGCGCTGGTTCGATGACGAAACGCTGAGCCACGGCGTCAACACCACGATCAGCCTGAAGTAACGGCAGGAGCAGCCATGAGCCACTCGATGACGACGGAACTGGAAGAAGCGCAGCAGGCGTACCGCGAGGCAGCGCGCGACTTCGCACAGGCCGAACTGGCGCCACACGCCGCGCGATGGGATGCGGAGGGCATCTTTCCGCGCGAGGCGATCGCCAAGGCCGGTGAACTGGGCTTCTGCGGTCTGTACATGGACCCGGAAGTGGGCGGCAGCGGCCTGAGCCGACTGGACGCCGCCGTCGTCATCGAGGAGCTCGCCAGCGTCGATCCGTCGACGGCGGCGTACATCAGCATCCACAACATGGCCTCGTGGATGGTGTCCACGTGGGGTCAGCCGGCACTGCGCGATGCCTGGGGCACTGACCTGTCCTCGGGCAACAAGCTGGCCTCGTACTGCCTGACCGAACCGGGTGCCGGCTCCGATGCGGCCTCGCTGAAGACCACCGCCGTGCGCGACGGCGATCATTACGTGCTGAACGGCTCGAAGGCCTTCATCTCCGGCGCCGGTGCCACCGAACTGCTGGTGGTGATGGCACGTACCGGCGGTGCCGGTGCTGGCGGCGTCAGCGCCATTGCAGTGCCGTCGGACCTGCCGGGCATCAGCTTCGGCCGCAAGGAAGAGAAGATGGGCTGGAACAGCCAGCCCACCCGTGGCATCACCTTCGAAAACGTCCGCGTACCGGTCAGCCACCTTCTGGGAGAGGAAGGCGGCGGCTTCAAGCTGGCGATGAAGGGGCTTGATGGTGGCCGCATCAACATTGCCGCCTGCTCGCTGGGTGCCGCGCAGGGCGCGCTGGATGCCGCGCGCCGCTACATGGGCGAGCGCCGCCAGTTCGGCAAGGCGCTGGCCGAATTCCAGGCGCTGCAGTTCAAGCTGGCCGACATGGTCACCCAGCTGGTGGCCGCGCGGCAGATGGTGCACACCGCCGCACGCAAGCTCGATGCCGGGGCCAGCGATGCCAACGTGTGGTGCGCGATGGCCAAGCGCTTCGCCACCGATGCCGGTTTCAATGTCTGCAATGAAGCGCTGCAGATCCACGGTGGCTACGGCTACATCCGCGAGTACCCGATCGAGCGCCTGCTGCGTGACTGCCGCGTGCACCAGATCCTGGAAGGCACCAACGAGATCATGCGGGTGATCGTTGCCCGTCACCTGCTCAACACCGAAGAGGAACTGCGATGAAGGATTGGCGTACCCAGGAGCACGTGGGCCTGAAGGTGGAGGCCGACGGCCATACCGCCGTGGTCACCCTGAACAACCCGCCGGCGCACACCTGGACCGTGCACAGCCTGTCGGCGCTGCGCGACCTGGTGGGCGCGCTCAACGCAGACCGCGACATCTACGCGTTGGTGATTACCGGTAACGGCGAGAAGTTCTTCTCCGCCGGTGCCGACCTCAACCAGTTCGCCTCCGGCGACAAGGCCGCTGCGCGCGAGGCCGCGCGTCGCTTCGGTGAAGCCTTCGAAGCGCTGTCCGGGTTCCGTGGCGTGTCGATCGCCGCCATCAACGGCTACGCCATGGGCGGTGGCCTGGAATGCGCACTGGCCTGCGACCTGCGCATCATCGAAGAGCACGCCCAGGTGGCGCTGCCTGAGGCCACCGTCGGCCTGCTGCCGTGCGCCGGTGGCACCCAGAACCTGCCGCGCCTGGTCGGCGAGGGCTGGGCCAAGCGCATGATCCTGCTGGGTGAGCGCATCAACGCCGAGACCGCGCTGCGCATCGGGCTGGCCGAAGAAAAGGTCGGCAAGGGCGAAGCCAAGGCACTGGCGCTGGAATGGGCGAAAAAGGCCGGCAAGCAGAGCCCGACCAGCATCGCCGCCTGCAAGACGCTGGTGCAGTCCACCCGCACCGGCACCCACGCCTCGGCGCTGGTGGCCGAGCGCGAAGCCTTCGTCGACCTGTTCGACACCGCCGACCAGGTCGAGGGCGTGACTGCCTTCCTGGAAAAGCGCGCCGCGCAGTGGAAGAACGCATGAGCGCCGACACCGCTGCCGACGACGCACCGGTGCTGTTCGAGGAGCGCGTGGCCGGCAATGGCACGCGCATCGGCATCGCCACGCTCAACGCGCCGCGCACGCTCAACGGATTCTCGCTGCCGATGGCGCACCTGCTGCTGAAGCAGTTAAATGCCTGGGCCGACGACGACGGCATCGCCATGGTGGTGCTGCAGGGCGCCGGTGAAAAGGCGTTCTGCGCCGGCGGCGACCTGCACAGCCTGTACAAGGCCATGGTCGCCTTCCGTGAGGACGGCCGCAGCGACATCCGCGAGAACGACTACGCCGCCGAGTTCTTCGACGTTGAATACCGCGTCGATTACCTCATCCACACCTACGCCAAGCCGATCCTGTGCTGGGGCCACGGTATCGTGATGGGCGGCGGCATCGGTCTGATGTCCGGCGCCAGCCACCGTGTGGTCAGCGAGCGCTCCAGGCTGGCCTTCCCGGAAATCACCGTCGGCCTGTTCCCTGATGTCGGTGGCAGCTGGCTGCTGCCGCGCGTGCCGGGCAAGGGCGGGCTGTTCCTGGCGCTGACCGGCGCGCTGCTCAACCCGGGCGATGCCATCTACGCTGGCCTGGCCGATGTACATGTGCCCGAAGAGCGCCGCAGTGCGGTGTTCGATGCGCTGCTGCAGGTGGCCTGGTCCAGTGACTCCGCACACAACCACGAACGCCTGACCCATCTGCTGCAGGCGCATGCCAGCGATGCCGCCACCGGTCCGCTGCTGGCCAATGCGGCGCAGGTCGATGCGTTGTGCGAAGGCGATGACCTGCAGGCCATCGTTGCGCGCATTGCCGGCCTGCAGACCGATGATGCGTGGTTGCAGGCGGCACAGAAGACCCTTGCTGCCGGTGCGCCGGGTTCGGCGCGGCTGGCCTTCGAGCTTCAGCGTCGCAGCGCCGGCCAGGATCTGGCCGCGATCTACCGCCTGGAGTACATCGTCGCCCTGCATTGCGCCGCCCACGGCGATTTCGCCGAAGGCATCCGCGCGCTGCTGATCGACAAGGATCGCAATCCGCAGTGGAACCCGGCCACCCTGGCCGGGGCCACCGGCGCGTGGGCCGACACCTTCTTTGCTTCCCCCTGGGCCGATGCCGCGCATCCGCTGGCCGACCTGGGCACTCCCCTTGTTGAAAGGAGCCTTGCATGAGCCGCATTGCATTCATCGGGTTGGGCAACATGGGTGGCCCGATGGCCGCCAATCTGGTCAAGAACGGCCACAGCGTGCGCGTGTTCGATCTGGTTCCGGCCGCGGTCCAGGCCGCCGTTGACGCCGGTGCCAGTGCTGCGTCGTCGGCACGCGACACCCTGGCCGACGCCGAAGTGGTGATCTCCATGCTGCCAGCCAGCCGTCACGTAGAAGGCGTCTACCTGGGCGACGACGGCATCCTGGCCGCGATCCCGGATGGCGCACTGGTCATCGACTGCAGCACGATCGCACCGGCCAGCGCGCGCAAGGTGTCAGAGGCCGCCGCCGCACGTAGCCTGCAGATGATCGATGCACCGGTCTCCGGTGGTACCGCAGGCGCTCAGGCCGGCACGCTGACCTTCATCGTCGGTGGCGAAGAGGACGCGCTGGAGCGTGCCCGTCCGGTGCTGCAGGCGATGGGCAAAAACATCTTCCACGTGGGCGCCAGCGGCGCCGGCCAGGTCGCCAAGCTGTGCAACAACATGGCGCTGGGCGTGATCATGGCGGTGACCGGTGAAGCCATTGCGCTGGGCGTGGCACACGGGCTGGACCCGAAGGTGCTGTCGCAGATGATGGCGGTCAGCACCGGCCGCAGCTGGGCTACCGAAGTGTGCAATCCGTGGCCGGGCGTGCTGGAAAATGCACCGGCCTCACGCGGTTACAGCGGCGGCTTCGGCAGCGATCTGATGCTGAAGGACATGGGCCTGGCAGTGGAAGCGGCGATGAGTGTCGGTGCCTCGATCCCGCTGGGCGAAGTGGCCCGCAACCTGTACTCGATGAACCACCAGGCCGGCCGCGGCAAGCTGGATTTTTCCAGTGTGGTGCAGCTGATCACCAGCGAGAAGTAAGGCTTGGATATGTAGAGCCGAGCCCGTGCTCGGCTGCTTTTCCGCCGGATGTTCCCGCGCCGGACGGATCAGCCGAGCAGGGGCTCGGCTCTACAGAAGCGAATGCGTCCCCGGCTGCGCGCCGGGGCCCACCCGAGGTGGGATGGGCGGATGTTCGGTTTCGACCGGCATCCGCCCATTTTTTTTGCCCTCGCGCGGGTAGTGCCGGCCGCTGGCCGGTATCACCGCATCAGGCCACGACCAGCGTCACGTCGATGTTGCCGCGGGTGGCATTCGAGTACGGGCACACGATGTGCGCCTTCTGCACCAGCTCTTCGACCTGCTCGCGCGGCACGCCGGGCACGTTGATGGTCAGCTCGGCTTCGATGCCGAAGCCGGTCGGGATCTGGCCGATGCCGACCTTGCCGGTCACGGTGGTGTCGGCCGGCAGCGCGACCTTGGCCTGGCCGGCCACGAACTTCAGCGCGCCCAGGAAGCAGGCCGAATAGCCGGCGGCGAACAGCTGTTCCGGGTTGGTGCCCGGGCCACCGGCGCCGCCCAGCTCGCGCGGGGTCGACAGCTGGATGTCCAGCACGTTGTCGGAGGAGACGGAACGGCCTTCACGGCCGCCGGTGGAGGTGGCCTGGGCGGTGTACAGAACCTTTTCGATGGACATCGGGATGCTCCTGGTCAGTGGGTGGGTGGTGCGATGGAGACTACTTTGCCCGCTTTCCGCGTACGTTGGGTTGCAGAACGTACTAAAAAATTGATCGATCGTCCTGCGGGCCTAGATCGTCCACTCGCGGTCGGTGGTGAACATGATGGTCAACCAGCGGTCCGGCGAAGCCTCGCCCAGCGCATCGCCGATCTCATCACGCAGCTGGTCCCATTCCACCAGCGGCCGCGGTGGGTCGTTTTCCGGCACCACGAAGAACAGCTCGATCTGCTCGCCTCGCCCCACCTGGGCCACGTAGCTGCGGTGCTCGACGAAGCCATGCTTGGCCACGATCGCGCGTGCCACGGCATCCACGTGCGCCTGCAGCTCCGGCGGGGTGACCAGCAGGATGCCGGCCAGCGCCCGGCGCACGGTGCCGAGCGGGGCGATCATCACCAGCACGCAGACGAAGGCAAGGATGGCCGGGTCGATGTACGGCCCGACCCAGGCCCAGGACGTGCCCTGCACCAGCACGCCGCCGAGAAAGGCCAGCAGGTAGCAGGCCGACATGCTGGCCGCGATCACCCAGTTCTTCGCATCCAGTGCGATGAACTCCGAGCCGATGCGGCGGTTGGCGCGCAGGATGAACCATGCCAGTGCGCCTTCGCCGACGATGGACAGCCCGGCGAAGGCGATGGCCGGGCCCAGCGCAATGTGGCGGCCACCGGACATCAGCGCATCCACCGCATTGACCAGGGCATACAGTGCCGCACCGATCATCAGCGTGCCGCTCACGCCCAGCACGATCGGCTCCAGGTGCCAGAAGCCCATGGTGAAGCGCTGGTTGAGCCGCGATTGCAGCGCGTCGGTCTGGGTGGACAGCGCGATCAGGCGTGCCACCAGCAGCGACAGCCAGGTCATCACCACGTCGATCAGGCCGTAGATGCCATCGAAGATGATAAGCGAGGAATTGGCCAGCAGGCCGAATACCACTGCGGCGGCGGCCAGCAGCAGCGAGGCGGCGATCGACAGGCGCAGCACGCCCTGTTCGGTGGCGGGGTCGAAGAACTGCGGGCGGTGGGTGGCCATGGCCCGATTGTAGAGCGGCGGCATGCCTCGCTGCCTTCCGCTGTCTGGCAGCGTCGCAGAACGTTGAGGACATCGACGAGAGGCCCAGCGAGCGTGACCGCGAATGCGTCGCCCAGGGCCTGGCCAACATGGTCATCGAATTCCTCGGCCGCATGCGGGATATGCAGCGTTACGATGCCGGTGACACGCAGGTCTACCGCGTGCGTTGGCAGGTGTTCCTTGCCTCGGCCGGCCATCTGGGTGCGGTGTTCGATTACCAGCACGTGACGCCGAAGGTACAGATTGATCTGCGCGACGCCCACCTGTGAGACCTGACCGCCGCGGCCGCGCTGGAACGCGCGCAGGAATAGCTGGCCGCACATGGGGCGAAGGTGACGGTGGTGGGGCTGAATGCTGCCAGCCAGACGTTGATCGAGCAGGTGGGCGGCGCGCGCGGCGGGTACTGAGGCGGCAGTGTTTCAATGCCTGCGTCGGTTCTGGGGCCGGCTAAGCTTCCAGAATTTTCCTGAATCGGCTTCTCAGTGAGGTAGCGCCATTACAGATGGAGAGTCCATATGTGGCCAACGCCTTGGCAGATTCGGTGTCAGCCTTTGCCTGCCACGGGCAGCGAGCAGGGCCCTGCCGACGCGCGTGATCGAACTGAAGTGTGCCGGCGTCGTGTCAGCCTGAATGGCCGCGACCGTCAGAGCTTCACAGATGAAATCGATGTCCTGGAACTTTGAGAAAATGGAAGGGCACTCTCTATCAATAGAGCATCCACCTCAGTCCTGAGCAGATCAGCGTCCTTTTCAACGGCTATCCAATGGTCGCTGTTGCCTGGGGGAGCGGCCTGCATCTCACGTCGCAGTCGGTTTCGCTGAGATTGGTGGTCCAATCCATGCAACGCCGCGGGATGAAGCGGGCGAGCACACACATCGATGAAACTCTCGTGGCATCTCGTAAAAGTTGCTCCACTTCGGACAAATCCTGCGTCCTTCAAGGATGCGTAGACGATGCTCAGGGCGCGCTTTGTGATAGCGGTCATGAGGCGAGCATCAGGAGGGAGGATGATTGCAGGCGAGGCCTCTCAGACTGGGTAAGCCGGTGCGAGGCAATGAGTGTGTCGACTTGGCTGGGAGCGGTAACTGGCATTGACGTCAGTAGCTGTCGCTATCAACAAAAGTTGTTGTTTGGCCGTCGTTCCCTGGTTCGCAAAACCCGAAAGACGTCGGATCGCATGATGCAGATTGCAGCTTTTCTCATTGCCAATCTTCTGAGTATGGAAGCAGGCTGGAGACACGCGATTCTGTGTTCAAGGAAGCAGCATCCATGAAATCGAATTTTTCGGTGTCATTCAAATGTCTGTTGGCTTTTGCGCTTGCGCTTGGTTCGACGACATGGCCGGGAGTGATGGCGTTGGACCGCCTTGCGGTTGCCGTCGATCGGACCACGCGCTACAGCGCCGGAACTGACGAAGCGAACGAAGTCGTTCGATGGCTGGACGCACGCAAGGATGTCCACCAGCGGACGCTTGCACTTGGGACACTGACCATTCGCCATCGCTGTAGGGGGGAGCGGGATTCACCTCGGACGCCAGCCATCCGCGCCCTTTTCCATCATGGTGCTTCCGGAGAGAAGATCACTATTACCAACGATCTTCCAGGATGCGCACGCGAGACGTGGACGTTCGCATGGACCGGAGATGGCCAGGACGCCTACTGGAAGCAGACCGCCTATGGATGGCGGGTACTGACCACTTAGGGAAAGCTCCGGACGGACTTATCTGTCGTCAAAGCGTCGACGCGATCAAACCGGATCGACTACACCTCGAGGCCCACTACCTCGAAGCGTGGGCACGCTCCGGGGCGCAAGACCTCGCATTTGCGACAATCCTCGACGCACCTCAACCAACGCCCTCGTCGGCCTCAAGCCGACGAGGGGTGAGCAAGGCAATGGCACTCACGGGCCAGTTGGCCCGCTCTCTTACGCCATCATGGCCCGCGGGCCGTGATGCTGGGTCTGCTGGTCGATCTTCTGCTGCTCGCGCTGCTGATCGCTCACCTGCAATGCCCGCTCGCTGTTCTCCTGCACGCTCTGGCGCATCGCGTCAGCGGTCGATACCGGCGCGGTATTGCGGTTCAACGCGCTTTCGTCGTGCAGCGCATTGGCCTGCACCGCGCGCGCCATCGAGCCATCCTGGTTCAGCTCAACGCGATCAACCCGGTACAGGCCGGCACGCGCAGCTTCCACGGTGAGGGCAGCGGCCAGCTTCTCGCTGTGCTCGCCGGAGGGCAGGCCACGCGCTTCCTCGGCGAACTTCACCTGCACCAGGGTCTCGGTGTACAGCCAGTTCTGCGGGCTGCGCGGGTCGGACATCGGGTACACCGTCTCGCGTGCAGGCTCGGCCGCTGCCTGCTGTTCCGGGGTGTTGCCCTGCGCCTGCGCACGCTGCTGCACTTCATTGGCCAGCGCCTGGCGGGTTTCCGCATCGGCAATGCCGGTCGCAGGCAGGCCATGCTGCTGCTGGAAAGCATTGATCGCATGGCGGCTGCCACCGCCCAGATAGCCATCGCTGCCGATGGCCTGGCCCTTGGCGTCGGTCAGCCCCAGCGCGGCCAGGTTGCCCTGCAGTTCGCGCGCGTCGCGGTCGATCGCGGCCAGCGTGGCTGGCCCGGCCTTGCCGTCCACCGGGTCCAGGTTGTGTGCGCGCTGGAAGTCTTCCACCGCCTTGCGGGTGGTGGCATCGAAGCGCCGGTCCGGATTCAGTGTCTGCTGGCCGTCAGCACTGGCATAGCCCAGCGTGACCAGGTTGCTTTCCAGCTTCAGCACGTCACGGCCGCTGGACCCTTCCTTCAACGTCTGCGAACCGGCCTGCTGGCGCGGTGCGCCGATCTGGTCCAGCGCCACCTTGATGTCCGCATCGTTGTGCTCACCGGCGGGCGAGTAGTCGCGGCTGCTGACCTTGGCATGGGCGCGGTCCATTGCGTCCTTGTTGTTGGCGTAGGCATTTTCGTAGCGCACGGCGATGTCGCCGGCCTTGGGCGCGTCGAAGTACTGGTAGGTCTCGCGGATCTGCCCGGCCTTCGCGCGCAGCGCCTCGTAGTCACCGCCTTCTTCCAGCACCTTCTGCAGCTTGGGCAGCTGGCTGGGCAACTGGTTGGCGGTCTTGGCGATCAGGCTGATCGCTTCGAAGCGGTTTTCCTCGGCGATGCCGCTGCCGTGTGCGTCCACCATCGCCATGCCGATCCGGGTGGCGTTGCGCACCTGCGGGTAGTCGATGTTCGCGTGGATCCACTGCTTGCCCTCGGCCGAACGGGCCCAGGCGTTGATGCTGTCGCGCGTGTTGGTATCGATGAACTGGATCGAGCTGCGCCCGCTCAGGCCATTGCCGTGGCTGAGCAGGTCGCGGCGCAGGTCGGCGTGGTCCTGGGTGAAGGGCAGGTTGTGCGCCTTGGCATAGGTGCTGGCCTGATCGATCACGGCGTCGACATAGGTCGTCTCGCCCGCCTTCAGTGCGTGGCCGTCGATGGCGCCCAGCGCCCACTCGCCGCGCTGGCCGAAGTCGACCTGGATCGCGCCCAGGCTGTAACCGCTGTTCTGCGCGACTTTGTTCACCGTGCCCCAGTGCGGTTCGGTCACGCCCTGGGTGATGCCGGCGATGGCCAGATGGTAGGAGGCGGGGCCACCTTCGGTACCACGGCCGACGGCGAAATACACGGCGCCGGAGGTGGCATCGAGATCATGGGTATCGATGTTGGTTGGCATGTCTTACATCCTTGTGCAGTCAGAGGGTCTGCCCCTCAAGGGTCAGTCCAGCAGCTGCAGATACTTCTGCAGCTGGTCGGCACGCGCGCTCAGGCGCATCACATCGTTCAGCTCGCCCTGCAGGTTGCCGGGCTGGGAATCGTCGTACAGCGCGGTATCCAGTTCGCCATCGCGGCTGCGCGACTGCAGCCACGCGCGCTGGGCATTCACCAGCTTGGTCTTCTTTGCGCCAGTCAGCTTTGCCTGCAGCTGGCGGTAGGCCTGGTTCAGGCGCTGGTCTTGGCGTGCGCTTTCCGAGGTCAGGCAGGCGGCCTGCTCGATCGCACCCTGTGCCTTGTCACGGCAGGTGGTGAAGGTCGGGCTCAGCCCGGTGGCAGCCGGTGCTGCGGTTGCCGTGCCGATGGCCAGTACGGCGACCGCCAGCGCGGTGGCGAGGGTCCTGCTCAAACGCTTGTGCTGCATCATCTGCTCCACACGTCCAATCCATTGCGAGCGACGGACTATAACGGCGTCAATATTTCGTCGTCGTCAACGAATCGCGACAACTGTGACCGGTTGCCCGTCATTGTGGGGTGGCGCCGCCCGGCTTGCGGACGGCCCTCGGGCCCGGGCGCCCCAGCGCTGTCCGGGCGCCAGCCGCCGCCATTCAGCCGAGCGGTGTAAACTATTGATCTCACTGGCAATGCCAGTCTCCACGATCAACGCCCCGATGACGTCCGCCACCGCCCGTTACGCCGATTCCCTGCGCCTGTCCGTTGCCCCCATGATGGACTGGACGGATCGCCATTGCCGCGTGTTCCATCGCGTGCTGGCGCCGGGTGCGCGCCTGTACACGGAAATGGTGCACGCCAACGCGGTCATCCACGGCGACCGCGAGCGCCTGCTCGGCTTCGACCGCAGCGAACAGCCGCTGGCGTTGCAGCTGGGCGGCAGCGATCCGGCCCTGCTGGGGCAGGCTGCGCGCATCGCCGCCGAGTGGGGATACGACGAGGTCAACCTCAACTGCGGCTGCCCGTCCGACCGCGTGCAGGCCGGGCGTTTCGGCGCTTGCCTGATGCGCGAGCCGGTGCTGGTGGCCGAGTGCGTGGCGGCGATGGTCGATGCGGTCGACATCCCGGTGACGGTGAAATGCCGCCTGGGCGTGGACGAGGACAACGATTACGACGTGTTCGCCGCCTTCGTCGACCGCCAGGTCGCCGCCGGTGCCGCAATGGTGGTGGTGCATGCGCGCAACGCGTGGCTGAAGGGCCTGTCGCCGAAGGAGAACCGCGAGGTTCCGCCGCTGAAGTACGACTGGGCCTACCGCCTCAAGCAGGAGCGCCGGGCACTGCCGGTGGTGATCAACGGCGGCCTGGCCAGCATCGAGGCGGTGCAGGCGCAGGCCGCGCACGTCGATGGTGTGATGCTGGGCCGCGCGGCCTACCACGACCCCTACCTGCTGCATCAGCTGGAGGCGCTGCACACCGGCGCCCCGCTGCAGGCCCGTGGTGACCTGTTGCGCGCGCTGCGCCCCTACGTCGAGGCGCGTCTGGGCGAAGGCCTGGCGCTGAAGCACATCACCCGCCACCTGCTCGGCCTGTTCCACGGCCAACCCGGCGGCCGCGCATTCCGTCAGGTGCTGAGCGAGGGCGCACACCGCCCGGGCGCCGACTGGAGCCTGGTCGAACAGGCCTTGGCGGTCACCGAACGCGAAGCTGATCGCGCCGCAGCGTGACGTAGGTCACAGTCCTGACTTGACAAGGGGCGGCGATTCGTCCCGAATGTTCACCTAGATGAACAACTCGCGGCATCGCCCGGAAAAGTTCAGATCGGATTCACTGCCCCAAACCAAGAATTTGCAAAGGAATTGTAAAGGCCGGGTCCCGTACCCGGCTTCCGGATTTACGACTTTTGAACGAATCGCCGTGCTCGGCTAGGATCGCATCGATGTCTCCCGCTCCCTTCCATCGCCGCATTGCCCTGGCCACCTGCGTGGCGCTGTCGGCTGTGCCGTTGTCGTCGGCGCTTGCGCAGCAGCCGCCGCGTGGCGACCAGGGGCGGGCGGAGATGATGGAGCGGGGCGAGCGCGGTGGCCGTGGCGACGAGCGCTCGCTGTCCGATGCCGTGCGCCGCGTGCAGCGCACCACCGGCGGCCACATCCTCGGCGCCGAGCGTGTGCCGTTCGATGGGCGTGACATCAACCGGGTGAAGTACATGGACGACCGGGGCCGTGTCCGCTACATGGACGACCCCGCCCCGTCGCGTTCACAGCCGCGCACGCCGCGGTCGGATATGTCATCACTACGCGGCGATAACCCCTGAACAGGGATAGTTGTCGCTATCAACCCGTACCCCACAGGCCTCCGGGCCACACCCAGGACACTAGGGAGAGTTCATGCGTATCCTTCTGGTCGAAGACGAAGCCCCGCTGCGTGAGACCCTGGCAGCCCGGCTCAAGCGCGAAGGCTTTGCCGTCGATGCTGCGCAGGACGGCGAGGAAGGCCTCTACATGGGGCGTGAAGTTCCGTTCGATGTCGGCATCATCGACCTCGGCCTGCCCAAGATGTCGGGCATGGAGCTGATCAAGGCCCTGCGTGACGAAGGCAAGAAGTTCCCGGTGCTGATCCTGACCGCGCGTTCGAGCTGGCAGGACAAGGTCGAGGGCCTGAAGCAGGGTGCCGACGATTACCTGGTCAAGCCATTCCACGTCGAAGAGCTGCTTGCCCGCGTCAACGCGTTGCTGCGCCGCGCCGCCGGCTGGAGCAAGCCGACCCTGGAATGCGGCCCGGTCGCCCTGGACCTGGCTGCGCAGACCGTCAGCGTGGCCGGCAGCAATGTCGACCTGACCAGCTACGAATACAAGGTGCTGGAGTACCTGATGATGCACGCCGGTGAACTGGTCTCCAAGGCCGACCTCACCGAGCACATCTACCAGCAGGACTTCGACCGCGATTCGAACGTGCTGGAAGTGTTCATCGGCCGCCTGCGCAAGAAGCTGGACCCGGATGGCGAACTGAAGCCGATCGAGACCGTGCGCGGCCGCGGCTACCGTTTCGCGATTCCGCGCAACGAGGGCTGAGCCGGCTCAGCCTGGCGAAACCATGATGTCCGGCCGTCTGTGGTTCTTCCGACGCTGGCGGCCGCGCTCGCTGCAGGCGCGCCAGATGCTTGCCGCGTCCGTGGGCCTGGTCGCGTTCCTGGCCCTGGCCGGTTACGCACTCGACGCCGCCTTCGCCGATACGGCGAAGGCGAACCTGCGTGAGCGCCTGAAGAACTACGCCACCGCCTACGCGGCCGGCATCGACTTCACCCGCGACCGCTCGCTGTACATCCGCGAGCAGCCGCCGGATTCGCGCTTTGACGTGCCGGGCAGTGGCCTGTACCTGCAAGTGGTGATGCCGCACGGCAAGGGCAATTCGATGTCCGCCGAAGGCCCGATGCTGCCCACCGTCGGCGGCGGCCTGCTGGCACCGCGCCAGGAAGTGTTCGAAGGCCCGCTGCCGATGATCCAGATCGACGGCAGCCAGGGCTCGGTGTACCGCTATGGCCTGGGCCTGGTGTGGGACGCCGACGCCGACCCGGCCACCGAATTCCCCTACACCATCTACGTGATGGAAGACTCGCGCGCGCTGGGCGCGCAGCTGCGCGTGTTCCGTGGCCGGGTCTGGTTCTACCTGGGTGGCATCGGCCTGATCCTGCTGCTGCTGCAGACCGTCATCCTGCAGTGGAGCCTGCGGCCGCTGCGTCGCGTGATCACCGAGCTGACCAAGGTGCAGCGCGGCGAAACCGAGCGCATGAGCGAGCGCCACCCGCGCGAGCTGGAGCCGCTGACCGACAGCATCAACGCCTTCATTGAAAGCGAGCGCGAGAACCTCGAGCGCCAGCGCAATACCCTGGCCGACCTGGCGCACAGCCTGAAGACGCCCATCGCCGTGCTGCGCACGCAGATGGACAGCGGTGCCGGCGATGGCGCCCTGCGCGAGGAGCTGGACGTGCAGCTGCAGCGCATGAACAACCTGGTCTCCTACCAGCTGGCACGTGCTGCATCGTCGGGCCACAAGCTGTTCTCCGCGCCGCTGCCGATTGAATCCAACGCCGAGGAGATCGTGCGCGGCCTGGAAAAGGTCTATGCCTCCAAGGGCGTGCTGTGCGAATTCGACATTGACCCGGCCGCGCGCTTCCACGGCGAACCGGGCGACCTGCAGGAACTGCTCGGCAACCTGCTGGAAAATGCCTTCAAGTGGGCCAACCGCCGCGTGTTGCTGACCGCGCAGCCGCTGCCGGCACCGAACGCGCGCCGCGCCGGCCTGCTGCTGGCGGTGGACGACGATGGCCCGGGCATTGCCCCGGACGACATCGGCAAGGTGCTGCAGCGTGGCGTGCGTGGCGACGAGCGCGTGCAGGGCCACGGCATCGGCCTGTCGATCGTGCAGGACCTGATCAAGGATTACCGCGGCGAACTGGCCGTCGGCCGTTCCAGCGAACTGGGCGGCGCCCGTTTCGAAGTGCGCTTGCCGCCGGGGCCGTAAGCCGCACGTTCCTGTCCGCCGGGCATCGCCTGGCGCAACAACGCGTGGTGTTCCGGTAGTGCCGGCCGCTGGCCGGCAACCTCATGATCCTCGGTGGCATTGCCAAGGTGCCGGCCAGCGGCCGGCACTACCGTATTGCGATCCTGGGCGGCTCGCCATAGAACCGCCGCAGCTGCGCGGCCACCTCCGGCAACGCCTGCTGCAGCAGATCCGGTGCCGAGAAGTGATACTCGCTGGTCACCGCGAAGAATTCTTCCGGCGCTTCGGCCGCATACGGATCGATCAGCGTTTCTTCGCCCGCATCCACCTGCGCGCAGAACGCATCGTAGGCGCGCTGGAAGATGGCCGCCCACTCACGCTGCCATTCGCGCGGCAGCGGCGGCGTGCCGTCCATCGCGCCATCCAGTGCATCCAGCTTGTGCACCATCTCGTGCACCGCCACGCAGTAGCCCTCGTGCGGCGCGGCCAGGTCGGCCTGCACATCGGCCCAGGACAGGATCAGCGGACCGCTGTCCCACGATTCGCCAATCAGTTCGTCATCCCACTCATGCAGTACGCCGGCCGCATCCATGTGGCTGCGATGTACGCGGAATGCATCGGGGTAGACGATCAGCTGCGACCAGCCTTCCAGACCCACCTCGCCGAACTCCAGCAGCGGCAGGCAGCACAGCGCCGCCAGCAGCACGCCATCGCCGGCCTGCAGCTGCAGCTCGCCGATCGGCGTGATGGTCTTCTCGTGCAGGAAGCGCGTGGCCAGCACGCGCAGGCGTGCGCGGCGTTCGTCGTCCAGACCGCGCAGCCAGGCCGCACGGCGGCAGGCCTCATTCCACAGTACATCGTCGATCGGCCGCGGCGCAGGTCGCAGCCACTGCAGCAACGACTTGATCAGCGGAACATTCCCGGCAGGTAGCTGTGCCACTTCGGTGCGCGGATGCGCTGCAGCACGTCGTCGTCGCTGCCACCGCCGCCCGTGCTGGTGTTGGCTGCCGGGCGGACCGGTGCCGGCTTGGTGGTGGCGGCCGAAGCGGTCGCGGTCGGTGCACGCTGCGAGGCGGCATCGCCGTTGGAGGACACGCAGGCGCCGCGGCTGTCGTCCAGCGCTGCCGTCGCAGACGCCGCGAAGGGCATCGTCAGCAGGATCAGGCAATGGGCATAGCGGCGCATTGACGACATCCACGTTAAGGGAAGGTGAGTTCCCGATTCTAGCCCGAACCCGGCGCCCCGTTGGAAGCCCCCGCAGAACCCAGCGTGGCGGGCGCCGCTGGCGGCTTTCCCGCATAATTCCTTCCTGACTTCGTGGAAGCTGCCGTGGACGACCGCCAATTGCTGGCCAAACTCGCTGCCGGTCGCCTCTCCGGCGACGCTCTGGCCCGTGAGCTGGGCCAGACCCGGGCGGCCATTTGGAAGCGTATTCAAGGACTTAGAGCCGCCGGTGTGGACATCGAAGGCCGCGCTGGCGAGGGCTATGGCCTGACCCGCCCGGTCGACCTGCTGGACTCGGATGCGATCCGTGCCGGCCTGCCCGCCGAGGTGCTGCCGCTGCTGCACGACCTGCAGGTGGCCTGGACGGTGGACTCGACCAATGCCGAATTGCTGCGTTGCAGCGCGCCCCAGCGCGGGGTGAGCGTCCTGCTGGCCGAACGCCAGACCGGCGGCCGCGGCCGTCGCGGCCGTACGTGGGCGTCGCCGCTGGCCGCGCATGTGTACCTGTCGGTGCTGCGGCTGTTCTCCGGTGGCCTCGGCCGCCTGGCCGGGCTGAGCCTGGTGGCCGGCATCGCCGTGGCCGAAGCGCTGCATGATCTGGGCTACACCCAGGCACAGCTGAAGTGGCCAAACGACCTGATCGTCGATGGCAAGCGCAAGCTGGTCGGCCTGCTCGCAGAAGGCGGTGGCGAATACGCCGGCCCGGCGCGCGCGGTGATCGGCATCGGCATCAACACGCACATGCCGCCATCCTTCGCCGAGCAGATCACCCAGCCGTGGGTGGACCTGGACACGCTGGCCGGCACGCCGGTGGACCGCAACGTGGTGGTCGCCGCCGTGCTGGCGCGCCTGCTGCCGGCACTGGAAGAATTCGATCGCGAAGGCCTCGCTCCCTTTCTGCCGCGCTACGCCGCGTTCGACATGCTGGCCGGTCGCGAAGTACGCGTGGAACTGGAAGGGCAGTGGCAGCATGGCACCGCACTCGGCTTGGCCGATGACGGCGCCTTGCGCGTGCGCATCGATGGCCGTGAGCGCCTGCTGCACGCCGGCGAAGTCAGCGTGAGGGCGGCATGAGCGATTGGTTGTTCGACCTCGGCAACTCGCGCTTCAAGTTCGCGCCGTTGCAGGGTGATCGTGCCGGTGACGTGCAGGCTTGGGCGCATGGCGCCGAAGGCATGGCCGGACAGCCGCCGCACAGCCTGCCCAGCGGCACCACCGCGTTCGTGGCCAGCGTGGCCGCACCGTCGCTGACCAGCGCGATGCTGGACCAGCTGCAGCGTCGCTTCGAGCACGTGCACGTGGTGCGTACCAGCGCCGAATGCGCCGGTGTGCGCATTGCCTATGCCAAGCCGGAAAAGTTCGGCGTCGACCGCTTCCTGGCGCTGCTGGCCGCGGCCAAGGCGCAGCGCCCGGTGCTGGTGGTGGGCGTGGGCACCGCACTGACGATTGATCTGCTCGACGCTGACGGCCAGCACCACGGTGGCCGCATTTCCGCATCGCCCACCACCATGCGCGAAGCACTGCATGCCCGTGCGGTGCAGCTGCCGGCTACCGGCGGTGACTACAGCGAATTCGCCAACGACACCGCCGACGCGCTCGCCTCCGGCTGCGATGGTGCGGCCGTGGCGCTGATCGAACGCAGCGCCCAGCAGGGGCACGCGCTGCTGGGCGTTGCACCGTCGCTGCTGGTGCACGGGGGCGGCGCACCGGCGCTGATGCCGTTGCTGCCCGGCGCCGACTACCACCCCTCGCTGGTGCTGGATGGCCTCGCCCGCTGGGCGGTGCACCAGCCCGCAGGCTAGTATCCGCGCATGCTGACCCGTGCCCTGATCGTCGTACTGGCCATCCTCAATCTTGGCGTCGCCTGCTGGTGGCTGCTGCGCGATGCACCACAGAAGCCTGCGCCGCCACCGCAACCCGCGGGCGTGGCCGAGCTGCGCTGGGTGCCCGGTGGCGTGGATGCCGCCGCGGCCGCCGAAGCCACGGCTGCCGCGCCGACCGCGCCGTTGATGGAGCGCGAGCCGGCCGCGAAGACCGCAGTGGCTGCAACGCCGGCGCCGGCTGTTCCGGCCAAGCCGGAAATTCCCAAGCCGCAGGTAGCTGAGGCTACGCCGGTTGCGGCCGCTGCCAAGCCGGTAACACCGTCTGCACCCGTTCCGGCACCGGAGAAACCCGCAACCCCGCCCGCGGCCGCCGAGCCGCCGCGCTGCGTTGCGCTGGGCCCGTTCGCCGACCGTGCGGCCGCGACCAGCGCGCAGGGCAAGGCCGGCACGCTGCTCAGCCAGGTACGCCTGCGCGAACAGCCCGCTGCCAGCGGCAGCGCCCGCTACCGGGTGATGCTGCCGGCAGCCGCCAGCCGCGAAGAGGCCCAGGCCACGGTGAAGCGCATCGTCGCCGCCGGCCTGAGCGACTACTACATCATCAGCCAGGGCGAGGAGGCCAACGCCGTGGCGCTGGGCCAGTACCGCAACCGCGAAGGCGCCGAGCGGCGCATGGCGGCGGTGCAGGCCGCCGGCTTCCAGCCGCGCCTGGTGGCCAGCGGCGACGCCGGCCAGTGGTGGCTGGAAGCGCAACTGGCGGCGGGCACGCAGCCGGGCCAGGCCCAGCAGCGCAGCGGGGCGGCACAGAGCCGGTCGCTGGAATGCGCAAGGTTGCGCTAGAATCCCCGGACCGCGGCGCTGCCGCCGGTGCACCACCCATGCCGCTTTAGCTCAGTTGGTAGAGCAACTGTCTTGTAAACAGTAGGTCATCCGTTCGATTCGGATAAGCGGCACCACCACACTCCAGTTGTGCAGCTCGACATGGCGGCGCAGTAATCGGTCGAGCACTGCTCCCTGCTGCGTCTCTCCCGTTCTTTTCCTTCCTTGCTGTTATCTCATCTTGCACCTGACGAGGCGCGTCCCACCTGCCTGTGCGCGTGCTTCGTGGTTGATGCGCGTTTCTCGTAGTTGAAAATGTGTAGCCAGTAGGCTACATTTTTCCATGAAGATCCAGCGTACCCGTCAGTTCGCGACATGGATTGACGCTCTCAAGGACGTAACTGCACGCGCTCGCATCCTGGCCCGTATCGGTCGGCTCGCCGAAGGCCATCCGGGTGATCACCGCCGTCTGGGGGACGGTATTTCCGAACTGCGTATCGATGCAGGGCCGGGCTACCGCCTGTACTACACCCAGCGCGGCAGGCAGTTGCTGATTCTTTTGGTCGGAGGTGACAAAAGCTCACAGCATCGCGATATCGAAAAGGCCAGGGAGATTGCACGTGCCCTGTGAGCGTCGAACCGGCTGTAGTCGAAACGAATCAATACCGAAGTACTGGAGCTGTTCCATCATGGCCACCAAGAAAAAAGTCGAACTCAAAGCATTTGATGTGGCCGAACACCTTCGGACACCCGAAGAAATGGCCGCCTATCTCGACGCCTGCATCGAGGAAAGCGACGGCGATTCCGCGTTCATTGCCAAGGCGCTCGGCGACATCGCGCGCGCTCAGGGTATGAGCAAGGTTGCGCGCGCGGCGGGCCTGTCGCGCGAGAGTCTTTACCGCGCACTGTCCGGCGAACGCAGCCCCGATTTCGCCACCATCCTGAAGGTGACCCGTGCCTTGGGTGTGCGTCTGCATGCCAGTGCCGCGTGAGGCATCAAGGCACTGCGCTCCACTTCCGCCGCCTCAAGAAGTCAGGTGCGATCAGTCTCAATCAAACCGGATGATGCGGATCAACCCCCTTGTCGACGATCCATCTCCGAAGGCGGCCGACGTGCCACAAGTGAACACCTCCTTCGCACCTTCGTAATTGATGAATGAGATCGTGCAATTCGTCCGCGTTCCAGGACGGATCCGGGTGATGGCTCTGTCATTCAGCACGAAGCTGTACCACATGACTTCAGGGCTTATCGAGAGCGCCATGGGGCGTGCGGTGGAGGCGATCAACTCGGCAACAGCGCCGGCGCGCGAATCCACTTCGTCCAGCCGCAGCTCAACGAGAACAGGCTTCAGGTTTGGATAGGGTGCGCTCATTCCAGCAGCGGGTCTGCCTGATTCGCTAGCCGGGGCAGTGACGTTGTGAACCTGTGCATTGGGCATCTCAATGTTCTGAATTACTGAGCCCCACCCACCTGCAACGCCACATACTCCGCCAGCCCCCGGCAGGCCAGCATCAGACCCTCGCGCGTGCCATCGCCGATGTCGTCCTTCTCTTCCCCGTCCACGCGCACGCGCTCTGCGGCGTGGTACAGCTCCAGCAGCGATACCAGGCCCACTGCGGCGCGGTCCCTGCGTGCGGCAGCCACGGCGTCGCCAGGTGTGCCTGCCGGTCCCTGCCACGGCTGTCCATCGGCGGCGTCACCGGCCTGGATGCGCTGCAGGCAGCCGGGCAGGTTGATGGGCGCGGGCGCCTCGTTCGCGGCAGCGAAAGCAGCTTCCAACGGCTGCGCCAGTTCGGGGGGCAGGCGCAAGGCAGCCTCGCCCAGGGTGGCGGTCAGGTACGGGTGATGGGGCTTGGGCATGCGGGCATCCTCGTCGGCAACAGAGGTGCCACCCGAAGAGGGTGGCGGGCGATGCGTGGCTTCCAAGACCGGAAATCGATGAGCCGGCGGGCACAGGGCCCCCACGCACCGCCCGCCGTCGATCGGCGAACGGATTGCCAGCCGGCGCCGCTTTTGGGAAGACGGCGCCGGCTGGCAAGCGTATACAGCTTCGATTACACGGGCTTGGAAGTCCCGACCACCTTTGCAGGTGGCGATTCATCATGCGCACGTGAAATCACCGCCTGCCAGTCGTTTGTTTCGATGGCATCGGGTGATCTGAAAGGAAAAATGAATTATCGCGTTTGGCCCGTTTCGAGCATCGCAATGCCAGAAGCGACATATCGCGCAGCGCCGTCATCATCGGTCATCCGGGCTGCGCCACTGTTGCCGCACGGCTTACAGTAGCGTGCGACGTAAAGCTGGCTTAACAGCCTCGGCAAGGCACCAAGGCAACGATACCAGACCCAAAAGTGCCAACGCGCGCCCAGGATCTTGATATTCCTCACGGACAGCCCGCAGCGCCCCACCGCATACTTCCGCTACACGCCCGCCCTGGGCCCCTTCGGGATAAGCACATGCGTCGCCATGCCCTGTCGCTCACCGTCGCACTGTTGTCCGCTGCTTTCGTGGCCCCGGCCATGGCTGCCGTGCCTTTCTTCAACGCCAGCTGCCCGGGCGGCATCGACGTGCACGCCGACGAAGGCGGCCCGGTCTACGTGCAGGGCCGCGAGGCCACGCTGAAGCGCTTCAACGACCGCTATTTCGAAGCACGCGATGCCAACAGCGGCATCACCCTGTCGATCAGCCGCAACGACGACGGCGCGCCGCAGATCAGCTACACCGGCCGTGGCGGCGCCAATGGCATCTGCCAGGTCAGTAGCAGTGGTGCGCCTGCGCCCGCCGCAAACAGCGCCCGCCCTCGCGACGCTGCCGCCGGGGATGCCGCGCTACCGCGCGAAGTCACCTGCGAATCCACCGGCCAGCAGCAGGTCTCTTGCGATCTGAACACCCGTGGCAACGTGGAAATCGTGCGCCAGCTCAGCCGTACCCGCTGCGAGGAGGGCAAGAACTGGGGCCTGTCGCGGCACTCGGTGTGGGTCAATGGCGGCTGCCGCGCGGTGTTCCGCAATGTGTCCTCGGTGACTACCCCCGCGCCGACAGGCGATACCGCGTTGGGCGCCTGCAACATGCGCAAGGGCGCGCAGGGCGCCCTGGTCACCCAGATGCCTGTGGGCAGCGATTACCAGGAACTGATCATCGATTACCCCGATGGCCGCTTCCTGTGCATGATGCGCAACAACGGCCAGGTGCAGAGCGTGACGCCGGTGCGCCGCCGCGGACGCTGAGCGCGCAGCGGGTTGGGACAGGCTTCAGCCGCAGGACCTATACAGCAACACCCACGCCAGCATCAGGGTGAACATACCAACGAAGGTCAGGCCGAACCACAGCGCGGCCACCTTCACGTTGCCGATCAACGCCGCCAGCATACGGTGCAGTTCGCTTTTCAGAATCGGGTATTCAGCGTGTGCCTTGCGCAGACGCTGCCAGCCCAACCCGAGGAATACCAGGGTCGAGAACGGCACCAGCAGCAGTGTCGCCTGCATCAGCCAGCCATTCGGCGACGCATCGATCGAGTTGCTCAAAAAAACCGCAAAAACGGCGACCGGCAGCGCCACGGTGAAAAAGCGTGGCCAGGCGGTATTGATGAAGGGCGACATCGCAATCTTCCATGAAGGGCGGTTGGGTCCGCGCGGCATCATGCCATGCCAATGCCCTGCTGCACCGCCGCGAGTGGTGTCACACAGCTCTAGCTAGACTGTGCTTCTTTTTCCCCCGCAAGGAGGCACCCATGGCCCATCCCATTTCCGTATCCCTGATCGGCGTTCCCACCGATGTCGGTGCGGGCCATCGCGGTGCACGGCTGGGGCCGGAAGCGCTGCGCGTGGCGGGCCTGCCGGAGGCGCTGGAAGCGCGCGGCGTGGACGTGCGTGACCTGGGTAACCTGGATGGCCCGCGCAACCCGTGGACCGCGCCGGTGGAAGGCTATCGCCACCTGGATGAAGTGGTGGCGTGGAACCACGCACTGATGGAAGCCAGCTATGCCGAGTTGCAGGCCGGGCGCATGCCGATCATGCTCGGCGGCGACCACTGCCTGGGAATCGGTTCGATCACTGCCGTGGCACGCTGGTGCCGCGAGCAGGGAAAGACCCTGCGCGTGCTGTGGCTGGATGCACATTCCGATTTCAATACCAGCGATGTCACCCCCTCGGGCAACATCCACGGCATGCCGGTGGCCTGCCTGTGCGGCCTCGGCCCGGAGGCGCTGACCCACCTCGGCGGCAGCGCACCGGCGATCACTCCCACCCAGGTGCACCAGATCGGCATCCGTTCGGTGGACCCGGAAGAGAAGCGCCTGATCAAGACCCACAAGGTGGATGTCTACGACATGCGCTACATCGACGAGAACGGCATGAAGCGCACGGTCGAAGCAGCACTGGCGGGCATCGACGAGAACACCCACCTGCATGTCAGCTTCGACGTCGACTTCCTCGACCCGAGCATCGCGCCGGGCGTGGGCACCACGGTGCCGGGTGGGGTGAACTACCGCGAGGCGCAGTTGGTGATGGAGATGATCGCTGACACCGGGTGCATGGGGTCGCTGGACATCGTCGAGCTCAACCCCTTGCTGGACAAGCAGAATGCCACCGCCGAACTGGCCGTGGACCTGGTCGAGAGCCTGTTCGGCAAGTCCACCCTGATGCGCGACTGAGGCAACCGCCTGAACGGATCGCCGATCCGTTCACACCCGCTCCACGCCCCTGCCGCCAGATTGCACGTCACGCGGCGGCGGCGGGCATTGGCCTTCTCCCGCTGAGCGAAAGAATCCCATCCGCGAATGAAGCGGTGTAGCGGCAAACCCAAGGAGAAGCCCATGAAGCGCGTAGTTGCCCTGATGCTGTTGTCGATGTTCTCGGTGGCCCTGCTGGCCGGTTGCAACACTGTGGCCGGTGCCGGCAAGGACGTGCAGAAGGCCGGTGAGAAGGTTGAGGATGCCGCCAAGGGCAACTGAGCCCGGCGCGGAACGGAAGGAAAAAGGCCGGGGATCATCCCCGGCCTTTTTTCTTGCACGCTGCCACGCACGGCTGTGCAAGCGGAGTGAACCATTCAAGCAGGTGAGCACGCATTTCATTGCTGGTTGACCGGTACTCAACAGCGACTGCGCGAAGCTGGAACCACGGTAAGAACGCCGTTGCAACCAAGGACTCCCAGCAATGAACAAAGACATCATTTCCGGCAAGTGGTCGCAGCTGAAGGGCAAGGCCCAGGCCAAGTGGGGCGATCTGACCAACGACGATTTCGATGTGGCCGAAGGCAATGCCGAATACCTGGCCGGTCGCCTGCAGGAGCGCTATGGCTGGGCCAAGGACCGCGCCGAGAAGGAAGTCCGGGATTTCGAAGACAGCGTGCGCAAGGATTACCCGGATTACAAGTAAGCCCCCGGGTTTCCCCCACGACACAACGCCCGCGCCGAAAGGTTGCGGGCGTTGTGTTGTCTGCGCGGAGGATCAGCGTGCCGGCGGGTCCGGCACGTAGCGGTTGGGGAACGCCTGCGGTTCGCGCGGCAGGCGTGACGGCGAATCGACCAGGATGCCGCGCGCGCGCAGGTTGCGGGCGCTGTCGTAGCGCAGCTGCAACACCTGCGCCGGGCTGCGGCTGGCGCGCTCGAACTCGGTATCGCGCACCGAGGACTGCTCGCGCGCGCCGTGGCCGGTGCCCAGCGCCGGCGCCTGCGGCTTGCTGGCGTAGCCCTCGATGCGGCTGGCGCTGGCATCGGCGGCCGCTTCGGCCTGTGCAGCCGGGGCCGGCGGTGGCAGGCCCCGGCGCAGGATCGGCTCAGGGCGCCAGCGGCGCGCTTCCTCGAACACGGCCACGCCCACCACGCCGATGTTGTCGGGGCGGCCGGTGCGGCTGGCATAGCTGCCGCTGGGGCTGCTGAAGACGAACTGCGCCACTTCGTCCTGGCTCTTGCGCCAGCCGGTGATGTCGGCGCGCTGTCCGGGGTTGAGCACGTAACCGGTCTGAGAGGGATCGGCATCTTCGCCGGAGATGGCGTTGACGCCGTCCACCGACAGCACCACCAGCACCCGGCGGGGGCTGTCGTTGTACAGGCGCACGGCGTAGCGGTGCCCGCGCTCACCGGCCACCCAGCGCTGGCCCTCGGCGGGGTAGCTGCGCAGTTCGGTGCCGCGGTCGCGGTCGACCAGGGCCATGCGCACGGGGCCGCCCTCGTAGACCGGCGGCGGCATCGGGGCCGGGCGGAAGCCGGCCAGAGGCAGGATAAGCAGCAGGGGCAGCAGGCGTTTCATCGGGCGTCTCCAGCGGGGTTGCGTGAATGAACGCGCCGCGGGCCCTGACGGGGTTGGTGGCGTGCAAGGTAAACTGGCCCCGTTCATCGAAGGTTACCCCACGCAGTCATGACCACCCGAGTCCTTACCGGCATCACCCCCTCCGGCACGCCCCACCTGGGCAACTACGTTGGCGCCATCCGTCCGGCCATCGCGGCCAGCCGCGCGCCGGGGATCGAGAGCTTCTTCTTCCTGGCCGACCTGCACAGCCTGATCAAGTCGCAGGACCCGCAGCGCACCCAGCGCGCGACCCTGGAGATCGCAGCCAGCTGGCTGGCCTGCGGCCTGGACCCGGAACACGTGTGGTTCTACCGCCAGAGCGACATCCGCGAGACGACGGAGCTGATGTGGTTCCTGACCGCCATCGCCAGCAAGGGCATCCTCAATCGCGCGCATGCCTACAAGGCGGCGGTGGACAAGAACCGCGAGGAAGGTCTGGACGAGGACGCAGGTGTCAGCGCCGGCTTGTTCATGTACCCGGTGCTGATGGCTGCCGACATCCTGATCTTCAAGGCCAACCAGGTACCGGTGGGCCGTGACCAGATCCAGCACATCGAAATGGCGCGCGATTTTGCCCAGCGCTTCAACCACGTGTACGGCAAGGAGTACTTCCCGCTGCCGGAGGTGGTAATCGACGAACAGGTGGCGACCCTGGCGGGCCTGGATGGCCGCAAGATGAGCAAGAGCTACCACAACACCATTCCGCTGTTCGTGCCGCGCGAGGAGCTGAAGAAGCTGGTGTTCTCGATCCTGACCGACTCGCGCGCGCCGGGTGAGCCGAAGGACACCGAAGGCTCGGCGCTGTTCCAGATGTACCAGGCGTTCGCCACCCCGGAACAGACCGCGGAATTCGCCAAGGCGTTCGCTGCGGGCATCAGCTGGGGCGATGCCAAGCAGCAGCTGTTCGAGCGCATCGACAGCGAACTGTCGCCGCTGCGCGAGCGCTACAACGCGCTGATGGCCGAGCCGGAGAAAATCGAAGCGCTGCTCAAGCGCCGTGGCCAGCAGCTGCGCGAGCAGTTGGCGGCACCGCTGCTGGAAGAACTGCGCCACGCCGTGGGCCTGCGCGACCTGTCCACGGCGGGCGACATCGCCAGCGAAGATGCCGGCGTGGCCCGCGTGGCGCCGCCGCAGTTCAAGCAGTACCGTGAGAAGGACGGCCGGTTCTACTTCAAGCTGACCGCCGGTGACGGCACGCTGCTGATCCAGAGCGAAGGCTTCGATTCGCCGCGTGATGCCGGGCAGTTGATTGCCGTGATCAAGCAGGCCGAGCAGGGCGACCAGCTGCAGAGCGAGCTGTTCAAGCTTGAGGCCGAGGTGGACGCCGTGCTGGCCGCCCTGGCCGTGCTGCGCGAAGGGACCTGATCGCCGGGCCTGCCTGCCCTCTGTAGAGCCGAGCCCATGCTCGGCTGGGCTGCAAAGCAGCCGAGCATGGGCTCGGCTCTACAGGGAAGCACTCCGCCGGCACGACCGTGGCACAGCGCCCGTGGCATGATGTCCGCGCGCCTCCGGCGCGATGACATGGAGTCTGCAATGGCCTGGTTGTCGCTGCTGCTGTTCCTGCCCTGGTTCCTGCTGCTGGGCAGCCTGTACTGGCTGTTCCCGCGCCAGCCGCGCACCGCGCGGCGGCGCCTGTTCGATGGCACCACCCTGTTGCTGGCCTTCGCGCTGAGCATCGCGTCGATGCTGTGGGGGTATCGCATCGGCATGGCACAGCTTGGTGCCGGCCCCATCTGGCCGCAGGTTCTGGCGGTGCTTTACGCCTACGGCGCGTTCCTGGCGGTGCTGGTGCTGGCGTTGCTGCTGCGGCCGCGATGGCTGGACCGGTAGTCCCGCCTTTGTAGAGTCGAGCCATGCTCGATTCGCGTGCCGCTGTAGAGCCGAGCCTATGCTCGGCTGATGCCTGACAGAATGGCAGCCGAGCGTGGGCTCGGCTCTACAGAAGCGCCCCTCGACCAAAGCCGCATCGAAGCCGGGTTGCCTGCGCGCCTACCATGGTGTCTGTTTCCGAGACTGCCAGGTGCGTGCCGATGACCGCCGACCCCAGCATCCATACCATCGATACCGGTTTCCAGCGCCCCGACTTCGACGCGGCTTACCTGATCGTTGAAAGCGGCCGCGCGGCCTTTGTCGATTGCGGTACCGGCCTGTCGGTGCCGGCGATGCTGCAGGCGCTGGCGGATGCCGGCCTGGGCGTGGACGCGGTGGACTGGTTGCTGCTCACGCACGTGCATCTGGACCACGCCGGCGGCGCCGGCCTGCTCATGCAGCAGCTGCCGAACGCAAAGGCGGTGCTGCACCCGCGCGGTGCACCGCACATGATCGACCCGACCCGGCTGATCGCCGGTGCTACGGCGGTGTATGGCGCCGAGGAAATCGCTCGCAGCTATGGTCGTATCGAGACCATTCCCGAACATCGTGTGGTGGTGGCCGAGGACGGCCACCGTATCGACCTGGCCGGCCGCGAGCTGGTATTGCTGCACACGCCGGGCCACGCACTGCACCACTACTGCGTATGGGATGCACGAAGCCGCAGCTGGTTCACCGGCGATACCTTCGGCATTTCCTACCGCGAGCTGGACAGCGCGCAGGGGGCCTTCATCTTCCCGACGTCGTCGCCGGTACAGTTCGACCCGGAAGCGATGAAGGCCTCGATCCGGCGCATGCTGGGCTACGGCCCGCAGGCGATGTACCTGACCCACTACGGTCGTGTGGAACAGGTGGAGAAACTGGCCAACGACCTGTTCGAGCAGATCGATGCGATGGCCGCCATCGGCCGCCAGTGCGACGGCCGGCCGGACCGTCACCGCTGCCTGCTGGCTGCACTGCAGGCGCTGTACCTGGAACGTGCGCAGCTGCATGGCTGTGCGCTGGACGATGCGGCGGTGACTGCGGTGCTGGCGATGGACATCGAACTCAACGCGCAGGGCCTGGCCTGCTGGCTGGATCGCATCCGTCGGTAGCTCCACGCCATGCGTGGATGACGCAAGCTCACGCTGCACCGCGATGTCACGACCACGTTACACTCTGGTGACTTCCAAGCTAGCCGTGGTACTGCCGTGAATCCGATGCGCGTGTTGCTGCTGTCGTCCTGCCTGTTCGTCGGTGGCCTGGCCCATGCGGCCAATGACCTTCCCGGTGGCGGCATCGATCCGCAGGCACTGTCGCGGCACGTGCGCGTGCTGGCGTCGGATGAGTTCGAGGGCCGCGCACCGGCCACCGAGGGCGAAGAGCGCACGGTGCAGTACCTGATCGAGCAGTTCCGCAGCTATGGCCTGCAGCCGGGCGGCGTGGACGGCAGCTGGGTGCAGCCGGTGCCGCTGGTGCGCGCGCAGCTGGAGGGCGCGGCCAAGGCCAGCCTGTCGCTGAAGCAGGGCAAGCGTGCGCTGGCCAATGGCGTGGACGTAACCCTGCAGAGCCTGCAGCCGCGCAAGCGCGTGCAGATCAAGGATGCACCGTTGGTGTTCGTCGGTTACGGCATTGATGCGCCGGAACGCCACTGGAACGACTACAAGGACGTGGACCTGCACGGCAAGATCGCCGTGGTGCTGATCAACGACGCCGATTTCGAAGCCGATGCGCCGGGCGCGTTCGACGGCAAGGCGGTGACCTACTACGGCCGCTGGACCTACAAGTTCGAGGAAGCCGCACGCCGTGGCGCCGAGGGCGTGCTGATCGTGCACGAGACCGCGCCAGCCGCCTATGGCTGGGCCACGGTGAAGAGCTCGGGTACCTCGCCGCTGTTCGACATCGAACGCAGCCAGGCCGAGGCGATGGCGCAGCACACGCCGCTGCGCGGCTGGATGCAGCGCGAGCTGGCCGAGGCGATCTTCGCCGACGCCGGCCTCGACTTCGATGCGGAGAAGCGCAAGGCAATGCGTGCCGACTTTCGCCCGGTGGCGCTGGACAACGCCAAGCTGAGCGTGGATTTCGCGCTCAAGCGCGAGCAGGTGGTGACCCGCAACGTGGTGGCCAAGCTGCCCGGTGGCGAGCATGGCGACGAGGCGGTGATCTTCTCCGCGCACTGGGATGCGTTCGGTGTCGGCCAGCCCGACGCCAAGGGTGACCGCATCCGTCGTGGTGCGATCGACAATGCCACCGGCGTGGCCACGGTGCTGGAACTGGGCCGCGTGTTCGCCGCTGGCCCGCAGCCGCAGCGCACGCTGTACTTCGTAGCACTGACCGCCGAAGAGAAGGGCCTGCTGGGCGCCAGCTACTACGCCGCGCATCCGCTGGCGCCGCTGGACAAGACCGCTGCGGTGCTGAACATCGAAATGTTCAGCCCGGATGGCCCGACCCGCGACATCGCCTCGTGGGGCAAGGGCCGGGTGTCGCTGGAAGGCGACCTGGAACGCGTGGCCAAGGCCCGCGGCCGCAGCTACAGCCCGGATCCGAACCTGGAAGCCGGCTTCTTCTACCGCGCCGACCACTTCGCCTTTGCCCGCCTGGGCGTGCCAGCGATCACCATCGGCCCGGGCCTGGACAAGCTGGAAGGTGGGGTTGAAGCCGGGCGCGCGCTGCGCGAGAAGTACTTCGCCGACTGCTACCACCAGGCCTGCGATGCCTGGACGCCGAGCTGGGACCCGAGCGGCCACGCTGCCGACACGCTGCTGGTCTACGACCTGGGCGCCGAGCTGGCCAACAGCCGCCGCTGGCCGACGTGGGAAAAGGAATCGGAGTTCCGCGGCGCGCGCGACAAGAGCGAAGCGGCCCGCCGTTGAGGATCGGGATCGGCGGGGTGTCATGTCATTCCGCCGCGGGTAGAGTCGACTGATAGTCGACTATCGCGCGCAGCGCGGGTTTTTCGGTGCCGACCGAGAGAGCAGTCGACTAACAGTCGACTCTACCGATTGCCGATTGCCGATTGCCGATTACCGATTGCCGATCAGCGGCCGGCACTACCTGCGCCGGCGCAACAGCTTCCATGCGCCCCAGCCGCCGGTGGCGAGCGCTGCCAGATAGCACGCCACCATCGTGCGCAGGCCGACCAGCGATCCGCCGTTGACGCCGCGATGCAGGCGCAGCTGCAGCGAGCTGTGGCCGCTGCCCAGGTCCACTGCCAGCTGCAGCGCCAGTGCGGCGCAGAACAGCAGCAGGGCGACCCCGAAACCGATGCGTGGCCATGCGGCCTGTGCGCTGGGGCGGCGCAGCAGCCAGGCCAGTGCCGTGGCTGCGGCCAGCGTCACCGCGATCCACATCAGTGGAGGAGCGGGAGACGCAGCGGCCACCGGCAGTGCACCGGTGGCCGCGATCAGGGCAACGCGCTTACTTGCGGGTGCCGTCGAGCCAGTTCGGGCCCTTGTTTGTGAGGAAGAACACATAGACCACCAACGATACCGCGATCGTTGCGGTCACGTAGATGGCGAACCAGTCGACGTGGCCGGTCTTCAGCGCGCCCTGGTACAGCAACGGGGCGGTGCCGCCGAACAGCGAGTTGGCCAGCGCGTAACCCAGGCCTACGCCCAGCGCACGCACGTGGGTGGGGAACAGCTCGGCCTTCACCACCGCGTTGATGGACGTGTAGCCGGTGAGGATGACGAAGGCCAGTGCCAGGGTCAGGAAGGCCAGGGTGGCGTCATGCTGGTGCGGTAGCTGGGTGATCAGGTACCAGCTGTACAGCACGCCGCCGGCGCCGAAGAACACCAGCAGGGTCTTGCGGCCGATGATGTCAGACAGCCAGCCGCCGACCGGCTGCAGCACCATCAGGAAGGCCAGCACGCCCAGGTTGATCAGGGTGCCGGTCATCGGATCGTTGCCGGCGAAGGCGCTCTGGATCATCTTCGGGCCGTTCACCGAGTAGGTGTAGAAGGCCACGGTGCCACCAGCGGTGATCAGGAAGCACAGCAGCAGCGGCCGCCACTGGTGCACGAACAGTTCGTACATCGAACCGGATTTCTGTGCCTTGCCCTCGCGCGCGGCCTCGATGGACGACTCCGACAGCGATTCGTCCATGCCGCGGCGCAGCCAGAACACCACCACTGCGGCGACGCCACCGATGCCGAATGCGATGCGCCAGCCCCACTCGGAGATCTCCGGCTTGCCCCAGAAGGTCAGCATCAGCAGCAGGGTCAGCTGGGCCAGCACATGGCCGCCGACCAGGGTGACGTAGTGGAAGGAGGACAGGAAGCCGCGGCGGCCCGGGATGGCGGCCTCGGACATGTAGGTGGCGCTGGCGCCATATTCGCCGCCGGTGGCGAAGCCCTGCAGCAGGCGCGCGAACAGCAGGATCACGGCGGCCCAGATGCCGATGCTGGCGGCGGTGGGGGTGATGGCGATGAGGAACGAACACAGTGCCATCAGCGTGACCGAGACCGTCAGCGCCAGGCGACGGCCATGGCGGTCGGCGAAGCGGCCGAAGAACCAGGCACCAATCGGGCGCATCAGGAAGGTCGCGGCGAAGATCGCCCACACGTACAGGGTGGAGTTCTTGTCGTCCGGCGAGAAGAACTGCGATTCGAAGTACACGGCGAACACCGAGTACACGTAGACGTCGTACCACTCCACCAGGTTGCCGGCGGAGCCTTTGAGGGTGTTGGAGATCGAACGCCGCAGGGCGGCACGGTCGTTCGCGGGTACGGCAGGATGGGACGTGGTGCTCATCTGGGTGGGAATCCTCGATGCGGCGCGTCCGTGCGCAGGGAAAACGGCGCCCGGCCTTGGGGCGGCGCGGCCGGACAGCCCTCTTGGTACTGCATGGGCCGTCAACACGGGGTAGCAGACCAGAGCAGGGTGCATGGATGGATGACAGCGTGCCACCGTATGGGGTCCCGGACCATACTCAAAACGTCCTAGAATCCGCCTTCCCCCGGCTCCCTGGTGTGTCATGTCGGCTCCCCCCTCTTCGTCTGCGGCTGCCCCCCGGGGTGGCCTTGTTGCGCTGGCATTGCTGCTGGTCTACGTGGTCTGGGGGTCGACCTACCTGGGCATCGCCAAGGCCCTGCACGGGGGCGCGCTGCCGCTGACGATGGTGTCCGGCAGCCGGTTCATCATTGCCGGTGGCCTGATGTTCCTGGCCTTGCGCCTGTTCTGGAAGATGCCGAACCCGACCCTGCGGCAGTGGCGCAACCTGGGCATCATGGGCGTGACCATGCTGGTGCTGGGCAACGGCATGGTGGTGCTGGCCGAGCGCGAGGTGTCCTCGGGACTGGCAGCCACTGCGGTGGCCTCGGTGCCGCTGTGGATGGCGCTGTTCTCGGCGCTGCGCGGCCAGCACGCCAGCCGCGGTGAGTGGCTGGGCATCGCCATCGGCTTCCTCGGCGTGGTCTGGCTCAACGCAGGCAGCAGCCTGACCGCCTCGCCGACCGGGCTGGTGCTGCTGCTGATCGCGCCGGTCGGCTGGGCATTCGGCTCGGTGTGGGCACGCGGACTGGACCTGCCGGGCCCGTTCATGACCGCCGCCGGGCAGATGATCTGTGGCGGTGTGCTGCTGGTGCTGATCGGCCTGGCGGTCGGCGAGCGCCCGACCACGCTGCCCGATACCGGTGGCCTGCTGGCGATGGCCTACCTGTGCGTGTTCGGCTCCATCGTCGCGTTCACCGCCTACGTGTGGCTGCTGCAGAACGTGCGCCCGGCGCTGGCTGGCAGCTATGCATACGTCAATCCGGTCATTGCGGTGCTGCTGGGCGCGCTGCTCAACGGTGAGCGCTTCGGCTGGCGCGACCTGCTGGCGATGGCGGTGATTCTCCTGGGTGTGGTGGTACTGACGATGGCAAGGACGCGCAAGAAATGAGCATGGACGAGAAAGAACAGCGCCGTGGCCTGCTGGTCACGGCTTCCACCTTCGTCATCTGGGGTCTGGTGCCGGTGTACTGGCACCTGCTCAATGAGGTGCCATCGTTCCAGATCATCGCCCACCGCATCATCTGGAGCACCGTGCTGGTGCTGGGCTGGCTGCTGCTCAGCGCACGCCTGGGCTGGTGGCGGAAGATCGCTGCGCAGCCGCGCGCGCTGCCGATCCTGCTGGTCTCGAGCCTGACCATCGCCTTCAACTGGGGCCTGTACATCTGGGCGGTCAACGCCGGCCATGTGATCGAGACCAGCCTGGGCTATTTCATCAACCCGCTGGTGAACGTGCTGCTGGGCGTGCTGGTGCTGAAGGAGCGGCTGCGCCGCCTGCAATGGGTGGCGGTGGCGATGGCGGCAGTGGGCGTGGCCTGGCTGACCATCGATGCCGGCACACCACCATGGATCGCGCTGGGCCTGGCCTGTTCGTTCGGCCTGTACGGCCTGCTGCGCAAGCTGGTTTCGGTCGACCCGGTGGCGGGCCTTGGCGTGGAGAGCATGTACCTGTTCCTGCCGGCGCTGGGCTTCGCGATCTGGGCCGAAAATGGTCATGGTGGCGCGTTCTTCCACGGCTGGGGCTGGCGCAACGACCTGCTGCTGATCTTCGGCGGTGTGGTGACGGCGGTACCGTTGATTGGCTTTGCCTACGGCGTGAAGCGCATTCCGTTGTCACTGGTCGGCATCCTGCAGTACATCGCGCCGAGCCTGCAGCTGCTGCTGGGCGTGTTCTTCTTCCACGAAGCCTTCGACGCCGGCAAGGCGATTGGCTTTGCCGCGATCTGGGCCGGCCTGATCCTGTTCGTCGGCGACAACATCCGCACGATGCGCGCCAAGCGGTAGCACCGGGCCGGATCGACTGGCACGCATGAAAAAAAGAGCGGCGCCCCGGGGGGCGCCGCCCTGCTTCCATCCACCGCCAGGAGAGAGATGGCGGTGGCGGGAACGCGGGTGCAGGCTCAGAAGCGCTGCTGGTACTTCATGTACATGAAACGACCGATGTCGAACCCGCCGTAGTAGACGAAGCTGCTGTTGGGCTGGCTGTACATGATCGGACCCTGGTGGTCGAACACGTTGTTCAGGCCCAGCGAGACGGTGCCGTCCCACGGCAGGGCGTAACGCACCTGCAGGTCGTGGAAGGTGTTCGAACCCACCTTGTTGGTCGGCGAGGCATCGGTGTAGGCCGAGCTGAAGCCCGGCATGTTGCACTCGTCCATGTAGGAGCACTTCTCCTTCATGCTGGAGTAGTAGCGTGCAGTCCAGCCGATGCCCAGGTTGCCGTACTGCCAGTCCAGGTTGAGGGTAGAGCGCACACGGAAGTTGCCACCCCAGCTGGTCAGCTGTTCCACCGGCGTGGTCGCGGCGTTGTCGTTGCGCTGCTCCAGATAGTCGGTATAGGTGGTGTTCCAGGTAACGGCGAACTTGCCGAACGCGGTTTCCGGCAGGCGGTAGCGCGCGCTGATGTCATAGCCGGCGGTTTCGCGGTAGCCGGCGTTGACCAGCGAACGGTCCAGCGTGTTGACCTGGCCGTTGCTGCTACGGGTGAAGCGGCCGCAGGCGGCGTCCGAGCCCTGCACGTAGCACTGTTCCAGGATGTTGGTGGCCGACTCGCCAACGATGGCGTTGTCGATGCGGATCTTCCACCAGTCCAGGCTGACGTCCAGGCCCTGCACGAAGTCGGGGCTGTAGACCAGGCCCACGGTCCAGGTCTTGGCGGTTTCCGGCTTCAGGTTCGGGTTGGAACCGGAGTTGAAATCGGTGGTGGCCTGCTGGCCCGGCTTGCTGGCCACGCTGCCGTCGCTGTTGAGCTGGCGGAAGTTGGCCGGCACCTTCAGGGCCTTGCAGCGTGCGGCAACGGCGGCGCTGGTGGCGGCAGTGCCGAACGAGGTATCGCACGGGTCGGTGAACGAGTCACGGCTGCTGACAGTGCCGCCGTACAGGTCGTCCACGGTCGGCGCACGGAAGCCGGTGCCGTAGGTGGCGCGCACCAGCAGGCTGTCGATCGGCTTCCACTTCACGCCGAACTTGCTGTTGGTGGTGGAACCGAAATTGTTGTAGTCCGAGTAGCGACCGGCAACGTCCAGCGAAAGCTCGCGGGCGAAGGCCATGTCGGCCAGCAGCGGCACCTGCATTTCCAGGTAGACCTCGTTGAGCGAGTAGTCACCCTGGGTCGGCTTGCCGCTGGTGCCGGCAATCTGGCCGTTCTGCACCATCAGGTCCGGGGTGTAGCGCGCTTCTTCACTGCGGTGCTCGAAGCCCATCGCGGCCATGACGTCGCCGGCCGGCAGCGAGAACAGCGAGCCGGAGATGTTGGCGCTGGCCACCTTGGTGGTGGTCTGGCTCTTGTCCACGTAGCGGGCGAACAGGTAGTCCTGCACCTCCTGGTTGCTCAGCGAACCCGGACCGGTGTAGCCCATCGGTGCGGCCGGGTTCCACGGCACGCAGCCGGCGATCACCGCAGTGCGGGTACCGCAGTAGGCCACGCCGTTCTCGATGAAGGACGGACCGACGGCCAGGTTGACGTTCGGCTGGTACATGCTGCCGGTGCCAACGCGCTTACCTTCATTGCGGTTGTAGGTGTAGCTGACGTTCCAGTCCCAGTAGCGCGAGCCGGTTTCGAAGCTGCCTTCCAGGCCCAGGCTGCCGCGCTTGGTTTCCAGGGTGTTCTCGGTGCCGCGCAGCATCTCTTCGGTGCGATGCGAGAACAGCACGTCCTGGCCCCACAGGTTGAATGCGCTGTCCTTGGACAGGGCGGCGCGGCTGCCGTTGCGCGCCTGCGTGGCGGTGACCGAGTACGGGTAGCCAGCCAGGTGCTTGGTCGATTCGCGCTTGCTGTACATGGCATCGGCAACGATGCGCAGGTCATCGGTGATCGAGAAGCCGCCGTTGGCGAACACCGAGGTGCGCTCCAGGCCGGTCAGCAGGCTCATGTTGGTCTTGGTGTTGGCACCATCGGCCGGGTTCGGCGCGTGGAAGTTGCCGGCGCTGGTCGGGTCGCCGCCCGGACCGACGGTCAGCGGCTTGCCGCCGACGGTGACGCTGCCCCACGGCGTGGTGCCGTTGAGGCCATCGTTCGGATGGCGCGGACCGTTGACGTAGCGGCTGAACTCGCGCGCGCCGCCCATCACTTCGTCTTCCTTGGTGCGCTCGGCGCCAACGCTGAACCAACCGCGGTCGAAGGTCTTGCCGAAAGTGGCACTGTAGGAGCGTTTCTGCCCATCGCCTTCACCGTACTGGCCGACGTAGACGCTGGCTTCGCCACCATCGAAGTTCTTGCGGGTGATGATGTTGACCACACCGGCGATGGCATCGGAGCCGTACAACGCCGATGCGCCATCGGTCAGCACTTCAACGCGCTCCACGATGGCCGAGGGGATGGAGGCCAGGTCGGAGTAGCCGCCGGCGCTGACGCCCATGCGGCGGCCGTCGATCAGCACCAGGCTGCGCTCGGGGCCCAGGTTGCGCAGGCTGACATACATTCCGCCGAAATCGCGCGATGAGGTCAGCGACGACGCGCGGCTCATGCTTGGCGAGCCGGCAGCGGTCACATCCTGCAGGATGTCGGCGACGTTGACGTAGCCCTTCTTCTCGATCTCCGCGCGGTTGAGCGCGACCACCGGCTGAGCGGTTTCGACACTGGCCTGGCGGATGCGCGAGCCGGTGATTTCGATGCGGTCGAGGTTGGTGGTGTTGTCGCCCGCATCCTGTGCGAAGGCGGGGGTAGTGCAGCTGGCGGCCAGCGCGATGATGATCGCGTTGCGCAGCGGGGTGGTCTTCAGGGACATCCGTGAAATCTCGTGTTTCAGAAAAAACAAGCGTCCATTCTGTGGACGCGTGGGGTGCTGCAAACCAACGTGGGGGGCCGGATTCTAGAGTGTTTTCATTCGCAACTGTTTGTCGCGATGCTGCGGAATGTGCGTGAACATGAATCGCAACCAACAATCCACAGATGCGCTGTGCGCGGCGTCACGCGCGCTGCGTTTGCGATGGGCAGAGGCATCGATAGCGGCACGAAGCTGGCACGCTTGAGTAGTTGCGACAACGCGTCGCAGTACGCGCTTGTATGCAGGCGCGCAGTCGTTGTGATGCATCTGCCCGCATGAAATGCTCTTCGCCTCGTCATCGAAGGCAGGAGATGAAGGAATGATCCAGCTTGAAGAAGCACGCCGTCGCGTGGAGGCTGCACTTGCCAGCGACGATGAGCCGGTTGCCATCACGCATGAGCACGAAGTGGTCGAAGGCTGGCTGTTCTGCTTCCAGTCGCTGCGCTACCTGCAATCCGGCGAAATCTCGGATGCATTGGCCGGCAATGGGCCGATCTTCGTCGACCGGCACACAGGCGAGCAGCACGCGCTGGGCACGTCGTATCCGCCCGAGGAAGTCCTTCGCCAGCATCTGGCCGCGCGCGGCCCCGCCGTTTGATGCTGCGGCGGCGGATGTCTGAGTTCGGCAACCTGAAAGGGACGGAGCCTTCGCTCCGTCCCTGCAGGATGTGCGAAATGCCGCTGCGTGATGCTCAGGTTTCGCGCAGCGCCGTGGTGATCGGCAAACGTGCCGCGCGCAGCGCCGGGAACAGGCCGCCGACCAGGCCGATGCCCAGCGCCCATTTCAGTCCGGTCCACAGCAGTTCCGGCGATACATGGAACTTGAACACCACTGCGCTGAAGTTGCTGCCGATGGTGGACACGCTGTAGCCATTGAACAGCAGCCACGCCACCGCACAGCCGAGCAGGCCACCGAGCAGCGCCAGCAGCATCGTCTCCAGCATCACTGCCGTCACCACCGGCAGGCCGCGGAAACCGATCGCGCGCATGGTGGCGATCTCGCGCGCACGGGTGGCCACTGCCGCGTACATGGTGTTGAGTGCGCCGAACACTGCACCCACCGCCATGATCGTGCCGATCACCTTGCCGAGGATGTCGATCAGCTTGGTCAGCCCGCCGCCCTGCTTGCTGTAGTAGACACGGGTGGTTTCCACGTCAAGCTTCAGGCGTGGGTCGGCGGCGACTGCTGCCTTGAACTGCTCGAATCCGGCCTTGCCCTCGGTACGCACGCTGATCGACTGCCAGGCGCTGCGCTGGTAGGTGGTGGCCAGTGTATCGGCGTCGGTCCACAGCTCCGAATCGTGCGCGTCGCCGGTGGCGAATACACCCACCACGGTCCAGGTCTGGTTGCCCAGGGTCAGCGTCCTGCCCACGTCCATGTCGCGGAACTGGCCCTTGGCACCCTGGCCGACCACGATCTCGCGCAGGCCGGTGGCGAACCTGCGGCCTTCGATGATCTTGACCTTGTCATGCACGGCCCAGGCCTGCGGACCGACGCCGCGGAACTGCGCGTTGACGTCGGTGCCATCGGACTTGGACACCAGGTTGACCACCTGCGACAGTTCCGGTGACAGCAACGGCCGGCCCTGCGCATCGCGGCTGATGCCGGGCAGGGTGGACAGCATCGGTACCTGCTCGCGGGTGATCACCGAGTTGGTCTCGGCCTGCGAGCCACCGCGCAGCACGATGGCGGTGGTGTCATCGCCGGTGTTGTTGAGCGTGGCCTGGAAGCCTTCGCCCATCGCCAGCATCGCCACCAGCACGCCGACCACGCCGGCAATGCCGACCACGATCACCGACGATGCGCCCCAGCGCTGCGGCAGGCTGGCCACGCCGATGCGGGTGGCGGCCAACGCCAGCCGTCCGCCGCGGGTCAGCAGCAGCCACAGCGCCACCAGCACGGCCACGGCCAGCACGCCGATCCACGGCAGGCTGATCCACAGCACCAGGCCGATCGCAAGCAGCAGCACGGTTATGCCGTTGCCCAGCCACTTCTTGAGCTTGTTCATCTGCAATCCTCCTCAGCGGCCGGCCAGTGCATCGACGATTTTCAGGCGCTTGGCACGCAGCGCGGGCAGCAGCCCCACGATGATGCCGATCACCACGATCAGGCCCAGCCCCATCAGCCAGGTTGGTGTCGGTACGTGCGGCGGCAGCATGCCCATGCTCTTCGGGCCGATCGCCGGCAGGATCAGGGCGGCCAGGCCCATGCCGATCAGGCCGCCCAGGCCGATCAGCAGCACCGACTCCACCATCACCAGGGTCAGCACGGTGCCGTCCTTGAAGCCGAGTGTCTTCAGCGTGGCCAGCTCCGGCACGCGCTCGCGCACCGCCTGCGCCATGGTGTTGCCGGTCAACAGCAGCAGGGTGAAAAACACCGCACCCATGATCGAGGTGACGATCATGCCGATATCCGCGAACTGCTTGACGAAGGCCTGCTGGAAGGCCGATTCGGTCTGGGTCTTGGTCTCGTGGTCGGAGTTGGCCGAGATCGCGTCGATCGCCTGCGCCACGCGCGAAGAGTGGTCCGGGTTGTCCAGCGTCACCGTGTACCAGCTCACCTGGTTCTTGATGTAGTCGTTGGATTCATCGAAGTACTTCCAGTTCATCATCAACTGGCGTTCTTCGTTGGCGGCCAGCGCACGGTCCTTGGAACGGTAGATGCCCTTGAGCACCAGCGGCCAGTCGTTGCTGCCGCCACGCGGGAAGATCGTGGCCTGCAGCGGGATGGTGTCGCCGATCTTCCAGCCGAACTGCTTGGCCAGGGTTTCGCCGACGATGGCGCCGGTACGGGTCTGCTTCCAGTCCTCCAGCTGTGCCGGGTCGATCTGCAGCTCGCGGTAGACATCGAAGTAGTTGGGGGACACCGAGAAGTTCGGGAAGAAGTTCTTCGGGTCCTGGTAGATGCCGCCGAACCACATGCCGTAGGCCACGTCGCGCACGCCGGCCACCTGGCGGACCTGGGTTTCCAGGCGGATCGGCAGCGACTGGGTGATCGACAGCCGCGAGGCCACGATCAGCCGGTTGGCACCTTCCACGCTGCCACCCGACGAGAACGCCACCCGCACCGAATCGAGCATGCCGAACAGCAGGAACGCGGCCACCACCGAGAGCAGGGTCAGCAGGGTGCGGGTACGGCTGCGGAACAGCTGCGCCCACACCAACGAGAAGTATTTCATCGCCGTGGCCTCCGTCAGTGGGCCAGCGGCGCGTCGGCCAGCTCGCCCTTGTCCAGGTGCACCGTGTGCGTGGCGTACTCGGCGGCCTTCGGGTCATGGGTGACCATGATGATGGTCTTGCCGTGTTCGCGGTTGAGCTGCTGCAGCAGGCCAAGGATCTCCTCGGCCGACTGGCGGTCGAGGTCGCCGGTGGGTTCGTCGCAGATCAGGAAGGTCGGGTCGGAGACGATCGCCCGCGCGATCGCCACGCGCTGCTGCTGGCCGCCGGACAGTTCATTGGGGCGATGGCTGCGGCGGTCAGCCAGGCCGACCAGGGTCAGCGCGATCTCGGCATTGCGGCGGCGCTGCGCGGCATTGAGATGGGTCAGCAGCAGCGGCAGCTCCACGTTCTTCTGCGCGGTCAGCATCGGCATCAGGTTGTAGAACTGGAACACGAAGCCGACGTGGTGGCTGCGCCAGGTCGACAGCTGGCCGCCGCTCATCTGGTCGATGCGCTCGCCCTCGATGCTGATCTCGCCGCCGCTGGGGTTGTCCAGGCCGCCGATCAGGTTGAGCAGGGTGGTCTTGCCCGAGCCGGACGGACCCATCAGCGCGACGAAGTCGCCGCTGGCGATGTCCAGGTCGATGCCGTGCAGCACCTGCACTTTCTCGGGGCCACGCTGGTAGGTCTTGGTGATGTTGCGCAGTGAAACCAGGGTCGACATGGGTGGTTCTCCACGGAAGGCGGGAAACGGGGAAGCGCCACGGCAAGGGGCCGCAGGCGTGCGTCGAGCGGTGCTGCCGGCGGCGCCCGTGGGCGCCAGGCCGCTACTGCGCTTGTTTCTGTTGCACCTTGGCGCCATCGCGCAGGGTGTCCGGCGGGTTCAGCACCACCGATTCACCTGCGCTCACGCCCTTGAGGATCTGGCGGTCCTTGCCCATTGCCTGGCCAGCCTCGACCGTGCGCTGCTGCACGCGGTTCTCGTCACCCAGTACGAAGGCCACCGGGGCGCCCTCGCGCTGGACCACCGCGCCAGCCGGCACGCGCACGCCCTGCGGTTTGGTTGTGGCCTGCGGCTGTGCCTGTTCCAGGAAGCTGACCCGCACGCCCATTTCCGGCACGATGCGCGGGTCCTTCACCTTCAGCGCCACGCGCACCTTCACCGTGGCCTTGCCGCGGTCGGCGGTGGGGATGATGGCGATCACCTCGCCGGGAATCTTCCATTCGGGGTAGGCGTTGAGCGTGGCTTCCACCGGCATCTTCGGCTGCACGCGGCCGATGAAGGCCTCGCCGACCTCGACTTCTATCTCCAGCGAGTCCATGTCGACGATGGTGCCGATGCCGGTACGGGTGAAGCCACCGCCGGCCGACAGCGGCGAGACGATCTCACCGGGCTGCGCGGCCTTGGCGGTGACCACGCCGGAGAAGGGCGCGCGCACGATGTTGTTGTCCACACCCAGGTCGGCGATGGCCAGCTGGTCGTGGGCGACCTTGACGTTGCGCTGGGCCGTTTCCAGCTGCGCACGCAGGCTGTCGCGCTGGGCCACGGCCTGGTCGTACTGCGAACGTGACACCAGCTGCTGGCCGACCAGTGCCTGCAGGCGGCTGGCTTCGGCGGCGGCCTGCTTCTGCTGCGCCTCCAGCCCGGCCACCTGGCTGCGTGCGGCCTGCAGCTGCGAGGCATACAGGCTGCGCTGCGCATCGGCATCGATCGGGTCCAGCGTGGCCATCACCTGGCCGGCCTCGACCCGCATGCCTTCTTCGATCATCACCTCGCGCACCTTGCCGGTGATCTTGGCCGAGACCGTGGCCATGCGCCGGGCGACCACGTAGCCACTGGCGTCGAGCACCGAACTGCTGGCGCTACCCTGCTGGATGGCCACGGCCGGCGCGGTTTCCACCTCCACGGCCGGCGCACGGCCGAACAGGAACGCCACGGCAGCGGCGATCAGCAGCACGACCACGATGGTCGCGATCCACAACCAACGGCGACCACCGCCGTTGCTGCCACCACCGGAGGCGGGCGGCGGCGACTTGCGGTCGATACGGAGTTCCTTCAACAGCTCGGCAGAAGCGTTCATTCGTTCCATCACAGGCGTTCGGGCGGGTGTGGCCGGAAGCGCGGACGGCGGCGGTTCCGGCGGTGGAGCGTGCGGCACAGCATGAAGGCAGGCACAGCGATGACGGCAGTGACAGCTGTCACCCGATGACACTGACGGCGGCAACTGCGAAATGTGACCGCGGCGGCACAGGATGGCAACGTCCCCGCTGCCGGTACCGCTCATGGATCCGACCACCCCATCGCTGGCCCGCTGCAGCGGTACCGCCAAGCGTACCGTGATCTGCGGCGGGTTGCGCCGGTGCCACCTTGCCGGCGGTGGCGCCTGCGCGCAGCCAGCCGAACTGGCATGATCGGCGGCGATCATCCCCGCCTGGAACCGCCTGTGCCGTCCACCTGGCTTGCCTCCCTGCTGCGCCCCGCGCCGGACTCGGCGGTGGCCGAGACGCTGCGCCGGGGAAAATCACCCTGGAGCGAGGCGATCCACCTGCTGTGGTCGGTGTGGATCTTCCTGACGCCCTTGCTCGGCCATGGCTTCACCCTGCGCTGGCTGCTGCTTACAGTGGCCAGCTATCCGGTGTTCCTGCTGCTGTACGCCAAGGTGATGGTGGCGCCACGCCATCACGCGCCGCGCTATGCCCTGGGCCTGATCGGGATGTCGCTGGTGCTGCTGCCGTGGTACCCGTCCGGGTTGACCTACTTCGTGTTCGGCTGCGTGCTGCTGCGGGTGAGCGGACGCGGTGGCTGGTGGCAGTACCTGCTGCAGCTCACTGGCCTGAACCTCCTGTTCTGCGGCCTCGCACTGCTGTTCCAGTACCCGTGGCAGAGCCTGGTCTGGATCCCCGCCGTGTCCTATATCGTCGGGTTGGTCGTGAACGTGGAGGCACTCAACCAGCAGAAGGATGCGGCACTGCAGCTGTCGCAGGACGAGGTGCGGCGGCTCGCAGCCACCGCCGAGCGCGAACGCATCGGCCGCGACCTGCACGACCTGCTCGGCCATACCCTGTCGTTGATCACGTTGAAGCTGGAACTGGCCCGCAAGCTGCACGATCGTGGCGACGCGCGGGCGCGGCAGGAAATCGGCGAAGCCGAGGACATTGCCCGCGAAGCGCTGGCGCAGGTGCGCAGCGCGGTCACCGGTATCCGCGCCAGTGACCTGGCCGGTGAGTTGGCGTCGGCGCGGCTGCTGCTGGAGTGCCAGCAGGTCCACCTTCAATACGCACCACCACCGGCGATGCCGGTGGATGTCGAACGCGGTCTGGCGCTGGTGCTGCGCGAGGCCGCGACCAACATCGTGCGCCATGCACAGGCGACACAGGCACGGGTGGAATTCATGCTGGAAGGACGCATGCTGGCGATGCAGATCCGCGATGATGGTCGTGGCGGCGTGCAGGCCGAGGGCAACGGGTTGTGCGGCATGCGCGAACGCGTGGCCGCCCTGGGGGGCAACCTTCAGGTTCAGTCCGCAAAGGGCGAGGGCACGCTGCTGAGCGTGCGCGTGCCACTGGCTGCCGCGACCACACCGTTGCCGCCAGGCACGCCGTCGTCGCTGGTGCAGGACGGTGCCGCATGATCCGCATCCTGCTGGCCGAGGACCAGGCGATGGTGCGCGGCGCACTGTCGGCGCTGCTGGGGTTGGAGCCTGATATCGAGGTGCTGGGCAGCGCCGCCGACGGCGAAACCGCGTGGCGCATGCTGCAGCAGCTGCAGCCTGACATCCTGGTCACCGACATCGAGATGCCGGGCCTGTCCGGGCTCGAGCTTGCCCAGCGCATCGCGCGTCACGAGCTGCCGATCAAGGTGGTGATCGTGACCACCTTCGCCCGCGCCGGTTTCCTGCGCCGCGCGCTGGAGGCGGGCGTGCTGGGCTACCTGCTGAAGGACGCACCGGCCGAGAACCTGGCCGATGCACTGCGCAAGGTGAAACAGGGCATCCGTGCGATCGACCCGCAGCTGGCGCTGGATGCGTGGTCGCAGGCCGATCCGCTGACCGACCGCGAGCGCCGTGTGCTGCGTCTGGCAGGGGAGGGCCGAACCGCCAGCGAGATTGCCGAGCAGCTGGGGTTGTCGCACGGTACGGTGCGCAATTACCTGTCCGAGTGCATCGGCAAGCTGGGTGTGGCCAACCGGATTGAGGCCTATCGGCTGGCGCGACAGAAGGGGTGGTTGTAGCGGCGGCCTGCTTTTCCCGGTGATGTCATTTCCGCGACCGCGGAGGGGTGTCACTTTCTTTGCGCGCAAAGAAAGTAACCAAAGAAACGCTCCGCCGGCCGCGAGCCGACGTGCTGCGCACGCCGGTGCCCTGCGCTCCTCGGCCCGCCGAGGGACGGCGCGGAACTCGCTGCGCTCAGACACCCGCGCCTCTTCGCCCTCGCCGGTCCTGCGGTGCTCGGCTCGCTTGAAGGCGGACTCAAGACCAAAGGCGAAAGCAGCCGCTTCACTCGTCGGACACGGCCCGGCGCTACCAAATATCGTCGTGCAGCTGTGGTTCTTGACCTTGGGTCCGCCTTGAGCGAGCCGAGCATCGCAGGGGAATCAGGGGCGCAGAGGCGCCGGTGTCTGAGCGCAGCGAGTTCGGCGCCGTCCCCTGATTCGCCGAGAAGCGCAGGGAACCGTCGCGTAGCGACGGCTCGCGCTCTGGCGGCGTGTTTCTTTGGTTACTTTCTTTGCACGAGCAAAGAAAGTGACACCTCTCCGCAGGCGCGGAAACGATCCGCCGGGCATGGCCCGGCGCTACTCATGCGTGGGCGCAGAGGAGCTCGCTCTCAATCCTTCCCGCGCGCCATCGCCTGGAACACCCCATCGCGCCGCACCCACAGGTGGAACAGCGCCGCACCCACGTGCATCAGCACCGTTGCGAACAGCACGTAGGCCAGCAGACTGTGCGCATTACGCAACGCGGCGTACAGCGCCGGTGTGTGTGGCACGATCGGCGGCAGGTGCAGGCCGCCCCACAGCACGATCGGGTAACCGCCTGCCGACAGCATCGCCCAGCCGATCAACGGCATCGCCAGCATCAGCGCATACAACATCCAGTGCGAGGCCTTGGCCGCCAGCACCTGCCAGGCGGGCAGGTCGGAAGGCAGCGGCGGCGGGCGATGGCGCAGCCGGTTGTACAGGCGCAGCAGCACCAGCACCAGGATGGCGATGCCCAGCGGGCGGTGCAGGTCGATCAGCATTGGCCGCAGGTGCAGTGAGGCGACCATGGTCACGCCGATGAACAGCATGGCGATGATCATCAGTGCCATGGACCAGTGCAGCACCCGCGCCAGCAGGTTGAAGTGGCCGTTGCCGATGCTCATCGTGCGGCCTCCTTCGGTTGTTCGACGTTGCCGGTGGCGCGCTCGCGTTCGCGGCGGTTGAAGGACTGCGAATAGACGGCCGAGCGCGCGGCCAGGATCGGATCGTCACTGCCGCGCACGCCGCTGGGCAGGATCAGCGGATCGAAGTTGATCTGGCCGCAGGCGCCCTGTTCCTGCGACTGCATGCGGTCCAGGCTGAGCACGCCGGCCACTACCTGATCACGCGACTCGGGCCATGGCACCGACGGATCATCGATGGCATCGCCGGGCTCGGCGGTGGTCACGACCAGGTTCCAGCGCACCGGGCCGTTGGCCAGGCGCTGCTGCAGTTCCTGGCTGAGGAAATCGACGCTGGCCTGCTTGCGCGTTTCCGCATCCATCTCCACCACCGGCGCCTGCGGCTGCCAGCGCCAGCGCACCGCGCGCTTCTGGCCCTGCGCATTGGCGAACCAGAAGCTGTTGACGCTGTTGAAGGTGGTGTCGGCCCAGCTGCTGGTCCACGGCGCCGTCTTGGCCCACTGCTGGAAGGCCTGCGCACTGGGGTACTTCGCCAGCACCGCAGCCATCTTCTGCGGGTCGGGCTTGCCGGTGGCCGGGTCGGGAATGGAAGCGCGGGTCTGCTCGTAGAACGCCTCGGCGCTGGGCACCGCGAAGAACGGGAAGCTGTTCATCGCCATGCGCCATTCCTGCCCATCATCGCTGACCATCTGCACCGCGAGGCTGCGCACGCGTGCAGTGTTGTCGGCGCCGTACGGGTCGCCGCCGCCGATCGACAGGCGGCCCATCACCGGCACGCGGCGCTGCGAGAACACCCGTGCACTGGACAGGGTGCGGGCCTGCGCACTGGGTTCGAACCAGCCGCTCACGCAGATGCCCTTGCTGTGCGCGCGGCGGAAGCCCGGGTGGGCCGGGCCGGTGGCCTCGATGGTATCGGTGAAGCGCTGCGCGGTGAGGCGGTCGCCCATCCAGCCGGCCAGCCAGGCAAAGGCCAGCGCCACGGCACCCAGGATGAGCGCGATCAGCGCGATCCAGAGCAGGGGGGAATGCCTGCGCGGTGTGCCCGGCGTCTGGCCGGCACGGGTGTAGCCGAAGAGCGACATGGTCGGAGTCCTGCCTTCACGGAGCGTGTGGGTGGTCGACCCACACATCCTCGCAGAACCCTTCCAGGCCCGGTATTCAAATTTTCGTCAAGTTTGCCGGGGACGGCGTGCCGACCAAGGTCGGCACCCACCCGATCAGCTGTAGCGCGCCTTCAGCATCGCCCACGCCGAGCGCAACGCCAGCGCTTCGCCACCGGCCGGACGGCCCGGGCGTTCGCCGTCGTTCCAGGCGTACACGTCCAGATGCGCCCAGCGCTGGCCGTCTTCCAGGAAGCGCTCCAGGTACAGCGCGGCGGTCACCGAGCCGGCCATGCGCGAACCGGCGTTGGCCAGGTCGGCAATGCCGCTGCTCAGGTAGCGCAGGTAAGGGCGCCACAGCGGCATGCGCCAGACCGGGTCGCGGGTCGCGTCACCGGCCTGCAGCCACTGCTGGGCCACCGTGTCATCGTTGCTGAAGAGCGCTGGCAGATCCGGGCCCAGTGCGATGCGCGCGGCACCGGTGAGGGTGGCGAAGTCCAGCACCAGGTCCGGCTTCTGCTCACCGGCGAAGGTCAATGCGTCGCACAGGATCACGCGACCTTCGGCGTCGGTGTTGTCGATCTCCACGCTCAGGCCCTTGCGGGTGGCGATCACTTCACCCGGGCGGAACGCCTCCGGACCGATCGCGTTTTCCACCGCCGGCACCAGCAGGGTCAAACGTACCGGCAGCCCGCGTGCCATCACCAGGCCGGCCAGGGCCAGCGCATGCGCGGCGCCGCCCATGTCCTTCTTCATGTTGCGCATGCCGTCGGCCGGCTTGATGTCCAGGCCGCCGGTGTCGAAGCAGACGCCCTTGCCGACCAGCACCAGCGACGGATCGGTGTCCTTGCCCCAGCGCAGCACCACCAGACGCGGCGCGCGGTGCGATGCGCGGCCCACGGCGTGGATGGCCGGGAAGTTGTGCTTCAGCAGTTCGTCACCGGTGATCGCCTCGACCTGCGCGCCGTGCGCAGCGGCCAGGGCGCGGGCAGCGTCTTCCAGCTGCTGCGGGCCCATATCTTCGGTGGGAGTGTTGACCCAGTCGCGCACGCGCAGGCTGGCGGTGATCAGGTCGGCCACCTCGCCGGTCGGCGCGGCTACCAGTTGCGCCGGTGCGCGGTGGCGCTTGCGGTAGCGGTCGAAGCGGTAGCTGCCCAAGCCCCAGCCCAGCTGCAGCAGCGCCTGTTCGGCGGCCGGCAGTTCGTTGGCCAGCTGCCACACGCTGCCTTCCGGCAGGGCGTGCGGGGCATGCGAATAGCTGTAGGCATCGGCGCGATCACCCACACCGATCACCGCTCCGGACAGGCCATCGGCGCCGGGCAGCAACGCCGTGGTGAAGGCACCGGCGGTGAAGCCCTGCGATGCCAGCCAGGCCTGGGTGGCGGCCGGTTGGCCGTCCTTCCAGGCGGCGAACTGCTCGCGGTCCAGCACGTACAGCGGCAGCGCTGCGGCGGTGTCGGCAGTGAAACCAGTGATCTCGCTCATGCGTCAGGTACTCCGGAGTGCGGCGGCGTCGAGGTTGGCATCCAACCAGTCGGCCAGGCCGGTGAGGGTGTCGAACTGCAGGTCCGGCTGCAGCTGCGGATGGGTCCAGGTGGCTGCCTCGCGGTTGATCCAGCACCCGCGCAGGCCGGCGGCAATCGCCCCGGCCACGTCCATGTCGGCATGATCGCCGACGTGCAGTACCTGTGCCGGCGCGACACCCAGTCGGGTGCAGGCAGCGTGGAAGATGCTGGCTTCGGGCTTGGCCGCGCCGTGCTCGCGCGCACCCAGCTGGAAGGCGAAATGATGGGCCAGGCCGACCCGTTCCAGGTCGGCATTGCCATTGCTCAGCGCCGCCACCGGAATCCGCGCGGCAATCCGTGCCAGTGCATCGATCGCATCGGGATAGCACTCCACCTGGTTGCGTGCGGCGTAGAACACTTCATACGCAGGCTCCAGCAGATCGAGGCTGGCACCGCTGGTGTGCAGTGCTTCGTGCAGGGTCAGCCGGCGCAGCGCACTCAGGTCGTGGTGGAGGTGCGGATGGGCGTGGTACAGCCGCTCGCGCAGTTCGCGCATCGCCTCCACCGGATACATCGCGGCGGTAGCGGGGCTGTGTTCGCACATCCAGGCGTGCAGGACCTGTTCGATGCGGGCGCCGATCGGAGCGAACGGCCACAGCGTGTCGTCAAGGTCGAGGGTGATGGCTTGGACGGGGAAATTCACCCCGCCATTCTACCCCTGCCCGCGCGGGCTTTCATTCCAGCAGGCGTGCCCAGCCCTGCATGCCGTCCAGGCGTGCCAGCACCAGCTTGATGCACACCAGCAGCGGCACCGCCAGCAGCAGCCCGATCATGCCCCAGGCCCAGCCGAACACCATCAGCGCCAGGATCAGCACCAGCGGCGACAGCTTCATCCGACGGCCCAGCACGATCGGGGTCACCATCTGCCCTTCCAGTGTGTGCAGGCCCAGGTAGGCGGCTGCGGGCAGCAGGGCCTGCAGCGGGTCGCGGAACTCGACGAAGCCCATCAACAGCATCAGCGCCACGCCGATCAGCGGACCCACATACGGCGCAAAATTCAGCAGCGCGGCCACCGTGCCCCACAGCAGCGCTTCCTGCAGGCCGATACCGAGCAGCATCAGCACGCCGGCGAACACCAGCCCGACCAAGGTGTTGATCACGCTGATGGTCAGCACGTAACGCGAGACCTCGCGTTCGATCGAACGCAGGATGTCGGTAGTGAAGCGCTGCTGCTGGCGGTTGGGGAACAGGGCGATCGCCGCGCGCTGCAGGCTCTGCCCGTAGATCATGAAGAACAGCGTCAGCAGCACCACGGCCAACACCGAGGCAGCCAGCCGCGGTGCACGGGTCAGCATGCGGTAGGGGTCGTCGAGCTGGGTGCGGATCACCTGCACCTTGTGGTTGCTGTCACCGCCGGCCACACGGGCGAAGTTTTCCGCCGCCTGGTTGGCCTGCTGCACCGGCTTGGTCAGGTTCTGCACCTGGCGGGCGACCTTGCGCAGCTGCTGCGGTGCTTCCTGCGCCCATTCCATCGCCGGTCCGATCAGCTGCACGGCCAGCGAACCGGTCACGCCCAGGCCCGCACCGAGGATCAACAGCGCGCCCAGCGCGCGCGGAATCCACAGCTTCTGCAGCAGGCGCAGGATGGGATTGCCGACCAGCGCGAAGAACATCGCAAGCAGCACCGGCAGGATGATGTCCTGCGCCGCCCATAGCGTATAGCCCACGGCCAGGGTCGCCAGCACAACCAGCGACATCGGTCCGCGTGGGCGCGACGGGGGCGGCAGCGGTGCCTCGGATGCGTCGTGGCCGGCCGGTGACGGGGACAGGGAGGACTCGCTCATCGACGCATCAGCCGGAAAGGGGAGCGCATTATCCGCCGGCCGCGACCGGCGCGGCGGATTCCAGGGATCAACGTTCGGACAGCTCGGTGGCCGCCTCGGCCGGGCGCGGTTCGCGCAGGTCCGGTTCCGGCTCCGGCTCCGGCACAGCTCGCGCTGCCGCTGCGGGCCGTGCTTCAGCGGCGGAGGCCGCTGCGTGTGCCTGTTCGCTGGCATCGCCGGCTTCTTCGGCCGCATCGTCGGCGGTGGCCGCCGCCTGCGCCGCCATCGCCGTGGCGAACGCCGCCTGCGCACTGGCGAACAGGTTCGAGACCGAACCCACCATCTGCAGCCAGCGCGCACCGTTGACCTTGCCCGGCATTTCCAGCTTGCCGGCAATGAAGCCACCGGCCAGGCCCACTACCACGATGCGTAGTGGCGACCAGCCCTGGCGCCAGACCTGGCCGAGCGTGGACCAGTGGTCCTGGGTCTCGACCAGACGCACGGTTACCACCTGTTCGCAGCGCTTCACCCGACGCTGCAGCGCACCGAACTTCATGGCTTGCCCTCTGGCAGCTCCACATCGGCATCGGGGTCGTCTTCGCTGGGCTCGTCGAACAGGCCCAGGCGGGACAGCTGGCGCCGGGTGGCGTGCATGCCGGTGTGGTGGAAGAAGTAGGACACCCGCCAGATCGCATAACCGGTGACGGCCAGGCTCAGCAGCGAGGTGATCAGCAGTGCCTGCAGCCAGCTCAGGCCCCAGCTTTGCAGCAGCGCGATAAGGGTGGCGGCCATCAGCAGCCAGGCCGACGCACCAAATACGATCGCTACGCCGGCCCAGGCCAGCGCGCGGCCGAAGGCACTGCGTGCCAGCGCGAAGTCGGCCGAGGCCAACCGGCGCAGCGAACGCAGCGAGTGCTTGGCCGAGTCGGCAGCGGCACGACCGGCCGCGCCGACCTGGCGGATGCTCTCATCCAGCGGCGGGGTAGCCGCCGGATCAGGGGCTTGCGCGTTGTCTTCGCTCACGCCGCGGCTTACTTGTCGCTGCTGCCGCGGGCCAGCTTGGCGATGATCCAGCCGGCCGCGAAGGCAACACCGAACGAGGCCAGCGGACGCTCACGGATCAATTCGGCGGCGCTGTCGATCAGGTCCTTGCCCTTGTCCATCAGCGCATCGACCTGCTCCTTGGCGGCGGCACCACCAAACTCGGCAGCGGCCAGGCCGGACAGTGCACTGTCGGACAGTTCAGCCTTGACGTTGGCCTTGCCGATGCGCAGTTCGTCGGTCGCGGCACCGGTGGCGCCCTTGATCGCACCGCCGGCGGCGCTGGCGGCCTGCTTCAGGTGGGAACCGGCTTCACCCAGGTGTTCCTTCAGGTTCTCGGTATTGGTGGGGCTCATCGAATCACTCCTGTTGCGATGGGGGAACGGCGTCGGCGGTGCCGACCTGGACTGACAGCAATAGCATTGCCGGGGTATAGGGGGTGTTACGGCAGGGCGATCAGCGCATCACGAGCTGGCCCTGCTGCTGGCCGTTGTTGCGCAGCACGCGCACCACCAGGGTCGGCGGGCGTTGCTGGAAGTTGGCGCGCCAACTGGCCAGGTCGGCGAATTCGCCCACGGTGGCGTCGGTGATGATGTCGCCCTGCTGCAGGCCGTTGCTGGCAGCGCGGCTGCCGCGCTTGACCTCGCTGACCAGCACGCCGCCGACACCGGATTGGCGCAGTGACTCGGGCAGGTCGACGAAGGTCGCGCCGGTCAGGCGCGGGTCCAGGCTCTCACCGGTGACCGCGCGCGCCTGTTCCTTCAGTGTCGCCTTGATCTGCAGTGGCTTGCCTTCGCGGCGTACGTCCAGCGTCATCGCGCTGCCGACGGCCGCCAGGCCTTCCACGTTGTGCAGGGCCTCGGCGCTGTCCACGCGCTGGCCGTTGGCCGACACCACCACGTCGCCCGGCTTCAGCCCGGCTGCGGCGGCGGCCGAGCCGACCAGCACGCGGGTGATCAGCGCACCGCGGGTTTCGCCCAGGCCCAGGCCCTGCGCGATCTGCGCGGTCAGGTTCTGGCTTTCCACGCCCAGCGTGCCGCGCACCACCACGCCGTGCTTGACCAGCTGGTCGACCACGCTGCGCGCCAGGTTGGAAGGAATCGCCAGGCCCAGGCCGATGTTGCCGGCCATGCTGCCCTGCGGGTTGAAGCTGGCGGTATTGATGCCGACCAGCTGGCCCTGCAGGTCGACCAGCGCGCCACCGGAGTTGCCCGGATTGATCGACGCATCGGTCTGGATGAAGTTCTGGTAGCCCAGCCCGCGGATGCCGCTGCGGCCCACCGCCGAAACGATACCCGAGGTAACGGTCTGGCTGAAGCCGAACGGGTTGCCGATGGCCACCACGAAGTCGCCTACGCGCAGCTGGTCGCTGTTGCCGAGCTTGATGTCGGTCAGGTTCTGCGCCGGGATGCGGATCAGCGCGATGTCGGTATCGCGGTCCGAGCCGAGGAACTCGGCCTTGACCGTGCGCCCGTCCGCCAGTGTCACCTGTACGTCATCGGCGTTGTCGATGACATGGTGGTTGGTCAGCACCAGCCCCTCCTTGGCGTCGATGATCACGCCCGAGCCCAGCGATTCGTTGATGCGTTCCTGTGGGATATCCGGGAACAGGCGGCGGAAGAATGGGTCGTTGAAGAAGGGGTTGCGCACGCGCACCACCTGCTTGGTGTTGACACTGACCACCGCCGGCATTGCCTTTTCCAGCATCGGTGCCAGCGACGGCACCGCCTGACCGGCCACCGAAGCCGGCAAGGCCGCCGTGGTCGGCAACACCGCCGGCAGCGGCGCGGCGTCGGCACGGTTGTCCATGTGGGCATTGATGCCGGTGGCAACGAAGCCACCGAAGGCGGCGGCGATTGCGAGCGTGAGCAGGGTAGGAAGCGGTCGCATGGGAGTCGGTTCGCTGGCGTGGGTGGGGGCGGTACGGCCCTACGGTAGAACAAGCTGAATGAGTGTGTCGCGATCTGGATAAATGCGCCATGAAAACGCCATGCCCGGAACCCGGGCCAACATCGCTACCGTGGGCCGCAGGCGGCAACGGCGGAGGTTCCTCGCACTGTGCCGACGTCTGCCCAAGCGCGTGGGTATGCAGGCCGATGCTTGCGCAGTTCTGCGCATCCCGATGCCGCGATGCGCCATATCGCATGCCTTTCGCTACGTCCGGGCGGGTGTGCGCACGCAGCCCCTGCCGCTGCCCGTATCGTGCGGCGCAGCACTGAAAAAAAGGGGTTTCCCGTCAACACATCGTACTCGCGAGGGTACCCGACTACACCATTGCCGTCGCATCAGATGCGATTGCTCGTGCGTGCCCCGTTCCACGATCGTCAATGTCGGTATAGCATCGCCCCGTTTTGATACTTAAGGCCCCCAGGAGGGCAACATGAGCAACGGTAATGGTGTGTCGGTCGTGACCGACGCCGTCGAGAACGTCAAAGAAACCGCCACCAACGTTGGCGAGACCATCGCCCACGCTGCCGAAGACGCAGTGCAGTCGGTCAAGAAGACCGTCAAGCGCGCCACCAAGGCTGCCGGTACCCGCGTTGCCAAGGCCAAGAAGGCCGTGGCCAAGGTCGAGAAGACCGTTGCCAAGAAGGCCGAGAAGGCTGCCAAGTCGGTCGGCAAGACTGTTGCCAACGCCAAGAAGAAGCTGGAAGCCGCCAAGAAGAACGCCAAGGCCGAAGCCGCTGCGCTGAAGAATGAAGTGGCCAAGAAGAAGGCGGCTGCAGGCAAGGCTGTGACCAAGAAGGCCGCCGCTGCCAAGAAGACCACCAAGGCCGCCACCAAGGCTGCCGGCAAGAAGGTCGCCACCGCGAAGAAGGCCGCCACCAAGAAGGCTGCCGTCGCCAAGAAGGCCGTCGGCAAGAAGACCGCTGTTGCCAAGAAGGCAGTTGGCAAGAAGGTCGCTACCGCCAAGAAGGCCGTGGCCAAGAAGACCGTCGCCGCCAAGAAGGTTGCTGGCAAGAAGGCCGTGGCTGCGAAGAAGGTCGTCGGCAAGAAGGTTGCCGCCACCAGGAAGGTCGCCACCAGGAAGACCACGACCGCCAAGAAGGCTGTCGGCAAGAAGGCTGCCGTCGCCAAGAAGGCCGTCGGCAAGAAGACCGCCGCTGCCAAGAAGGCTGTCGGCAAGAAGACCGCCGTTGCCAAGAAGGCAGTGGGCAAGAAGGTTGCCGCCACCCGCAAGACGGTTGCCAAGAAGGCTGCGCCGCTGAAGAAGGTCGCCGCCAAGAAGGCTCCGGCCAAGAAGGCCGTGCGCAAGGTCGCCAAGCGCAAGTAATCGCGCCGTGACCGAAGGCCCTGCCACCCCCGGGTGGTGGGGCCTTTCGCGTTTCAGGGACGCGGTATGGAGCAGGATGCAGGTTCTTCCTGCTGGAGCCCGGGGCATGCGCGGTATTGACTTCAGTTCCTGGCAGGGCGTGCTGTCCACCTTGGCCGGCCTGGTCCTGATCACCCTGCTGGGCGTGGGCATCCGCCTGCTGGTGATGCAGACCCTGCAGCAGCGCCGCGAGCGCGAGAACCGGCAGATCAACGAACGGCTGCGCACGCTGATGGCGGCCTACAAGACCCTGGGCGGTTCGTTCACCGGCGAACTGGGTGTGGACCCCAGCCATCGCCGTGACCTTCGCCAGCGCGAGGATGCAGAGGGCATTGCCGAGCCCCGCTCGGATCGCGCGCGCCGCATCCGTGATGCCGTGGAAGCGGCGTTGTCGGACATCCTGCTGCTGGGCACCGACGAACAGGTGCGGCTGGCCGCGCGTGCCGCCAATGAACTGGCACAGGGGCGGCCGGTACATACCCATGAACTGGTGGTCTCGCTGCGCGACTTCGTGCGCGAAGCGCTGGATCTGGCGCCGATTCCGACCGACCTGCAGATACCGCCGCAGGGGCCGACCCGGCCGGGGGGCGCCAGTGTCGGCGGCAAGGGCCGCAACGACGGCGACGCCAAGGGCGGTCGTGCGGGTGGAGGAGGTGGCGGTGGCGGAATGGGCGCTGGGATGGGCGGTGTGGGCCTCGGCGCTGGCGCCGCACTGGGCGCCGGCCATGCCGCTGCCAGCGATGAAACGGACGCGCGCTGAGCACGTCCGCCCGGTTCAGCGCGTCAGTTCGTAGATCGGCACGAAGCCGCCGTAGATCATCCGCGCGCCGTCGAACGGCATCGGATTCGTCGCCGGATCAAACCTTGGGTCTTCCATCATCTTCTTCATGCCGGCGTCGCGGGTCGGCTTGTCCGGCCATTCGATCCAGGAAAACACCACCGTCTCATCCGGCGTGGCTTTCACCGCGCCGAAGAAGTCGGTGGTCTTGCCGTGCGGCACGTCATCGCCCCAGCACTCGACCACGCGCAGCGCGCCGTATTCGATGAAAACGGGATCTCCTGTGCGTGCGTGGGCGAGGAACTTCTCCTTGTTGGCGGTGGGCACCGCCAGGACGAAACCATCGATGTAGCTCATTGCCTGCCTCCGGATGGACCGTGCCGCATGCACGGCCTTCAAGTACCCGACGAACCAGGGCGTCGTGGATCGACATCCTGCAACCGGCAGTCGTTGTGCCGATGAAATGCACGCGCGCCGCGCGCGTATGCCAGAAACAGCCTGAATCAAGCCAGAAAATTCAGCAATGCGAAGACCGCTGTTTTCAGGGAGCGTTGTGGCGAATAACGGAGAATTTACATTCCCGATGCGATGGCGCCCTAGCGCTGCTGCACACCATAAGAAAGTAAAGGTGTACCCCCATGAAGAATTCGCTGATTGCTCTGGCCCTGGCCGCTGCCCTGCCGTTCACCGCCTCGGCTGCTGAGAACCTGTCGTACAACTATGCCGAAGCCGACTACGCCAAGACCGACATCGATGCGTTCAAGGCCGACGGCTGGGGCGTGAAGGGCTCGTACGGCTTCCTGCCGAACTTCCACGCTTTCGGTGATTACAGCCGCCAGGAAATCGACCACACCAACATCAAGCTGGACCAGTGGAAGATCGGCGCCGGCTACAACGTTGAAATCGCCCCGACCACCGACTTCGTTGCTCGCGTTGCCTACCAGAAGCGCGACCAGAAGCACGGCCTGGACTTCAACGGCTACAGCGCTGAAGCCGGTATCCGCACCGCCTTCGGTGCCCACGCCGAAGTCTACGGCATGGTCGGCTACGAAGATTTCTCGAAGAAGCACGGCATCAATCCGGAAGGCCAGTGGTACGGCCGCCTGGGTGGTCAGGTCAAGCTGAACCAGAACTGGGGCCTGAACGGCGAGCTGAAGATGAACCGCGACGGCGACAAGGAATACACCGTCGGCCCGCGCTTCAGCTGGTAATTGCTTCCTCGGCGCGCCTGCGCGCTGAAGATGCCTCGACAGGCCCGGCTCATGCCGGGCCTGTTGCGTTGTGACGACCCGAAACCGCAGCTGAGCATGTTCCGAGGCCGCTGCTGCGTTGCAATAAATTGGATTCCGCTGCTCCCGGCGCGGCCCTACGGTGGGCACTTCGTATCGTCGGATCCATGTGATGCCGCCTGCCGTTCCCGCTCTGCCCCTCGATCGGCCCCGCCGCCTGGCAATGCTGGCGCCGCATCCCGTGCTGCGTCTGGGGGTGGAGGTGGTGCTTTGCCAGCACGGTGGCGTGCAGGTCTGTGGCAGCTTCACCCGCGAAGCTGATCTGCTCGATCTGCTGCAGCGCCAGCCGGATGGCATCGACCTGCTGCTGATCGACCTGCTGGCGCCCTATGGTCCCGAACAGGGCCTGTCCCTGTTGCGGCTGTTGTCGCGGCGCTGGCCGCTGCTGCCGGTGCTGGTGCTGTCTGCGCACTGCAATGCCAGCATGGTGACCATGGCGATGCAGGCCGGCGCGCGCGGCTTCCTGTCAAAGGGAACCACGCCGGCGATGCTGCGGCGCGCGGTGGAGGTACTGGCCCGTGGCGGCCGCTTCGTGCCCCCGGAGCTGCGCACGCAGCTGAACCGATCACGCATGCGGCGCACACCGGCGCCGGTGCTGACGCCCTTGAGCCGACGTGAGCGCGAGGTGCTCCGGCTGGTCCTGCAGGGCTGCACCACCGGGGAGGTGGCGCGGCGCTTCGGGCGCACGGCCAGTACGGTCAGCACGCAGAAGCGGACGGCGTACGAGAAGCTGGGCATTCACAGCGATGGTGAGCTGTTCCGCATCCGGCACCTGCTCGAATGCGGATGAGCGGGCTTACTCGCCCTGGTACTGCTTCTCTTCCACCAGGGCCGAACCGGCCACGCGGTTGATCTCGTTCTTCACCTGCACGCGCTCGCCATTGGTGCCATAGACACCGCGTGCCAGCTGGATGAAGCCATCGTCGAACACCTGGGCCGCTTCCTTGTCGCGCAGCTGGTCCTGGATGTCCCACATGCGCTCGTTGATTGCCTTCAACTGCTGCTTCAGCACGGCCAGCGCCGGCTGAGCCTGCAGCTGCTGCTGCAGCAACGGCAGCAGGCCGTCCAGCTCGGTGCGCACGTTGCTCAGCTTGGCCGCATCGTCGATGCGTTCGGCCTTGATCTCGAGAATGGTGATCTTGTCGATCAGCTCGCCGATCGATACCGGGGTCAGGATGGCGTCCACGCGGTTGGTTCTCTGGAAACAGGGCACCATGATACCGCGCTGCCGGCATGTGGCCCCGATTCACGGGATTTACGCCGAATTTGCGCCGCGGCCCCGGCAGCACCCTCGATCCGTTACGGCCACCGCCTCGACACTGCGTTCCCGGCGGCATAACCGCCTTCGACGAGGAACACAGTGCAGTGAACAGCAAGGGGATGATGGCGGCGGTGGTGGCCGCCCTGGCAGGGCTGCTCGGGATCGGCAGCGCGCAGGCACAGGTACAGGTCAGTGGCAGTGCGGCGTTGACCAGTGACTACGTGTGGCGTGGCAGCTCGCAGAGCGACGGCGACCCGGCGGTGCAGGCGGGTGCGAAGGTTTCGATCCCATCGGGTTGGTACGCCAGCGTGTGGGGCTCCAACGTTTCGTTCAAGCCGGACAATGGCGCGCGCAGCGAGTTCGACCTGGTGGCCGGCTGGTCCGGTGCGCTGGCCCCGGACTGGACACTGGATGCCAACCTGACCCGCTACATGTACCCGGGCACCGGCCGCGCGCTGGACTGGACCGAACTCAGCACCACGGTGAGCTGGAAGCAGCGCGCCTGGTTGCAGGTCGCCCATTCCAACGATGCGTTGGCCGGTGGCCATCGCGGTACCTATGCCCAGCTGGGCGTGCGCGTGCCGCTGCACGAGCGCGTCCGCCTGGAAGCAGCGGTGGGCCAGTACTGGCTGGCCACCGCGCAGGGCCCGGACTACCTGCATGGGCAGCTCAGTGCCATTGCCACGCTGGCCCCGGCATGGGAGCTGCGTGCCACCGTGCATGACACCGACAGTGCGGCCAAGCGCCTGTTCCCGGGCAATGCCGGTGGACGATGGGAGCTGGCGCTGCAGGGCAGTTTCTAGTCGGCCACCGAGGCCTGGCGCGCATGCAGCGCGCCGGGCAGCCACAGCAGCAGGGCCAGCACCGCCACCGCAGCACCGGCTACGCAGACGCCGGTCCAGCCGAAGCGCTGGTAGACCTGCGCCGACAGCAGCGAACCCAGCGAACCGCCGATGAAGTAGCCGGTCATGTAGCCGGCATTGAGGCGGTTGCGCGCTGCCGGTTGCAGTGCATAGATCAGGTTCTGGTTACTGACGTGCAGCAGCTGCGCGGCCAGGTCCAGCACCACCACGCCGACCAGCAGCGCCAGCAACGAGTGGGCCGACAGCCCCAGTGGCAGCCACGAGAGCAGCAGCAGCGCCAGCGCGATGGCGGTGGCACGCCCGGTCTGGCCACGGTCGGACATGCGGCCGGCCAGGCCGGCCGCCAGCGTGCCGGCCGCGCCGACCAGCCCGAACAGGCCGATGGTGGCGTCGCTGTAGGCATACGGCGGCTGTGCCAGCAGGAACGCCAGTGGCGTCCAGAAGATCGCGAACATGGCGAAGCTGCAGGCCCCCAGCAGGGTGCGCTGGCGCAGCACCGGTTCCTGCACGAACAGCACGCCGATCGAGCGCAGCAATGCGAAGTAGCCAAGGCCGGCGCTGTGGTGGAAGCGCGGCAGGCCGCGCTGCAATGCCAGTGCGGTCAGCACCAGGGTGGCAGCGGCGATCGCGTACACCAGGCGCCAGTCGCCCAGGCTGGAAAGCAGGCCGGCCACGGTACGTGCCAGCAGGATGCCCAGCAGCAGGCCGCTCATCAACGTGCCGACCACGCGACCGCGATGTTCCGGCGCGGCCAGCGTGGCCGCGAACGGCACCAGCACCTGGGCGACCACGGAGAACAGGCCGGTGATCGCGGTGCCCGCCAGCAGCCAGGCCAGCGACGGCGCACAGGCACTGATCACCAGCCCGCCGGCGGACAACAGGCTCATCACCACGATCAGGCGCCGGCGTTCGAACAGGTCTCCCAGCGGCACCAGCAGGATCAGTCCGGCGGCATAGCTCAGCTGCGCGGCGGTGACCACCATGCCGACCTGGCCGAACGGCACACCGAAGGCATCGGCAATGGTATGCAGCAGTGGCTGCGCATAGTAGTTGCTGGCCACGGCCACGCCGGTGGCGACCGACATCAGCAGCACCTGCCAGCGGTGCAGGGGGGGGAGGGACGGACTCACGCGGTATTCCACAAAGCGGGGTGCACAGTGTCCGCCTGCTGCGACCATGATGGAAATGAATCATCATCATCCATGCCATCTGGAAACGAGATAGCTGGATGAATCTCAAGCAGCTCGAATTTGCCGTCGCCCTGGCCGAAGAGGGCAATTTCACCCGTGCCGCCGAACGCTGCCACGTGGTGCAGTCCGCGTTGAGCCACCAGATTGCCTACCTGGAGCAGGAACTGGGCACGCCGCTGTTTGAACGCCTGCCGCGCCAGGTACGGGCGACGGCGGCCGGTGAGGCGCTGCTGGTGCACGCACGCCAGGTGCTGGCCAGCCTGCGCCACCTGCGCGCTGACGTGGCCGCGGTGAGTGGCGAGGTGCGTGGCCTGCTGGCGATCGGGCAGATTTCCTCGCTGACCGGCATCGACGTGGTGGCGATGCTGGCAGCCTTCCAGCAGGCGCACCCGCAGGTGGAGTTCCAGCTGCGGGTGGACAAGAGCGAGGATCTGATCGCGCAGGTGCAGTCGCGTGAATTGGACGTGGCACTGGTGGGGTTGGCGCCCTCGGCCGGCCTGGACGGGGTCTGCCACCAGATGCTGCAGGAAGAAGACCTGGTGGCGGTGCTGGCGCCGTCGCACCGCTTGGCCCGGCGCAAGCGGCTGCCCTTGACCGAACTGCAGGATGAAGCGCTGGTCGACTTCCCGCGCGGCACCGGTGCGCGGCGGCAGACCGACGATGCCTTCGCCGCCGCCGGCCTGCCGCACGCGGTCCGCTTCGAGGTCAACCTGATGGAACTGGTCGAGCGCTTCGTCCGCCATGGGCTGGCGGTCGGCATCGTGCCGGCGTTGATCGCCGAAGGCTTTGAAGGCGTGGTGCGGATTCCGCTGCAGCCGACCCCGACCCGCCGCGTGCACCTGGTCTGGCAGCGGCTGCCGACACCGGCGGCGCGGGCGTTCGTCGAGGCCGTGCTCAGCCGCGCAGGCGCAGGCTCAGGCCCTTGAGGAAGTTGCGCAGCATCTGGTCCAGGCAACGCCGGTAGTTGGCGTGCCCGGGTTGGCGGAACAGTGCGCCCACTTCCGACTTGGAGACATTGAAACCGGCGCTGGCGAAGATCTCCATCAGATCGACGTCGCGCAGCTGGAACGCCACGCGCAGCTTCTTCAGCACCAGGTTGTTGTCGATGCGGGTCTCCACCGCGCGCTGCGGCTGGTTCTCGTCGCGACCGCGCAGGTGCACGATCAGGCCGTCGAGGAAGTGCGCCAGCGCGCTGTCGCTCATCGCCTCGAAACCGGCTTCGTCCTCGCGGCGCAACCAGGCCTTCACCTGCTCGGTCTCCACGGCGAAGGCCGGGTCGGCCATCTGGCACAGGGCCACCACGTGGTGGTCGCCCAGGTCCAGGGAGTAGCGCACGCTGCGCAGGACATCATTGTTGATCATGGTCCAATTGTAGCGGCCCCTGGCGTGTCACCGGAGTGTCATCGAACTGCAGCATCGTGGGCACTCGTTCGCTGAGACCCTTGCATGCGCCGGTATCTGTTTTCCGCACTGCTGCTCGCCAGCAGCTTCGCTGCCTTCGCCCAGGACCGCTTCGTACCCGTCGAGCGGCGCCTCAGTGCATCCCAACTGGCCGAGGTCGGGCTCAGTCCAGCGCAGTTGCAGGCACTGAACCGGGTACTGCGCGAGGCAGAGCGCGCGGCCACCGGGCCGACGGCAGCGGTGGCCCCGGCCCCCGCCGCTGCGCCGCTGCCTGCCAATGTGCCGGCACCGGCAGCAATGCATCTGGGCCTGGAAGAAGGACCGGTCAATGCACGCGTGGTCGGAGAGGTCGCAGGCTGGCAGCCCGGCACGCTGTTCACCCTTGATAACGGCCAGCAATGGCAGGTGATGAAGGGGCAGATGAAGCTGCGCAAGGTGCTGCAGTCGCCGCAGATCGCCGTTGTTCCAGGAATTGCCGGGCGCTGGTTCCTGCAGGTCGACGAAGACCTGCCCAAGGCCCGGGTATTCCGCGTGCGCTGAGCCGCGCACGCCTCGGGCGTGGTCAGCCGGCATCGGCAACGCAGGGGCGGGCCGACGGTGCCAGAATGGGCGTCCGGTTTTTCCCCCTGGAGTTGCCTGATGACCCGAACTGTCCTGATTACCGGCGCCACGTCCGGCTTCGGCGCCGCCGCCGTCCACCGCTTCGCCCAGGCCGGGTGGAAGGTGATCGCCACCGGCCGCCGCGGCGAACGCCTGCAGCCGCTGGTCGAGCGCTACGGCAAGGACGTGGTTCACGCCGCCGCCTTCGACATCCGCGATCCGGTGGCGATGGAGGCGGCCCTGCTGGCACTGCCGCCTGCGTTCGGCCAGATCGATCTGCTGGTCAACAACGCGGGCCTGGCACAGGGTACCGCGCCGGCACAGAGCGCCAAGCTGTCGGACTGGACCACGATGATCGACACCAACATCACCGCGCTGGTGACCTTGACCCATCGCCTGCTGCCGCAGCTGGTGGAGCGCAAGGGCGCGATCATCAACATCTCGTCGGTGGCCGGCGTCTACCCGTACCCGGGTGGCAACGCCTACGGTGGCACCAAGGCGTTCGTCAGCCAGTTCTCGCTGGGCCTGCGTTCGGACCTGCACGGCACCGGCGTGCGCGTGACCACGATCGAGCCGGGTATGGCTGAAACCGAGTTCACCGTGGTGCGTACCCATGGCGACCAGGCGGCATCGGACAAGCTCTATACCGGCGCCAACCCGATGACCGCTGAAGACATCGCCGAACAGATCTTCTGGGTGGCCAGCCTGCCGCCGCACCTGAACATCAATCGCCTGGAGCTGATGCCGGTCAGCCAGTCCTTCGCCGGTTTCCAGGTCGCCCGCGAAGGCTGACCTGCGTCGCGGGTCCCGTAGAGCCGAGCCTATGCTCGGCTTCGTCTGGATTCAGCCGAGCATGGCTCGGCTCTACAGAAACGAAAAAAGCCGGGCAATGCCCGGCTTTCTCGTTCACAGCGGCAGGCTTACTGCGCCTTGATCGCCATCGCCTGCAGGCCGGTGCCATCCAGCTTCTGCTTGGCTTCGGACAACTCGCCGGCGCTCCCATACGGTCCCATACGCACGCGGTACACGGTCTTGCCGTTGATCTGCGCCGATTCCACGCGTGCCGCCAGGCCCATCATCGCCAGCTTGGCCTTGGTCGCCTCGGCATCGCCGGAGGCACCGAACGCACCGGCCTGCAGGATGTAGCGGGCGTTGTCGGCGGCAGCCGGTGCAGCAGCTGCCGGAGTACCGGTCGCTGCCGGTGCGGCTTCCGCACGTGCTGCAGGCGTGGCCGCGGCGCTGCTGGTCGACGCCGTTGGGGTGCCGGCTGCAGGCGTTGCCGCCGCCGGGCGTTCGCTCAGCGGTGCCGGCAGCGGACGGCTGGTCGCGGTCACCGGGGCGGTGCTGGCCACGCTGGCCGTGGCTGTGGGTGCTGGCGCCGCGGGCGGCGGAACCGGCTTGCCTTCCAGTGCAGCCTGCGCGCGCTGCGCTTCGGCCCTGGCCCGGCGCTGGTCTTCGGCACGCGCGCTGGCGGCCAGTTCGGCGTCGGACATTTCAACTTCCTTGCCCGGCAGCAGGGTGTAGAAGTCGTACTGGGTCGCGGCCGGCTTTTCCGGCTCGGCCGGCTTCGGCGTAGCCGGCTGTGCGGCCGGCTGGGTGCCGACATCGCTGTCGGCGTCAGCGACCGGGGCCGGCTGCGCGTTCGGGTTCGGCTGCGGACCGGCGCGAAGGAAGCCATCGCCTTCGCCCTTGAACAGGTTCGGCGCCGCCAGGAACACCACGGCTGCAATCGCCACGCCAGCGACCAGCCACACCCATCCGGGTGTTCCCTGGCTGCTGCTGTTGCGTCGTGCCTGGTTTTTGCCGCGTCGTGCTGCCATGTGTACTGCGTCTCCTGATGCTTACATTTTTTCCGGGGCGCTGACGCCCAGGAGTTCGAGGCCGTTGGCCAGCACCTGGCGCGCGGCGCAGGCCAGGGTCAGCTTGGCGTTGCGATCGGCGGCATCTTCCACCAGTACCGGCGTTCCGTGATACCACGTGTGGAACGCGTGCGCCAATTCACGCAGGTACTGCGCCACCAGATGCGGCTCCAGCGCCACGCCGGCCGCCTCCACCACTTCCGGGTACCGCGAGATCTCGTTCATCAGCAGCAGCGAAGCGTCGTCGGCCAGGCGGCCGAGGTTGGCCAGGCCATCAGCCTGTTCATACACCAGCCCCTTCTCCTGCGCCTGGCGCAGCAGACTGCAGACGCGGGCATGCGCGTACTGCACGTAGAACACCGGGTTGTCGTTGCTCTGCTGGCGGGCCAGGTCGATGTCGAAGGTCAGCTGCGAATCGGGCTTGCGCGCGATCAGGAACCAGCGGGTGGCATCGCGGCCGGCTTCCTCGATCAGGTCACGCAGGGTGAAGTAGCTGCCGGCACGCTTGGACAGCTTCACTTCCTCGCCGCCACGCATGACGGTGACCATCTGGTGCAGCACGTACTCCGGCCAGCCCTGCGGAATGCCCACTTCCATCGCCTGCAGGCCGGCGCGCACACGCGCCAGCGAGCCGTGGTGGTCGGCACCGAGTTCGGTGATCGCGCGCTCGTAGCCGCGCTGCCACTTGGACAGGTGGTAGGCCACGTCCGGCACGAAGTAGGTGAAGGTGCCGTCGGACTTGCGCATCACGCGGTCCTTGTCGTCACCGAAGTCGGTGCTCCGCAGCCACAGCGCGCCGCCCTCCTCGTAGGTATGCCCCGACGCCTGCAGCTTGGCCACCGCTTCTGCCACCTTGCCGTCGGCGTACAGCGAGCTTTCCAGGAAATAGATGTCGAAGTCGACGCCGAACGCGGCCAGGTCCAGGTTCTGCTCGTTGCGCAGGTAAGCCACGGCGAAGCGACGGATCGCCTGCATGTCGTCCGGGTCCTTGGCGCCCACCACGGTGCTGCCTTCCAGATCAACGCTGGCACCGGCCATGTAGGCGCGGGCGACGTCGACGATGTACTCACCGCGGTAGCCACCTTCCGGCCAGCCGTCCTGGTCCGGCGCGATGCCCTTGATCCGTGCCTGGGTGGACAGCGCCAGGTTCTCGATCTGCACGCCGGCGTCGTTGTAGTAGAACTCACGCTTGGCGTTCCAGCCGTTGGCATCTAGCACTCGCGCCACGCAGTCGCCAATCGCCGCCGCGCGGCCATGGCCGACATGCAGCGGGCCGGTCGGGTTGGCCGACACGTACTCCACGCCCACCGTGCGGCCATTGCCGGACAGGTTGCGGCCGTAGTCGTGGGCTTCCTTGATGACCGACGCGGCTTCACGCTGGTACGCGGCCGGGGCCAGGTGGAAGTTGATGAAGCCGGGGCCGGCGATCTCGACCTTGCTGACGTCCTCGCTGCGCGGCAGCGCCTCGACCAGCGCCTGCGCCAGTGCGCGCGGATTGCTGCGCGCGGCCTTGGCCAGCAGCATCGCGGCGTTGGTGGCGAAGTCGCCGTGGTCGCGGGTCTTCGGGCGCTCGACCACGAAGTCCGGCGGCAGGGAGTCGGCGGGCAGGGTGCCATTGGCGCGCAAGGCTTCGATGCCTTGGCTGATCAGGGCGCGGAGGAGATTTTTCACGAGGCCTGCTGTGAGAATGAGCGGCGGAATCGCCCATTTTAGCGCATGTACCCGCGCCCACGCTGACCAGAACATGCCTGCGGGGGCGGCCGGTGGCGCCTGAAGGGGGCGCGCTCAGCCGAACAGCCGAGGCTGGGGCGGGGACAGCAGGCCCCGTTCAGCAAATGAAACGGGACGGCCCTCGCCGACCACGAAGTGGTCCAGCAGGCGCACGTCCACCATCGCCAGCGCCTGCTGCAGTTCATCGGTGATGCGGGTATCGGCGCTGGACGGTTCAGGGTCGCCCGAAGGATGGTTGTGGCTGAGGATCACCGCCGCCGCGTTGTGCAGCAGGGCACGCCGGACCACCTCGCGGGGGTAGACCGGCGCGGCGTTGATGGTGCCGTGGAACAGCTCTTCGCAGGCGATCAGGCGGTGGCGGTTGTCCAGGAACAGGGCCATGAAGATTTCCCGCGCCTGCCCTCGCAGGCGGTGCTGCAGATAGCGGCCGACCGCGGCAGGGTTGTTACCCACCGCTTCGCCGTGCTCCAGCTCAGCCGCCAGGTAGCGATGGGCCAGTTCCAGCCCGGCAGCCAGCGTACAGCTGCGCGCCGGGCCCAGCCCGGGCAAGCGGGCCAGTTCGCCCGCGGGACGGTCGAGCAGCACCCGCAAGGGGCCATGCGCCTGCAGCAGGTCGCGCGCGGTCTGCACGGCATCACGGCCGCCGAAGCCGGAGCCGAGGAACAGGGCCAGCAGCTCGGCGTCGGAAAGTGCCGTGGGCCCGCGCGCGATCAGCTTCTCGCGGGGACGTTCCTGTTCGGGCCAGTCGTGGATGGGCATGCCTGCATCATCGCCAGCTTCGGCGGCGTCTCCCATCGGGGCTTGCCGCGGTCCCGGGTCGGTCGATACCTCAGTCGCGCCGGGTCTGCAGGTAGTCGAACAGTTCCTGGTTGTTCTGCAGCCCCAGCTTGCGCTTGGCTTCGGCCTTCTGCCGGCTGATGGTCTTCGGGCTGCGCCCACAACGCTTGGCGACTTCGTTCACGTTGAGCCCGGTCGCCAGCAGATCCAGCACTTCCTTCTCGCGTGCCGACAGCGGTGCCGGTTCGCGCGGGAACAGCAGGTCGCGGGCCTGCAGGTGATGGCGCAGCTGCTGGGAGACGAATACGTGCCCGGCCAGTGCGGCGTTCAGCGCCTGGGGCAGCTCGGCGAAATCGGCGCACTTGTCGACCAGGCCACTGATGCCCTCCCGCAGCAGGCCGTCCAGCAGGCCGGGATGGCGGGCGCCGGTGAGCACCACCACCGGCAGGCCAGGGCGACGCATGCGCAGCGCGTCGATCAGCTCCGGACCGTCCGGGCCGGCACCCGGCATCGACAGGTCGGTCAGGACTGCATCGCAGTCGTGGCGGTCCACCAGGTCCAGCAGCTGGGCGCCGTCACGCGCACTGCCGACGATGTCCATCAGGTAGGTCTGCAGCACGATGGCGATGCCATGCAGGACCACGGGATGGTCGTCGGCAATGATGATGCGTGGACGCACGCGGTTCCTCGAAGATCGAACAGGCCACGGCGGGCGGCAGCCAATGCCTGATTCTGCAAAAGCGCAGGCCCCTGGAGGTATAGGAAAGGTCCGAAACCGATACCGGGTGAATGCCGGGTCAATGCAGGCGGGCTCCATCTGCTGATAGCCGCCCGCTATGTGCACCGGGCACCGGGACATTACCGACCTTCGGGTAAGCTAGCGCCCTCGTTTGCACAGGAATTCCAGGTGGCTGACTCCCCCAACGCTTCTCCCGCGCCGGCCCGCGCGCTGGAAGGTCAGAAACTGCTGTTGTGCGTCGGAGGCGGGATCGCGGCCTACAAGGCCCTGGAACTGGTGCGGCGCCTGCGCGACGCCGGTGCCCAGGTGCAGGTGGCGATGACTGCCGGTGCCCAGCAGTTCGTCACTCCGCTCAGCTTCCAGGCGCTGTCCGGGCAGCCGACCCGCACCACGCTGTGGGACAGCGCCGCCGAACAGGCCATGGGCCATATCGAACTGGCGCGCTGGGCCGATCGCATCGTGGTCGCCCCAGGTACCGCCGATCTGCTCGCGCGGCTGGCCCAGGGCCACGCCGATGACCTGGTCAGCACGCTGTGCCTGGCCAGCACCGCGCCGCTGACGATCTGCCCGGCGATGAACCACCGCATGTGGCTGCATCCGGCCACCCAGGCCAACATCGCCCTGCTGCGCCAGCGCGGCGCGCAGGTGATCGGCCCGGTCGACGGTCCGCTGGCCGAAGGCGAATCCGGTCCGGGTCGTCTGGCCGAGCCCGGCGACATCGTCGCCGCGCTGGCGGCCAATGGCAGTGCTGCAGCGGCGGTTGCCGCACCGGAAACCCACGCGCTGCAGGGCCTGCGCCTGCTGATCAGCGCTGGCCCGACCTATGAAGACATCGATCCGGTGCGCTACGTCGGCAACCGCAGCAGCGGCAAGATGGGCTTTGCCTTGGCTGCGGCCGCCGCGACGATGGGCGCCCAGGTGGTGCTGGTCAGCGGCCCGGTGCAGCTGCCGACGCCTCCCGGCGTGCAGCGTGTGGACGTGCGCTCGGCCGCGCAGATGCGTGATGCCGTGCTGAAGTCGTTGCCGGCCGACATCTATATCGGTGCCGCTGCGGTGTCCGACTACACACCGCGCCAGGTTGCACCGCAGAAGCTGAAGAAGACCGCCGAGAGCCAGTCGCTGGTGATCGAGCTGGTGCGCACGCCGGACATCCTGGCCGAAGTTGCCGCGCAGACGCAGTCGCTGAAGCTGGTGGTCGGCTTTGCCGCCGAAACCCACGACGTGGAGAAGTATGCGCGTGGCAAGCTGGTCGACAAGCGCCTTGACCTGGTGATCGCCAACCAGGTCGGCATCAGCGGCGGTGGTTTCGAGAGCGACAACAATGCCGCCACTGCCTTCTGGCAGGACGGTGAACAGGTATTCCCGGCCACCTCCAAGCGCGAGCTGGCCGAACAACTGCTGGCGCTGATCGCGCGGAGACTCCAGGCATGACCCAGGCTTTCACTTCCCAACCCCTGCAGGTCAAGCTGCTCGATCCGCGCTTTGGCGACAGCTGGCCGCTGCCGGCCTACGCCACCGAAGCCAGCGCCGGCATGGACCTGCGCGCGGCGCTGGATACCGCGCTGACCCTGCAGCCGGGCGACACCGCGCTGGTGCCCAGTGGCCTGGCCATCCACATCGCCGACCCGCACCTGTGCGCGGTGATCCTGCCGCGTTCGGGGCTCGGCCACCGCCACGGCATCGTGCTCGGCAATGGCACCGGCCTGATCGACGCCGACTACCAGGGACCGCTGCTGATCAGCGTCTGGAACCGCGGCCGCGAGGCATTCACCATCGAGCCGGGTGATCGCATCGCGCAGCTGGTGGTGGTGCCGATTGCCCGCGTCAGCCTGCAGGTGGTGGATACTTTCACCGACAGCGTGCGCGGAACGGGTGGATTCGGCCATACCGGGGTGCGTTGACAGGGGACATCGATGAGCGGCATCGGGGAAGGACAGCGGGGACGGTCGTTGGGACGCAGTGCACCACTACTGGGGGTGCTGCTGGTCCTGCTGGCCGGCTGGTTTGGATGGAGCGCGGTGCAGCAATGGCGCCAGGAGGCCAACGGCCAGGCGCTGGAAGCTGCGCGCGACCAGGCTGTGCAGGGCCTGCAGGAGGCCGCCGCCGGCCAGCTGAAGCAGCTGCAGCAGCAGCTGAAGAACGAGCGCGTGCAGCAGGCGCTGCAGGCCGGCGATGCCGCTGCGGCGGCACTCGCGGTCCGCGAGAGCTGGACCGGCGTCGAGCATGCTGAAGTGCTGACCGCCGATCTGGCCAATGCCTACGCCGACCCGGCCACGTTCGGCTATGCCCGCCTGGCGTTGCTGGAAGGAGCGCTTGCCGAGGCCGGCCCCAGCCTGCGCGTGGTCCGCGATGGGGGTGGCAATCGTCTTGGCCTGGCGGCACCGGTGCCGCTGGGCAGCCTGGGCCCGGCAGTGCTCTACGTGCGCCAGCCATTGCTGCGCCTGACCTCGCCGCTGGACCAGGTGAGTGCGCCATCGGCCGGTTTCCTTGGCCTGCGCCAGGGCGCGCATGACCTCGTCGCCCTGGGCGATGCCAGCCTGGCCGAAAGTGCCGAAGTCCTGGCGCGGCCGATCCCGGGTACCCCGTTGCGGCTGGTGGCCGCGGTACCCAATATCGAACCCGGTCCGCTGGGCCTGGGTTCGCTGGTCAGCGCCATCGTTGCGCTGCTGCTGGCGTTCATCGCCGTACTGCTGGTGGTGGGTCGCGGCCGCCTGCCGAAGACGCTGCCGCTGCCGCGGCGTGCGGCCGTGGCGGAAGCGGATCATGGCCCGACCCTGAGCGAGAGCCTGCAGATGGCGCCGCCGCCGGTGGCCGGGGCCAGCACCACTGAAAGTGCACCGCCGCCCCCGCCGCCGGTTCCGGCCGAGGAACTGGCGGCCGGTATCTTCCGCGCCTACGACATCCGCGGCGTGGTGGGCAGCCAACTGACGCCGAAGACCGCCGCGCTGATCGGCCAGGCCATCGGTACCGTGGCACTGGAGCAGGGCCTGCGCGAGGTGGTGATCGGTCGCGATGGCCGCCTGTCCGGCCCGGAACTGGCCGCAGGATTGGCCGAGGGCCTGCGCCGCGCCGGTTGTGCGGTGATCGACATCGGCCTGGCGCCGACTCCGGTGGTGTACTACGCCGCCTTCCACCTGCGTACCGGCACCTGCGTGGCGGTGACCGGCAGTCATAACCCGCCCGAGTACAACGGTTTCAAGGTGGTCATCGGCGGCGAGACGCTGTCCGGCGATGCCATCACCGATCTCTACGCGCGCATCGTCGAGGGCCGCCTGGTACAGGCTGCGGAGCCGGGCGATTACCAGCAGCGCGATGTCAGTGCCGACTACATCCAGCGCATCGCCGACGACGTGCAGCTGGACCGTCCGCTGAAGGTCGTGGTCGATGCCGGCAACGGCGTGGCCGGCGCACTGGCACCGCAACTGCTGGAAGCCATCGGTGCTGAAGTCATTCCGCTGTACTGCGATGTCGACGGTACCTTCCCCAACCATCATCCCGACCCGAGCGAACCGGCCAACCTGGAAGACCTGGTGCAGACGGTCAAGCGCTTCGGGGCCGACCTCGGCGTCGCCTTCGATGGCGATGGCGACCGGTTGGGCGTGGTCAGTGCTGACGGCAAAATCATCTATGCCGACCGCCTGCTGATGCTGTTCGCCGCCGACGTGCTGATGCGCAACCCCGGCGCGATGGTGATCTACGACGTGAAGTGCACCGGCAAGCTGTCCGACCACGTGCTGCGCAATGGTGGCAGCCCGCTGATGTGGAAGACCGGGCATTCGCTGATGAAGGCGAAGATGCGCGAGACCGATGCCGAACTGGCTGGCGAGATGAGCGGCCACTTCTTCTTCAAGGAGCGCTGGTTCGGTTTCGACGATGGCCTGTATGCGGCGGCGCGCCTGCTGGAGATCCTGGCCCAGCGCGAGGAGACCCCGGACGAGGTACTGGCCGAGCTGCCGGAGATGGTGGCCACGCCGGAACTGAAGGTGCCGGTGGCCGACGGCACGCCGCATGCGCTGGTGGCGATGCTGGTGGCGGCGGCACAGTCGCCGGACAACCCGTATGTCGGCGGCCGACTGTCGACCATCGACGGCCTGCGCGTGGACTTCCCCGATGGCTGGGGCCTGGTGCGGGCCTCCAACACCACGCCGGTGCTGGTGCTGCGCTTCGAGGGCAACGACGAGGCCGCACTGGAACGCATCCAGGCGCTGTTCCGCAGCCAGCTGCAGCCGGTGCTGGGCGACACCCCGCTGGGGTTCTGAGGTGGGGCCGGGCGGCGCCCGGCACCCGCCGAATCAACGTCAACGTCAAAGGCCGGCTATCCGTAGGATGCGGGGTGGGTCCGGTTACGGGGGACGCTGCAAGTACGTCCATGTAAGCTCGGTCGCCGCATCCATGCGGCTCACGCCCCCGCAACCGGACCCACCCCGCCTTCGACAGATTCCCGCGATCTGTCCGAACCGCATGAACTGCTCTTGGTAGGTGTCGACCTTGGTCGACACAGCAGAGATCCACGCCATGCGTGGATGCTCTTCCGCATTTGCTTTGGTAGGTGCCGACCGTTGGTCGGCACACCCTCACCCCTTGAACCGCAATCCCACGCCCGGCTCGGTGAACAGGTAGCGCGAATCCAGCGCTGAATCACCCAGCTTGTGCCGCAATTTGCCGACCAGGATGCGCAGGTAATGGGTGTCGTGCTGGTGGGTCGGCCCCCAGATCTCCTGCAGGATCTGCGGCTGGGTCACCACCCGGCCCGCGTTGCGCAGCAGCAGTGACAGCAGCGCGTATTCCTTGCGGGTCAACGCCACCGGCTCACCCTGCAGGGCCACTTCGCGGCGCACCAGATCCACGTGCAGGTGGCCATCGTCAAAAATCGGTGGCGTGCCATCAATCGGTACGCTGCGCGTGCGCAGCAGCGCCCGCACGCGCGCCATCAGTTCCTGCGTGCCGAACGGCTTGGTCACGTAGTCGTTGGCGCCGGTATCCAGTGCGCGCACCTTCTCGGCTTCGCCGGCGCGCACGGTCAGCATGATCACCGGCACCTGGCTCCACTGGCGCAGCTGTTCCAGGACCTCGTGGCCTTCCATGTCCGGCAGGCCGATATCCAGGATCACCAAGTCCATGTCCTCGCTGGCGGCCAGCTGCAGGCCTTCCTGGCCGGTGGCGGCCTGCCGCACCTGGTAGCCTTGCGCGCGCAGGCTGATGTCCAGGAACCGGCGGATCTGGGTTTCATCATCGATCACCAGCACGCGCGCGGCCGGCACGCTGGCATCAATCGGGGTCGGGCTCATCGTGGGAGGCTGGCTTGAGCAGGGGCAGGGTGATGCGGATCAGGGTACCGCGACCGTCGCGTCCGGGCAGCGCCTGCACGCTGCCGCCATGCGCGCCGATCATGCCCTGGCAGATGGTCAGGCCCAGGCCGGTGCCGTGGCGGCCGCGGTCGCCGCGCTCGACGCTGTAGAACATGTCGAAGATGCGCGCACGCTCGTCATCGGGAATGCCGGGGCCGGCATCGATCACGTCGATGCGCAGCTGGCCGTCCAGCTCGCGCGCCTGCACCTGCACGGCGGCATCGGGCGGCGAGAACTTGGCCGCGTTTTCCATCACATTGAACACGGCCTGCTCGACCAGCGCCGGGTGCACCCAGATCGGCGCCAGCGTGGAGGGAATATCCAGCTCCAGCCGTACCTTGGGCTGGTAGCGCTGCAGGCGCCGCGCCGCCGAGCCGATCAGTTCGTCCACGCCGATCCAGTCGCGGTTGATCTTCAATCCTTCGTGGCCGAGGCGGGTCATGTCCAGCAGGTTCTGGATGTAGCGGTCCAGCCGTTCGCCCTCGACCAGGATGGTGTCCAGCAGGGCACGGCGATCGGCTGTATCCATCGCCGTACCGTAGCTGGCCAGGCTGTCGGCCGAACCGATCATCGCCGCCAGCGGCGAGCGCAGATCGTGCGATACCGAAGAGAGCAGGGCCGAGCGCAATCGCTCGGTCTCGTTGCTGACGTGGGCCTGTTCCAGTTCGGCCACCAGCCGCGTGCGCAGCGCGGCCTGCGCGATGTCATCCACCATCGCTTCGGCCAGCTGCCGCTGCTCGGGCAGCAGGCGCGCCTGCGCGCCGGGCAGGTACAGGCCGGCCACGCCGATCGCGCGGTCTTCGCCATCCAGCAGCGGCAGGAACCACCATTGCGCGCCGGCCAGAGTGTCGGTGAAGCGGCCGCTGGGCTGGCCGTGGCGCAGCGCCCAGTCGGCGGCGGCCAGATCGGTATCGCCAGGCTGGCTGCGGCCACCGGTTGCGGTATCGGCGCCGATCCGCAGCCACGCCGGCACGTCCATGGCCTGTTCCAGTGCATGCCGACCCGCCTGCGCCACCTCTCCGTTGCCGGCGGCACTGGCCAGCTGGCGGCCCAACTGCTGGCGCGCACGCGCATGGCGGTTGGCGGCACGCAGCGCGATCACCTGCATGCGCAGGCGCGAGGCCAGGCGTCCGGCCACCAGCGCGGCGGCCAGGAACAGGAACACGGTGATCACGCCCTGGCGCGCGCCGATGGCGAAGGTGAAGCGTGGCGCGATGAACAGGAAGTTGTAGGCCAGGAAGCACAGGATCGCCGCCATCACCGCCACGCTGGCGCGGGTGCGCGCCGCCACCAGCACCACCGCGACGATGAACACCATCGACAGGTCGGCCATGCCCACCCAGTGTTCGGCCAGCCACGCCACCGCACAGGCCAGCGCGGTAGCGATCAGGGCTTGTGCCGGTTCATGACTGATACCGCGCATTGGCGGCAGCAGGCTCTCGCGGCGCGAGCGTGCGCGTGCCTGCGGTGTGCTGATGATGGTGATCTCGTAATGCGCGCCACGCTGGATCAGCTGCTGGGTCAGGGTGCGGTTGAACATCCGTGCCAGTGGACGTTCGCGGGTCCGGCCCAGCACCAGGGTCGACACGCCGTTGTGTGCGGCATGGTCGAGCAGGGCATCGGCGATGCTCGATCCATGCAGCAGTTCGGCGTCGCCGCCCAGGCGCCTTGCCAGCGCAAAGGCCGCATCGATCTCGCGCCGGGTCGCCTCGTCCTGGCGCCGGCCCTGCACGGTCACTACCGTCCACGGCGCGTCACGGCGCTCTGCGATGCGCCGCGCCACGCGCACCAGGTATTCGCTCTGGCCGCCGCCATCAATGGCCACCAGAACGCCGCGACGCAGGGGCAGATTGCCTTCGCCACGCGCGGCGCGGGTTTCGCGCAGGCTGCTGTCGACGCGGTCGGCGGCCTCCTGCATCGCCAGTTCGCGCAGCGCGGTCAGGTTGGCCGGTGAGAAGAACGCCTGCAGTGCCTGTGCGGCCTGTTCGGGCACATAGACCTTGCCCTGCTGCAGGCGCGCGATCAGTTCGCGCGGCGGCAGGTCCACCAGCACGATGTCGTGCAGTCGGTCGAGCACACCGTCCGGCACGGTCTCGCTGACGCGTACGCCGGTGATGCGCATCACCACATCGTTGAGGCTTTCCAGATGCTGGATGTTGACCGTGGTCCAGACGTCAATGCCGGCGTCCAGCAGCTCCATCACGTCCTGCCAGCGGCGCTCATGGCGGCTGCCCGGCGCGTTGCGATGGGCCAGTTCATCCACCAGTACCAGCGCTGGGTGCCGCGCGAGCACGGCATCCAGGTCCATCTCCTGCAGGGTGTGGCCGTGGTAGGCCACCGCTTTCAGCGACAGCTGCGGCAGGCCCTCCAGCAGCGCCTGGGTATCGGCGCGGCCGTGGGTTTCCACCAGCCCCACCACCAGGTCAACGCCGCGGCGCAGCTGTTCCTGCGCGCGGGTCAGCATGGTGTAGGTCTTGCCCACGCCCGGCGCCGCGCCGAGGAACACGGTCAGCTTGCCGCCGGCTTCGCGTTGCAGGCCTTCGACCAGGGCATCGGCCTGGCGGGTACGCGCATCAGTCATGGGTGCCGCTGTCATGCCCGCCATTGTGCGCGCAGCCGGTGCAGGCCGGCATCACGGCGCCTTGGCCGCGTGGTCCAGCGCGAAGTTCAGCGTCACCACGTTCACCCGCGGCTGGCCGAACAGGCCCCACTGGCGGCCTTCGGTATGCGCCTGCACCAGCGCTTGTACGCGCGCCACCGGCAGGCCACGGGCACGCGCTACGCGTGCCACCTGCAGCTGAGCCGCCGCCGGCGACAGCTGCGGATCCAGGCCGCCTGCGGACTGGGTGACCAGATCCGCAGGCACCTGCGCCGGCGCGACACCTTCGCGTGCGGCTACCGCAGCCGTGCTGGCAGCCACGCGCTCGGCCAGTGCCGGGTTGCTGCGCGCCATGTTGGAACCGGCCGCGGCCATCGGGTCGTAGTTGGCGGCCGACGGGCGCGCCTGGAAGTAGCCGTCACCGGTGAACGGCTGCGACAGCCATGCCGAGCCGCGTACCTGGCCGTTGCCATCGCGCAGCAGGCTGCCCTCGGCCTGGGTCGGGTAGGCCAGGCCGGCGAAACCGGTGGCGATACCGGCGTAGACCGCGCCGGCCAGCAGCAGCGTGGCCAGGCCCAGGCCGATCGCCGGGCGCCAGCTTGCGCCATCCTGCAGGCTGGCCACGCGGGCCTCGGCCTTCTGTTCGCGCGGAAGGGAAGACGAAGTGGAAACAGTACGGTTCATGCGCCGAATACCAGGACAAGAAGGAGGTCGATCGCCTTGATTGCCGCGAACGGCAGCAGCACGCCGCCGAGGCCGTACACCAGCATGTTCCGGCGCAGCAGCGCCGTTGCGGTGGCCGGGCGGAAGCGCACGCCACGCAGGGCGAGCGGAATCAGGGCGGGAATCACCAGGGCGTTGAAGATCAGTGCTGCCAGCACCGCGTTGCGCGGGCTCGACAGCTGCATCACGTTCAGTGCGGCCATGGTCGGCACCGCGGCGGCGAACAGCGCCGGCAGGATCGCGAAGTACTTGGAGACGTCGTTGGCCAGCGAGAAGGTGGTCAGCGCGCCGCGGGTGATCAGCTGCTGCTTGCCCACTTCCACCACCGCCAGCAGCTTGGCCGGGTCCGAATCCAGGTCGACCATGTTGCCGGCCTCTTTCGCCGCCTGCGTGCCGGAGTTCATCGCCAGGCCGATGTCGGCCTGGGCCAGCGCCGGGGCGTCGTTGGTACCGTCGCCGACCATCGCCACCAGGCGGCCACCGGCCTGCTCCTGGCGGATGCGCGCCAGCTTGTCTTCCGGCCGCGCTTCGGCGATGTAGTCGTCCACACCGGCCTCGGCAGCGATGGCGGCGGCGGTCAGCGGGTTGTCACCGGTGATCATCACCGTGCGGATGCCCATCGCCCGCAGCTGCGCGAACTTCTCGCGCATGCCGTGCTTGACCACGTCCGACAGCTCGATCACGCCCAGCACGTGGCGGCCCTCGGCCACCACCAGCGGGGTGGCGCCGTTGCGCGCGACCTGCTCGACACGACCGGCCAGCTCGGCCGGCACGTTGCCGCCCAGCACCTGCACGTGGGCGCGGATCGCATCGGCGGCACCCTTGCGGATCTGCCGCCCATGTTCCAGGTCCACGCCGGACATGCGGGTCTGGGCAGTGAAGGCCAGGTAGTCGGCATGGTCCGGTTCGGCGGTGGCGCAGCCCTGTTCGCGCGCCAGGCGCACGATCGACTTGCCTTCCGGGGTCGGGTCGGCCAGCGAAGACAGCAGCGCCGCTTCACGCAGCTGGCTGGCATCGATACCGGCCAACGGATGGAAGTGGCTGGCCTGGCGGTCGCCGTAGGTGATGGTGCCGGTCTTGTCCAGCAGCAGCACATCCACGTCTCCAGCGACTTCCACCGCCTTGCCCGACTTGGCCAGCACGTTGGCGGCCAACGCACGGTTCATGCCGGCGATGCCGATGGCCGGCAGCAGCCCGCCGATGGTGGTCGGGATCAGGCAGACCAGCAGCGCGATCAGCAGCAGCGGATCGACCTGCACGCCTACCGCCGCGCCGATCGCCGGAAGCGTCGCCACCACCACCAGGAAGGTCAGCGTCATCGCCGCCAGCAGCAGGGTCAGCGCGATCTCGTTCGGGGTCTTCTGGCGGTTGGCACCCTCCACCAGGGCAATCATCCGGTCCAGGAAGCTGTGGCCCGGCTCGGCGGTCACCCGCACGATGATCTGGTCGGACAGCACCTTGGTGCCGCCGATCACACCGGAACGGTCGGTGCCAGCCTCGCGCAGCACCGGTGCCGATTCGCCGGTCACCGCCGCTTCGTTGATGGTGGCCAGGCCCTGCACGATCTCGCCGTCGGCCGGCACCAGCTCACCGGCACTGACGATCACATGGTCGCCCGGGCGCAGTTCGGCGGCGGGTACCTGGGTTTCGGCCGCGCCCGGCTGCGGCGCAGCCAGCCGGCGCGCCACCAGATCCTGGCGGGCACGGCGCAGCGAGGCGGCCTGGCCACGGCCGCGGGCTTCGGCCACGGCCTCGGCGAAGTTGCCGAACAGCACGGTCACCAGCAGGATCGCGGTCACCGCCAGGCCGAAGCCCAGCGGCGCATTGCCGGTCAGGGTGACGATCGCTGCCACGATCGTGCCGGCCATCACCACCGCCATCACCGGGCTGCGCACCAGATGCATCGGCGACAGCTTGCGCACCGCCTCGATCAGCGCACGGCGCAGGCCGGCGGCATCGAGCAGGGCAGGGCGCGGCGCATGGGAACTACGGGTTGAACTTGCATGACTACTCATGGGGGTGTCCTCAGTGCAGTCCCAGGCTCAGGTGGTCGGCAATCGGGCCGAGTACCAGCGCCGGCATGAACTGCAGCACGGTCAGGATGACGATCACCGAGACCAGGGTCAGGGCGAAGGTCGGCGTTTCGATCTGCAGGCTGCCGGCAGACTCCGGCGCCTGGCGCTTGGCGGCCAGCTGTGCGGCCACCACCAGCGGGATGATCAGCAGTGGGAAGCGGCCCAGCAGCAGCACCAGCGAGCAGCTCAGGTTCCACCACAGCGTGGCGTCACCCAGCCCTTCGAAGCCCGAACCGTTGTTGGCATAGGCCGAGACGTATTCGTAGAAGACCTGGCTGATGCCATGGAAGCCAGGGTTGGACGTGCCCGCCAGGCCGGGTACGGCCAGGGTGATCGCGGTGAACACCAGCAGGGTGATCGGCTGCAGCAGCACCAGCAGGGCCAACAGGCGGACCTGTGGCGTCTCCAGCTTGCGGCCGAACAGTTCCGGCGTGCGCCCGGTCATCAACCCGGCCAGGAACACGCCCAGCAGCAGGTACACGATGAACTGCTGCAGGCCACAACCGATGCCGCCCCAGATCGCGCTGACCAGCATGTTGACCATCGCGATGCCGCCACTGAGCGGCGCCAGCGAATCGTGCATGCCGTTGACCGAGCCGTTCGAGACCTGGGTGGTCACCGCCGCCCACAGCGCAGTGCCGTCGGCACCGAAGCGCACCTCTTTGCCTTCCATCAGCAACGGCGTGGCGGCGCTGGCGCTATGCCCTTCGCTCCACATCATCGCGCCGGTGGACAGCAGCGACATGCCCAGCATGCAACTGAACACCAGGGCGCCGAAGCGGCGCCGGCCGGTGAACGCGCCGATCATGAAGATCACCGCCATCGGCACCAGCAGGATGCCGACGATCTCCAGCGCGTTCGACAGCGGGGTCGGGTTCTCCAGCGGGAAGCTGCTGTTCGGCCCGTACCAGCCGCCACCGTTGGCACCCAGCTGCTTGGCCGCGACCATTGCCGCCACCGGGCCCAACGGCAGCTTCTGTCCGGCCATGCCGGCGCTGGCATCGATCGGCGTGGCCTGTGGCCCACCGGCCATCGTCGACGGCACGCCCTGGCTGGTCAGCACCAGTGTCCACACCAGGCACAGCGGCAACAGGAAGCGCACGCACAGGCGCACCACGTCCACGTAGTAGTTGCCCACCGCCACCTGGCGGTCATCGCCGCTACCGGTGGCGGCCGCAGCCTGCGGCGCACGCGAGAACAGCGCGCGCAGTGTCGCCACCGCCAGCGCCAGGCCCATCATCGGCGTCACCACCTGCAGGCCGGTGATGCCGGTCATCTGCGAGAGGTAGGACAGCTGCGCCTGGCCCGAATAGTGCTGCTGGTTGGTGTTGGTCAGGAACGAGATCATCGTGTGCAGCGCGGTGTCCCAGCGCATGTTCGGGATCTGATCCGGATTCAGCGGCAGCCAGGCCTGGGTCATGAACACCGCCTGGGTCAGCACCGCGACCACCACGTTGCTCAGGACGAAGGCCAGCACGTAGCCGCGCCAGGACATCGAACGTGCCGGATCAACACCGAACATCCGGTACAGCGGCTTCTCGATCCAGTGGAACAGCACGTCGACCTTCATCGGCGTGCCACGCATCACGCGGGCCAGGTACAGGCCCAGCGGCCACGCCAGCAGCAGGCTGGCGGCAATAATCACAAGCATCTCAGTCATGGCTGGCTCCGCTCAGAACGACTCGGGCCGCAGCACGACATAAAGAAGATAGGCGGCGGCGACCAGCACCAGCACGCCACACAACAACGACAGCCAGGGGGACATTGCAATAGCGTCCTGGTGGAACCCCTCCACCTCAGGTCGTCATCGTCGTCCTGCCGCCCATAAACGCACTACGCGCCGGACCGGGCCGACGCGTAAAGAGTGCATAAATTTCGTGGGCCAGGCCGTAACCAGGCGCCGACTACCGTAGAGCCGAGCCCATGCTCGGCTGCTCTTTCCCAAGGTCACGCGGAGCCGAGCATGGGCTCGGCTCTACAAGCGAATCACGGGGCCTGGCTCGCTGGTGCCACGCCCTTCAGCTCGCGATAGCGCTGCAGGGTGCTTTCAATTTCGGCCTTCAACGCCTGCTGCTGCTGCAGGAACCCGGCCTGCAGGCGCTGCTGCGCCTGCAGCTGCACGTGCCGCTGGCGGATCGCCTCGGCCTGCTTGTCGGCCACCTTGGCGCCGGCCAGTTCGCGATCACCGGCGGCCGACAGCAGGGCCACCAGCGACTCGCGCAGGCTGGTGACGTTGTACTCGGCCGTCTTCAGGTTGTTGTCCAGCACTTCCTGGCGCTCGGCGAACACCCGGCGCAGGTCGTCCTCGCTGCCATAGGTGGTCAGCATCGCCTGCTCGGTGCGCTGGCGGGTCTGCTCGGCCATCAGGTCCAGCTGCTGCTGCGCGGCCACCGTGCTGGCGGCGGCACGCTCTTCGTCGGTCAACGCGCGCTGGACCTGCGCATTGCGCAGGCCACTTTTCGCGTTGAATTCCTCGCGGGCATGGTTGACCGCATCGGCCGGCAGCGAATCACTGCAGATCCGCTCCTTGCCCTCGCTCCAGCAGTACAGCTTCTTCTCCACCTTGTCGCCACCCCGCGACTGCGCCGGCAGCGTGAACGGCATGGCCAGCAGCAGGCCGGCAAAGAGAACAGCAGGAACTCGGGACATGACCTTTCCCCTGGTCGGTCAGCGGATCGAACGGACGCCGTACTGGGCCCGGTAGGCTTCCAGCGGCTGCCGGTAGCCCACAAGTTCCGGGTTGCCGGAGGCGAAATCAAGCAGATCGGCCAGCGATGCCACGGCGATCACCGGAATGCCGGCCTCCTCGGCCACCGACTGCGCCGCCGAACGGCGATCGGTTTCCGAAGCGATCTCCTGGCGGTCAAGCGCCACCACGATGCCGGCGGGGGTGCCACCGGCAGCGCGAATGATGCCCAGCGCTTCGCGGATCGCGGTACCGGCGGTGATCACGTCGTCGACGATCAGCACGCGCTTGCCATTCATGTCGGCGCCGATCAGCTGGCCGCCTTCGCCATGGTCCTTGGCTTCCTTGCGGTTGAACGACAGCGGCAGGTCGCGGCCACGCTGGGCCAGCTCACAGGCCATCGCGGTGGCCAGCGGGATGCCCTTGTAGGCCGGGCCGAACACCACGTCGTACTTGATTCCGGTGGCATCGATGGCATCGGCGTAGCAGGCGCCAAGCTGCGACAGCAGCGAACCGGAGTCGAAACGACCGGCGTTGAAGAAATAGGGGCTCAGCCGGCCGGACTTGAGGGTGAACTGGCCGAAGCGCAGGGCGTCGGCGGTCAGGGCCAGCTGCAGGAAACGGTGGCGGTGGTCGCTCATCAAAACTCGATTCATCTTCATTTGGAGCATAAATCCTAATCCAGCTGGGCGTTTCGCGCTCGTCCGGACCCGTGTGAAGGGCGTCGCGGCCTGGCCGGGCAGACTGCGCAGCCCCGCGGGCAACCGGTATGCTTGCCCGGTTTCCTGTCGTAGGTCCCTTGCATGCGCATCATCAGTTTCAACGCCAATGGCATCCGTTCCGCCGCGACCAAGGGCTTCCTCGACTGGTTCCGTGCCCAGGACGCCGACGTCCTGTGCATCCAGGAGACCAAGGCCCAGGAAGACCAGCTGACCGACCCGATGTTCCGTCCAGACGGGCACCACTGCTTCTATCGCGACGCCATCACCAAGAAGGGCTACAGCGGCGTGGCGATCTACAGCAAGCGCGAGCCGGACCAGGTCATCACCTCGCTGGGCTGGGCCCCGTTCGACGACGAAGGCCGCTATATCGAGGCACGCTACGGCAACCTCAGCGTGGTCTCCTTCTACATCCCGTCCGGCAGCTCGGGCGACCTGCGCCAGGGCTTCAAGTTCGAAGTGATGGAATGGCTGCGGCCGATCCTGGAGGAGTGGGCGCGCAGCGGCCGCGACTACGTGCTGTGCGGCGACTGGAACATCGTGCGTTCGGCGCTGGACATCAAGAACTGGAAGTCCAACCAGAAGAATTCCGGCTGCCTGCCGGAGGAGCGCGACTGGCTCAACGCCCTGTGCGCCGACCATGGCCAGGCCGCCGATGTCGCCGCCGGCCGTGGCTGGGCCGATGCCTACCGCCTGCTCAACCCCACCGGCGAGGATTACACTTGGTGGAGCAACCGCGGCGCCGCCCGTGCCAACAATGTCGGTTGGCGTATCGACTACCAGTTCATCACCCCGGGCCTGCGCGACAAACTGCGTAGCTGTTCGATCTACCGCGACGAGCGCTTCTCCGACCACGCCCCGTTCACCGTGGACTACGACCTGTGACCGAGGCCGCCAAGCCACGCCGACCGTGGCAGCAGGTGTTGTCCAACCTGAGCCAGCGCAAGGTGCTGGCGATGCTGCTGCTCGGTTTCAGTTCGGGCCTGCCCATCTATCTGGTGGGCAACACGCTCGGCTTCTGGATGCGCAAGGAAGGCATCGAGCTGAGCACGATCGGTTTCCTGTCATGGGTCGGGTTGGCCTACACCATGAAGTTCCTGTGGGCGCCGATCGTCGACAAGACCGACGTGCCTCTGTTCGGTCGTTTCGGCCGCCGCCGCGGCTGGATGCTGCTGTCGCAGCTGGTCGTGGTGGTGGGGCTGGTCGGCATGGCACTGGTCCAGCCCAAGGGCGGCCAGATCCAGTTCCTGGGTGTCGACTGGCAGCACATCGTCGTATTCGGCGTGATGGCCGTGATCGTGGCGTTTGCTTCGGCCACCCAGGACATCGTCATCGATGCCTGGCGCATCGAAAGCGCTGACAACAGCGAGCAGCTCGGCCTGCTGACCTCATCCTCGGCGCTGGGCTACCGCACTGCCTTGCTGGTCACCGATGCGCTGATCCTGATCATAGCGGCCCGTGTCGGCTGGCAGGTCTCCTACGAGATCATGGCCGTGCTGATGGCGCTTGGCGTGGTGGCCGTGCTCATGGCCCGCGAGCCCGCGCGGGAAGTGGCTGCCGTGCAGGCACAGGCGACCTCGCTGTGGACGCCACGCGGTCTGTTCGACGCCGTGGCCGGGCCGTTCATCGCCTTCGTCCGCGAACACCGCAGCGGCGCGATCCTGATCCTGGTGGCCATCAGCATCTATCGCATGGCCGACTTCGTCATGGGGCCGATGGCCAACCCCTTCTATGTCGATCTCGGCCTGGACGAGGACACCGTGGGCGCCGTGCGTGGCTCGGTGGGCCTGGTCGCGACCTTCGTCGGCATTGCTGCGGCGGGCCTGGTTTCGGTGCGCTGGGGCGTGCTGGCGGCGCTGATGGTGGGCGCCGTGCTGGGGCCGGCCTCCAACCTGGCGTTTGCCTGGCTGGCCTATTCCGGCCCGGACACAACCCATTTCGCCGTGGCCATGGCCATCGACAACTTCGCCAGCGGTTTCGCCGGTACGGCGCTGATCGCCTATATGTCCAGCCTGACCAGCATCGGATACACGGCAACCCAGTACGCGCTGCTGAGCTCGTTCTACGCGATGCCCGGCAAGGCGCTCAAGGGGCTCTCGGGGTGGTCGGTACAGGCGCTCGCACAAGGCCGGACGCTGCTGGAAGGCTACGCGCTGTTCTTCGTCGGTACCGCGCTGGTGGCGATCCCGGTGGTGATCCTGTGCGCCCTGCTGATCCTGCAGCAGCGTCGTCGCCAGGCCGCCAGCTCGACCTGATTGCCTGCCCGTCCGGTCTGCGGGATCATCGCCCCGACGCGCCGAGGGGGCGGTGCCTTGCGAACGGGGAAGCGAGCATGGCCGACGTTGTGCTGCGGGACCTGGACCCGCTGCTGCTGGAACGCATCAAACGCGTCGCGGTCGCCCGCGGCTGGACTCACGAACAGACCTGCGCCGCCTTGCTGGAGCAGGGCCTGTTCAGCAGTGAACTGGAGGTCCGCTCCGGCTTCGGCGATCCCGAAGTGGACGCACTCTCCGACGCCATCGCCGCCCTGCAGGCCCTGCCGGCAGGGCAGGGCTTCGATTAGCGGCCGCGCCGCAATGCTGTAGAGCCGAGCCCACGCGCGGCTGCCCGGTAGATCCACGCCATGCGTGGATGGCGCCAGCTCACGCCAGGTGGATCGCCCCCAGGATCCGCGGCCCCTTGGCCCCGGTCACGCTCGGCAGGTTGCCGGCCAGTCCCTCCATGGTCCGCTGCGCCAGCCACGCAAAACCCATCGCCTCCACGTATTCCGGGTCCAGCCCGTGTACCGCGCTGGACTCCACCTGCACTCCCGGCAGCCGCGCCGCCAGGCGCGTCATCAGCTGCCGGTTGCGTACCCCGCCGCCACAGACCAGCAGGCGCCGGGTCTGCGGCTGCTGCGTCAGCAGCGCATCGGCCACGGTTGCCACGGTCAGCTCCAGCAGGGTGGCCTGCACATCGGCGGCGGCGTACTGGCCTTCCCCCATGTGCGCCTCGGCCCAGGCCAGGTGGAACTGCTCGCGCCCGGTGCTCTTCGGCGGCGGCAGCGCGAACCACGGGTCCGAACGCCAGCCGGCAAGCAGGCCCTCGTCCACCGCGCCGCTGGCGGCGTAGGCGCCGTCGGCATCAAAGGTGCGGCCGGTATGGCGCTGGCACCAGGCATCCATCAACGCGTTGGCCGGGCCGGTATCGAAGCCACGCACCGCACCTTCGCGCGGGATCAGGGTCAGGTTGGCGATGCCGCCCAGGTTGAGCACCGCGCGGTCCTCATCGGCGGTGCCCAGCATGCCCAGGTGAAAGGCCGGCATCAGCGGTGCGCCATGGCCACCGGCTGCCAGGTCGCGGCGGCGGAAGTCGGACACCGTGGTGATTCCGGTCAGCTCGGCGATGCGGTTGCCGTCGCCCAGCTGCACGGTGAACGCCGGATCGGCCAGCGGGCGGTGGCGCACGGTCTGGCCGTGCGAGCCGATCGCGCGCACCTGGCTGCGGTCCACGCCGGCTTCGGCCAGCAGCTGGTTGGCCGACTCGGCGAAGTTGATCGCGATGCGCGCATCCAGCTCGCCGAGTTCCTCCAGCGAGTCCAGCGGGCCGCCTTCACCCAGCGCCACCAGCCGCGCACGCAGCACCGGCTCCCAGCGGGCGGTCAACCCGTGCACGAAGCGGCAGCCCCCGTCGGCGGGAAACTGCACCAGCGCGGCATCGATGCCGTCGGCGCTGGTGCCCGACATCAGGCCAAGGTACAGGGGAGCGTCAGCGTCGGCAGGTGTGTTCATGGCAGGCATAAAAAAAGGACGCGGCAAGCTTGTGCTGCCGCGTCCTTCTTCGTCAACGAAGGGGCTCAGCCGCGCTTGCGGCCGGTTGCCTGCTTGTCCTTGGCGCTGGCAACCTCGGTGGCGGCCTCGTCGCGGCTGGTCGGTGCCGGGCTGGCATCGGCGTAGATCAGCTTCTCCATGCCCTGGATGCGGGCCATCGCCGGCGCGGTCTGCGCGCGGAAGGCGACCAGCTCGGCGCCCTTCAGCGGCTCCGGCGGCGGCATGGTCACGGTCAGCGGGTTGCGGTGCTCGCCGTTGACGCGGAATTCGTAGTGCAGGTGGGGGCCGGTGGCCAGGCCGGTCGAGCCGACGTAGCCGATCACCGTGCCCTGGGCCACGCGCTGGCCGGTCTTGATGTTCGCAAAGCGCGACATATGCCCGTACAGGGTGGTATGGCCGCGGCCGTGATCGAGGATCACCACGTTGCCATAGCCGCGCTGCACGCCGGCGAACTGCACGCGGGCGTCGCCGGCGGCCATGATCGGGGTGCCGGTGCGCGCGGCGTAGTCCACCCCCTTGTGCATGCGCATCTTGCCCAGCACCGGGTGCTTGCGCGCGCCGAAGGTCGAGCTCAGCCGCGCGAACGGAATCGGCATGCGGATGAAGCTCTTCTTCAACGAACGGCCGTTGATGTCGTAGTACTCGGCCTTGCCGTTGCGGTCGAAACGGAAGCCGGAATAGGTCTTGCCGCCGGTGGTGAAGGTCGCCGCCAGGATCTTGCTGGTGTCCACCTTCTCGCCTTCGCGCCAGGTTTCATCCATCACCACGCTGAAGCGGTCGCCCGGCTGCAGGTCCTTGGAGAAGTCGATGTCGTACTTGAAGATCTCGTCGGTCATCGTCGCGATCGCCGAGGGCGACAGCCCGGCCCGCCGGGCCGCGGCATACAGCGAACTGGTGATCTCGCCGCTGGTGACCACGGTGCGCGTGGAGGTCTCGCGTCGGGTCACCTTCTCCTTGATGTCATCGCCAACCAGGCTCAGTTCCACCCGGTTGTCGGCATCGCGGTCGAAACGGATGCTGCGCAGGTCGCCGGACAGCGGCATGTCGAAGGCTATCTCGGCACCGGGGCGCAGCTTGGTCAGCGCCTCGCGCGCCCCCGGGTGGTCCAGTACCCGGTGCAGGGTGGTGGCCGGAATGCCGGCCTTGTCGAACAGGTCGCTCAGGGTCTGGCCACGCTGCACGCGCAGCACCTGCCAGCTGTCGCCCGGCACCTGCTGCTGGCGGGCCATGGTCAGCGGCGGCAACGGCAGTGCCAGGCTGGTATGGCTGTCGGCAAAGGGGGCGTCGATGGTGTGCGAGAAGCCCGGCACGATCGTCGCCACCAGGGCGCCGATGGTGGCAAACAGGCTGGCATGCACCCAGTGGCGGCGGGTCCAGCGCTCATTGAAGGCCGCGGGAAGGTGTTGCCTGAGCTTCCGATGCAGGGCGTTGTCGTGCAGGACGTGGAGGCGTTCCTGGAAGCGCTGCTTGCGTGCGCGCCCTTGTTCGGAGTTGTGCATCGGCGGTTCTTTCCTTGCAGCCCGGGAGCGCGGGCCTGATCGCCGGTTACCATAGACACCTGATAAAAGCGCGTCAAACCCTTGTGCCCATTGGCTTTTGTGAAGCCAATCGGGTTAACTTTGCTTTAACACCCCACAGAAGAATCGGCGTTGCCGGGAGTAGTCACGTGTCCTCGATTGAAGAAGCCCTTGCCCTGATCGGCCGCGGTGCCGACGAGATCCTCAAGCTCGAGGATCTGCGTGCGCGCCTGCAGGAAGGCCGCCCGCTACGGATCAAGGCCGGCTTCGACCCCACCGCCCCCGACCTGCACCTGGGCCATACGGTGCTGCTGAACAAGATGCGCCAGTTCCAGGACCTCGGCCACCAGGTCATTTTCCTGATCGGCGACTTCACCGGCATGATCGGCGACCCTTCCGGCAAGAGCCTGACCCGCAAGCCGCTCAGCCGCGACGATGTGCTGGCCAACGCCCGCACCTACGAGGAGCAGGTCTTCAAGGTGCTGGACCGCAGCCGTACCGAAGTCCGCTTCAACTCGGAGTGGTTCGGCAAGATGGGCGCGGCCGACATGATCCGTCTGGCCGGCCAGCACACCGTGGCGCGCATGCTCGAGCGCGACGATTTCGCCAAGCGCTATGCCGCCCAGCAGTCCATCGCCATCCATGAGTTCCTGTACCCGCTGGTGCAGGGCTACGACTCGGTGGCCCTGGAGGCCGACGTCGAACTCGGCGGCACCGACCAGAAGTTCAACCTGCTGATGGGCCGTGGCCTGCAGGAACACCACGGCCAGAAGCCGCAGGTGGTGCTGACCATGCCGCTGCTGGAAGGCCTGGACGGCGTCAACAAGATGTCCAAGTCGCTGGGCAACTACATTGGCATCAGCGAGCCGGCCATCGACATCGTCACCAAGACAATGAAGGTGGACGACACCCTGATGTGGCGCTGGATCGAGCTGCTGTCCTTCGACATCGGCCAGGCCGAGGCCGTGCAGCTGCGCGAGCAGGTGGCCAATGGCGGCCTGAACCCGCGCGTGGTCAAGCTGCGCCTGGCGCGTGAACTGGCCACCCGCTTCCATGACGCCGCGGCGGCCGAACAGGCGATCGCCGGTTGGGAAGCGGCGGTGACCGGGCAGGGCGACATCACCCAGCTGCCGCTGCAGGAGGTGGCGATTCCGGCCGAGGGCCTGCGCATCGCCGCGTTGCTGACCGCGGCCGGCCTGACTCCGAGCAACTCCGAAGCGAACCGCAAGCTCAAGGAGCGTGCGGTGAAGGTGGATGGCGAAGTGGTCGAAGACGGCCAGCAGGTGCTGCAGCCGGGCTTCGAAGGCCTGCTGCAGGTAGGCAAGCGCACCTTCGCCCGCGTACGCCTGATCGCTGCCTGACATCAAGGAAGGGCCGGCGCCAGCCGGCCCTTCCTTATGCTCTTGTAGAGCCAAGCCCACGCTCGGCTGCTCTTCACGGGGTCCTACCGCAGCGCGGCGCATGAACAGATGCAACATCCGGTGAAAAAAATCGCCACACCCCCTTCACAAATGATGGGAATGGGGACATACTTCTCCTCCCCCGTCGCAGGGGTCGCCACCAAGGGGCTTCAGCGACGCCAGGGCGCCCACCACCGCCGAACGAGATGATCGAACGAAGGTGTTGACGGACTGAAAAAGTCTGGCATAATGGGCGGCTCGCTACGAAGGAAACTTCGCGGCACACGGGAACGGCGCTGAGGCCACTTCCCCGGATCTTTGAAAGTATGCGCAGGTATCTTGTGAAGGCGCCTGCAGGAAGGATGATTGTCCATCTTGCAGACGTTTGATCAAGCAACTATTAATTGTTTTAAAGCAAGCG